>JANNTQ010000096.1:0-5870 GCA_031394435.1 Betaproteobacteria bacterium
AACCTGCTGCTGGGCTACTGGGGCGCGACCACGCGCACCTACCATCACACCGCGCCGACGAACTCGCTTTTCGCGCTGCATGAAGCGCTGCTCTTGATCCGCGAGGAAGGACTGGATAACTCCTGGGCACGCCACCAGCGCCACCATGTCGCGCTCAAGGCCGGGCTCGAAGCGATGGGCATGAAGTTCCTCGTCGCCGAGCAGCACCAGTTGCCGCAGATGAACGCCGTGCAATGTCCCGAGGGCGTCAACGAGGCGCAGGTGCGCAAGACGCTGCTGAGCGAGTTCGGCCTGGAGATCGGCGCCGGCCTCGGCCCGCTCGCGGGCAAGATCTGGCGCTTCGGCCTGATGGGCTACTCGTGCCGCCCGGACAACGTGATGCTGTGCCTTTCCGCACTCGGGTCGGTGCTTGAAGACATGGGGCAGCCGGTGCACGTGGGCGATGCGGAGGCTGCGGCGCATGGCGCCTACGCGCAGATGCACGCGCGCGACGCGCAGCGCAAGAAACGGGCGGCCTGAACCCTTACGGGTTCGGCCGCGCGTTGGCGCGGAAGCGCTCGGGCAGCTGCGGCTGGTTGCCGAATGCGTCCAGCGTCGGCTGCATGGTCTTCTCGAGGGTGTCGAGCCGCTCACCGGGTGGCGGGTGCGTCTTGAACATCAGGGCGAGCCCGGAGTCCTCCGGGTTCATCGCCTGCAACACTTGCAGCACGACGGGTAGCCCGTACGCGTCGTACCCCGCGCGCGAGGAAATCACCACGCCATGCCGGTCGGCTTCCAGCTCATCGGAGCGGTCGAGCCCGCGGGCGTACATTTCGGTGCCGAAGGCGATCAGCTTCTCTCTTGCGGCGGAACCGCGGTCGCGCAAGGCCATCGACAGCGCATCGGCGGCAAGCGATGCCTGCGCGTTCTTCTGAATCGCCTTCAGGTGGTGCTTCTTCAGCACGTGCACGATCTCATGCGCGAGCACGCCGGCGAGTTCGGACTCGTTGCGCATCCGCTCGAGCAGCCCCCGGGTGATGAAGACGAAACCGCCGGGCGCGGCGAATGCATTGACCTGCGGCGCATCGAGAACGCCGAACTGCCAGGGCAGGTCGGGACGCTCGGTTTGCGAGGCGAGCCAGCGGCCGACCTGGTTCACGTACCGCTGCACCCCATCATTCGCCATCAGCGGCGCAGCGCCAAGCAGCCGCGCCGCCATGGCCTGGCCGATCTCGATCTCTTCCTTCTCGCCGATCTCCTGCGTCGCCTTGCCGACGGTCTTCGCTTTGTCCAGCAGCTGGTCGACGTTGAGGTTGCGCAGGTTGAATTGCGCCTGCGCCGGCGCGGCGGCGAGGGCGAGGCAGGCGAGCAGGGCGAGGCGCATCAGCCGCCCTCCTTCGGATAGTCCACGCGCCGGGATTGCAGGCTGCCCTTGGCCGCGAACTCCTCGGCGCCGTCTTTGCTCGCGGAGTAGCGCTCCATCTTTTTCAACTCGGCGGCGTTAGGCCTGGCATTGGCGAGTTGCTCGGCGTCCAGTCCGCGCACGCCGGTGGTGACCTGCGCGCCGCTGGTGCCGCTGCGCGCAACGTTGAGCGCCTGCACCACGCCGGAATCGCCCTGTTTCGCGGCGCCGGTGCCGGCGTAGCGCAGCGAGAGCATGCGCACCCAGCCCTCGGCGCCGGTGGCGGCCTTGACTCGCGTCCAGCCGCCATTGCGCTCGAGCGCATCCACCTTCTCGTTCTCCGCCAGCAGGCCGGCAGCGGCTGCGTCGGTGGCGGGCTGCTGCTTCATCTCCGTGGCGCGGATCACCCTCGCAGGCTCGGCGAGGCACAGCGCAGGGGCGAGGAGGAGGAGGAGGGCGGCAAGTCTCACGGTTTTCTCCGCGGCTCGAACAGTTCCACTGCCTGGGCGCGGCCTTTGGCGTGGAAGGTGCCACATGATACGAAATCGAAGGCGCCCGCGCAGCGTTCCATGGTCTCGCGCGAGGCGAGAATCCGCCGTCCGGCCTCCTTGGTCAGGCCCTCGATGCGGCTGGCGAGATTCACGGTATCGCCGATGGAGGTGTACTCGCGGCGCCTCTCCGAGCCGATCAGCCCCACCACCGCCGGGCCGGAATGGATGCCGATGCCGACGTCGAAGTCCTTGCCCAGTTCCCCTATCTCTGCCTTGAAGGCGAACAGCGTGTCGGCCATGTCGAGCGCGCAGGCGACGGCGTTTTTCGCGTGCTCGGGATCGTCGAGCGGCGCTCCCCAGAAGGCCATGATGGCGTCGCCGATGAACTTGTCCAGCGACCCGCCGTGGCGAAAGATGACGTCCACCTGCAGGGTGAAGTAGCGGTTGAGCACCTCGACCACTTCCTGCGGCGTGCGCGATTCCGCCAGCGTGGTGAAGCCGCGGATGTCGGAAAACAGCAGCGTCACCTCGCGCGTCTGGCCGGCGCCTTGCAGCCCGCCTCGCTCCATCAGCTGCTGCACCACGTGCGGGTTGACGAAGCGCGAGAACATGGCGATCGCCTCCTCGCGCGTGCGGCGCTCCTTGAGGTAGGCGGCGATGGCGGCGGCGAAGTAGAACAGCCACGCCGCGGCAAGTGCCGCCAGCAGCGGCAGGAGCAACAGTTTGCCTGCAGCGAACCAGCTCGCGCCGAGCAAGGCGGTGCTTGCGCCGCCGAGCCCCGCCGCGGTGCGGCTCGCGTTCACGTTGCGCGCGAAGGCCGCGTACAGCAGGCCGATGAGGACTAGCGCGGCGCTGAAGCGCAGCCAGGACGGCGCTGTACGCATGGCGCGGCCGTTCTTCAGGTTCTCGATTGCGGTGGCGAGGATCTCCATTCCCGGCTGGGTGCTGGCGAGCGGCGTCACGCGCAGGTCGCCCAGGCCCGCCGCCGCAGCGCCGATCACGACGATCTTGCCGCTGAACTCGTTGTGCGGCCGCGCGCGCTTGGCGCGGCCAAAATCCTCGTACAGGTCGCTGAAGGAAACACTGGGCAGGCCGCGCGCGCGGCCGCGCCAGGCGAGCCGCAGGTCCTCCGTGTCCGGCACGCCGTAGCCGAGATCGAGAGCGACGCGCGCCGGCAGCGAAGCAAGCTCCCAGCCGCGCACCGCGGAGCGCAGCGCGTAGCGCCGGCCGACGCCATCCTTGTCCTCGAGGAAATTGATCGTGCCCCCGCGCCAGAGCTCGGCGGGCAAGGCGAGGGGCGGCACCACCGCGATGCGCGCGTGCGGGTCGGCCTCGGGCCGTCGCACCAGGCCGATTAGCGGCGCGAGCTCTGCGGCGCTCGCGCCGCTCGCGTGGTCGCGAGCATCGAGCAGCAGCATGGGGAAGTACAGGATGCCGCGGTACGGCAGCGCAGCCTCGGCGAAGGCCTGGTCGCTCTGCGGGCGGAACCTGTCCGGCTCGGAGAACATGATGTCGAACACCACGGCGCGCGGTTTCTGCGGCATCAACCCGCGCAGCAGCTCCGCGTAAACCTCGCGCGGCCAGGGAAAGCGCCCGGCTTCGGCCTGCATCGCGGCGAGGCTGCGCTCGTCGATTTCCACCAGCACCACCTCGGGGTCGGGCGCCAGTTGCGCCGCGTGCCAGCGCGTGAAGGCGTCGAGCAGGCGGTTGTCCAGCGGCTGCAGCAGGTGCACCAGGAAGATCTCGAGCGCCGCGAGGGCGAGCGCGACGACGGCGAAGCCCGCGAGCAGCCGCCTCATCGCTTTTCTGCCAGCACTTCGGCGAGCGCATGAAACAGGTCCATCGAGGCGTCGATCTCGTCCTTGTTGATGGACACGCTTTCGATATTCACGCCCAGCGGGATGGTGTTCGCGTAGTCGTGCGCCAGGATGCGGCGCAGGTTCTCGCGGCAGATGTCGATGGATTTCGCGAGCGGATTCGGCGCGCCGAGGATCGCGCGCTGTGTCTCGGGCGGCAGATGCACGCCCAGCCACTTGAGGAAAGCCATGGTCTTGTCGCGCCCGACCGGCGAGAAGCTGAGCACCACGCGCCGCGGCTCGACGCCGGCGCCGCGGCAGTCGCGCGCGTAAGCGGCAAGCAGGCGCTCGCTCGCGTGCGCGTGATACACCGTCTGCGAAATGAAATAGCCGCAGCCTTCGATGCCCTTGGCGAGCATGCGCGCGGATTCGCTCCTGTCGGCAGTGTGGCGCTCGGCGATCACCACGCCGCCGACCGCAAAGCCGGCGGGGTGCGCGGCGGCGAGCCGGATGGCACGCGACAGCGACAGCGGGTAACGCACGCCGGAAGTCGGGCGGCCGACGATGGACAGGAACTCGACGCCGTAGCCGGAGGTAGCGGAGAGCCAGTCGTTCCAGGCGGGCTCGCCGTTCGTGCCGACGCACTTGTAGGTGATGGCCGGCTTGCCGGTCAGTTCGCGCAGCAGTTTCGAGTAGGCGCGCGGGTCGATGGTGCCGGTGAATGCGAAGGGCCGCGGGCTCGCGGTGCGGCCGGACTCGTCCTGGATGTCGTACACGACGACGCCGTCAAGGGGCAGTGCGCGCACTCGCTCCGCCAGCTTGCGCGCGGCGCCCTGCACCAATTCGTCGCTCGAGTCTGCGCGGGGCGGAGTCGTGCCGTAGAGCAGAACCGACTTGGCGGGATCGAGCAGCGCTTCCTTGAGGAGGCTCACCGGCCTTCGATGTAGGGCTTGAGCGCGGCGAACACAGCGCGGTTGGCGGGCGCCTCGAGCCCCGCCTCTTGCGCCATGCGCACGACTGCGCCCGAGAGCCACGGCGCTTCGAGCTTGCCGCCGGCTTCGAGGTCTGCCGCCATCGAGGCGCGCATCTCCGCCGGCAGCCCGTCGACGAAGGCCAGCGTCTTCGCCACGAAGTCGTCCGGCAGCGCGATGCCCCGCTTCCTGCCTACCGCCCAGGTCTCGCGCATCACCGATTCAAGCAGCCAGCGCAGGTCCGGGTCGGCGCGCACCACTCCGATGGTCTTGCGCGTCACCGTGGTCGTGGCCGAGACCGCCACCAGCAGCACGAATTTCTCCCACAGCACGCGCACGATGTCGTCCGTCAGCTCACTGTCGATCTTCGCGTCCTTGCAGGCGGCGAGGAATGCTTCCGCGGTCTTTTTCTGCGCGGAGAGCACCGGCCCGAAGCGCAGGCGCGCCATCTGCCCGGTCTGCACGATGACGCCCGGCTCGCCGATCCTGCCCGCGATGTAGGCGGCGCCGCCCATCACGCGCTCGGCCCCCAGCAGCCTGCCGACGCGCTCGATCGACTCGACGCCGTTCTGGAACGGGATCACCACGCCGCCTTTCTCCACCAGTGGCCGCATGCGCTCGGCGGCGCTCTCGGTGTCCCATAGCTTGACGGCGAACAGGACGACGTCCGCGATGCCGAGTTCGGCCGGGTCCTCGGCGGCGCGCACCTTGATCACCGCGTCGCCGAGCGGGCTCTTCAACGTGAGCCCCTTGGCGCGTATGGCTTCGAGATGCTTGCCGCGGGCGACGAAGGAGACGTCATGCCCGGCCTGTGCCAGCCGGCCGCCGAAGTACCCGCCGACGCCTCCCGCTCCCATCACCGCGATGCGCATGGATCTACGCCTTGTGAATCTCGACGTGCACGCGGCGCCCTGGCAGGAGCACCGAGGACAGCGCCCAGGACACGATGCTATAGACGATCGCACCGCCCATGCCGGCCCAGAAGCCGTCCACCACGAAACCCTGCATGAAGGAACCGACGAACCAGAACAACAGGCCGTTGATGACGAAGATGAACAGGCCCAGCGTGAGCAGCGTCGCCGGCAGCGTGAGCAGGATCAGCAGCGGGCGGATCACGGTGTTCACCAGGCCGAGCACCAGCGCCGCGACCAGCGCGCTGGCGAAGCTCGCCACGGCGATTCCCGGCATGACATAGGCCACCGTGAGCAGCGCGACCGCGTTGATCAGCCAG
>JANNTQ010000118.1:0-4565 GCA_031394435.1 Betaproteobacteria bacterium
CCGTGCGGCGGCTGAACGCCATCCGCACGCAGCTCGCCGCCCTCGATTGGGGGAAGGCGCCGGTGTTTCAGGTCAACGGCCTGAAGCGCGAGGAGCTGGTGGCTGCCAACTCGATGGTCCTGCACGAACTCTACTTCGCCAGCCTCGGCGGCGATGGCGTGCTGAAGCCGGCTGGAAAGCCTGCGGGGCTCGGGGTCGGACTGAGGCGCGACTTCGGTTCGGTCGAGCGCTGGCACGCGGAGTTCACCGCCCTTGCCGCGGCGCTGGGCGGAGGCTCGGGCTGGGCGCTTCTGTCCTGGTCCGCCCGCGAGCAGCGCCTGGTCAACCACTGGGCATCCGACCATACGCAGCTGCTCGCGGGCGCCACGCCCATCATGGCGCTCGACATGTACGAACACGCCTACCACATTGATTTCGGCGCCGACGCGAAGGCCTATGTCGCCGCATTCATGCAGAACATCGACTGGGACGGCGTAGCGCTGCGCTATGCCGCGGCGGTCGAGACCTCGACCGCCGCGCTAGCCGCTACCGCTGAGGATCTGCAGCGAACCGTCTCCCTCAGGCGCATCGACGTGCGGCGCAAGGGCGCCTATGACGCGGCGCCCGACTTGATCGACGGCGCCGTGTGGCGCGACCCGGAGCGCGTGGAGGAATGGGCGCAGGAATACGCCGGCACGGAGGTCATCGTGTATTGCGTCTACGGGCACGAGGTCGGGCAATCCACCGCGGCGCGGCTGCGCGATGCCGGTGTCGGGGCGCGCTTCCTGGCCGGCGGCATCGAGGACTGGAAGAAAGCGGGCAGGCCGGTGCAGTCGAAATGAACGGTGCCGCGCCCGCCAGGATCAGCTTTGCCGAAGCCTTCCGTTTCTGGCTGAAGTTGGGCTTCATCAGCTTCGGCGGGCCAACGGGGCAGATCGCGATCATGCACCAGGAGCTGGTCGAACGGCGGCGCTGGATCTCGGAGAAGCGCTTCCTGCACGCGCTCAATTACTGCATGGTGCTTCCCGGGCCTGAGGCGCAACAGCTCGCGACCTACATCGGCTGGCTCATGCACCGCACCTGGGGCGGGATCGTCGCAGGGGGGCTTTTCGTGCTGCCCTCGGTCTTCATCCTGATCGCCCTGTCGTGGATCTACCTCGCGTACGGCGATGTCCCGTTCGTAATGGGGGTCTTCTACGGCATCAAGCCGGCTGTGGTGGCCATCGTCCTCGCCGCGGCGTGGCGTATCGGCCAGCGCGCGTTGAAGCATCCTGCGCTTTGGGCAATCGCCGCAGCCGCCTTTGTCGCGATCTTCGCCTTCAACGCGCCCTTTCCCGCCATCGTCCTGGCTGCCGGAGTCATAGGCTTTCTCGGCGGGCAGTACGCGCCCGCGGTGTTCACGGGCGGCGCAGGCCACGGCGGCGCGCAGGCAGGCTACGGCCCCGCCCTGATCGACGATGACACGCCGTCACCTCCGCACGCGCGCTTTTCCTGGGTGAAGTTCGGGGGCTATATCGGTGTCGGGCTCGCGCTATGGGCCGGCGCGATGTCCACGCTCGTTGCGCAGTTCGCCTGGCAAGGCACCCTCACGCAAATGGGCTGGTTCTTCACCAAGGCGGCGCTGCTCACCTTCGGCGGCGCCTACGCCGTCCTGCCCTATGTCTATCAGGGCGCGGTGGAAAACTACCAATGGCTGAGCCCGCAGCAGATGATCGACGGTCTGGCCCTGGGCGAAACCACGCCTGGGCCGCTCATCATGGTGGTGGCGTTCGTCGGCTTCGTCGGCGCCTGGACGCACGCGGTGTTCGGCGGCGATGCGCTGTTCTGGGCGGGTGCGGCCGGCGCGCTGGTGGCGACGTTTTTCACTTTCCTGCCCTCGTTCGTGTTCATCTTCGCCGGCGCGCCTTTCGTCGAGACGACGCACGGAAACCTGAAGTTCAGCGCGCCGCTCACGGGGATCACGGCGGCGGTGGTCGGGGTGATCGTGAACCTCGCGCTGTTCTTCGCCTGGCATGTGTTCTGGCCCGACGGCTCCGGCGGGCGTTTCGACTGGATCTCAGCGCTCATCGGCGCGGCCGCCTTCGCCGCGCTGTTCCGCTACAAGGTCGGGATCATGCCGGTGATTGGCGCTTGCGCTCTGGCAGGGCTCGCCGTTACGCTGCTGCGCTGAACCCCCTACTGGAAAGCACACGCATGTCCGCCTACGTCATCGCCGAAATCGAGATCACCGATCCCGCCGCCTACGAGGAGTACCGCAAGCTGGTGCCCGCCACGATCGCCAAGTACGGCGGCAAGTACCTGGTGCGCGGCGGCGCGGTGGAAGCCAAGGAAGGCGGCTGGCAGCCCAAGCGACTGGCGGTGCTGGAATTCGCTTCGATGGACCAGGCGAAGAAGTGGTACCACTCGCCGGAGTACGCGCCGGTGCTCGCGCTGCGCCTGAAGGCGGCGCGCTCGAAACTGCTGCTGGTGGAGGGAGCGGCCTAGCCCGCGCGCCGGATCACGGCGCAAGCCACGCGCGCGCCGGCGTTACCGGTCGGCTGCGTGCGGTAGTCGTCCGGCTGCGCATGCACGATCAGTCCGCGCCCGACCACGCTGGACGGCCCCGCCGCGACGGTGATCACGTCGAGCTCCACGGTGATCTCGGCGCGGCCGCCGGCATCGGACTTGAGCGCCGGCAGGTCACCCGCGTGCCGCTCCGGCGTACTGAAATGCGCGTGCGGCTTGCCATAGGGATTGAAGTGCCCCTTGGTGCCCATGCCGTCGCCCGAGCCGCAATCGCCCACCTCGTGCACGTGGAAGCCGTGCTCCATGCCCGGCTTGAGCCCGCTCACCACGGCGTGCACCCGCACCTTGTCGCCGAACTGGGTGAAAGTTGCCATCCCGCTGGCGGTGCTGTCCTTGGTAGGCCGCAGCTCCGCCGTCGCCTTGGGTCCTTCCTCGCGGAACATCTGGCAGCCCGTGAGGAGCGTCCCAGCCGCCAGCACGATCAGGATCTTGTTCATCGCAGTCCTTCGCCTATTACTTCTTTTTCGCGGCCGGGGCGGCCGGGGCGGGCTTGCTATCCATGGCAATGCCCTTGTTCTTCTTGTAGTTGGCGACCGCTCGGTCCTGGGCCGCGCTGTTCAATTCCGCATCCTTCGCCTTGGCTGCGGCGGCCTTGTCGGCCTCGGCTGTTTTCTCCGCGTCGCTCTTGGGCGGCGCGGCCGGCAGCTTGGCGTGCGATGCCGCGATGGCGCCGATCAACAGCCCGCCGGCGAGGGCAAGCAGGATTCGTTTCATGGCTTCTCCTTCATATGCGGTGCGCCGGCGGGAACCGCACCGCCCGAGGATCGTTTCGCGCCACCTTTGACCTCGTCATACCAGTACTCGTGGTGCGCCTTGGCCCAGCTCTCATCGGTGACGCCGTCCGCCATGTTGCGGTATGCGCCCTCGACGCCCATGGTGCCCATGTAGATATGACCGAGACCGAGCGCGGTGACTAGCACTGCCGAAATCGCATGCAGGATGTGGGCCTGCTGCATGGTCGAGCGCACCTGGTCGAAATTCGGGAACAGCAGGATCAGCCCGGTGACGCTCAGGATCAGGCACAGGATCACGACACCGGCCCAGAACCAGACCTTTTCGCCGGCGTTGAAACGGCCCGAAGGCAGGTGCGTGCCGCCGAACATCCTCCAGCCGTTGGCGAGCCAGGTCCCATCGCCCTTTTGCGGCAGGTTGTCCTTCACGTACATGACGATGAACACCAGCAAGCTCGCGATGAACAGCGGCGCGACGAAATTGTGCAGGTTCTTCCCCAGCGCCGTCAGCCAGGCGAACAGCGTGTAGCCGATCACCGGCAGCAGCACGAACTTGCCGAACAGGAGGATGAGGCCCGTGATCCCCAGCACCACGAAGCTGATGCCCATCACCCAGTGCGCCCAGCGCTCGGCGAGCGTGAAGCGCTCGATCATCCGCCCGGTGGGCTTGTCGTGCGTCTTGATCGGACCTTTGGCGAAATAGATTGCGGCGATGATCAGGCTCACGATCACGATCAGCCAGCCGCCATAGAAGGTCACCGGGCCGTTACGGATCTGGCGCCAGGTCTCGCCGGCGGACTGCACCAGCACACCCGCCTCGCGGCCCTTGTCGGTGGTGGTGTGCTCCTGTGCTTCTTTGCGCACGTCGCGCCATACCGGGGCATTGTTGCCCGGCTGGTCCACCTGCCGCCGCTGCTGTTGCTGCTGTGCGGTGCCCTGGGCCTGGGCGAATCCGGTCGCGACAAGCACCGCCAACGCCAAGCAAAGCTTCAACAGCTTGGACATCTTCTCCTCCTCGTTGTGGCGCTCTACCTTACTGATAGATGCGCATGTGCTCGTGCTGCGCGAGCTGCCGGTTCTTGATCTGCTCTTCCCAGCTCGTGCGATCCCCCTTGGTCCACTTGCCGCCGCGCTGTTCGGCGGCGAGCGGCGCGTTGTCCCACGGCTGCGCGTCGGGCTTGCCCTGGTACTTGCCCTGCTTGTATACCGTCACCTGCCCGGTCTCGCCGCAGCCGGCAACAAAAAGGGCCGCGATGACCGCGACCCCCAGCGCCACGCGCCTCACGACTT
>JANNTQ010000134.1:0-14576 GCA_031394435.1 Betaproteobacteria bacterium
GATCCTCGCCCGCCTGCTGGCCAGGGCCGACGTCTTCGTGCAGAACCTGGCGCCCGGCGCGGTCGAGCGCCTTGGCCTGGGGGCGGCCGAGCTGCGGGCACGCCATCCGCGCCTGGTCTGGTGCGGCATCTCCGGCTACGGCCCCGCGGGACCGTATGCCGAAAAGAAGGCCTACGACCTGCTGGTGCAATGCGAAGCGGGACTGCTTTCGGTGACCGGCACGCCGGAAGCGCCGTCCAAGGCCGGCATCCCGGTGGCCGACATCGCCGCCGGCATGTATGCGTTGACCTCGATCCTCGCAGCGCTATTGCGCCGCGGGCGCGACGGCGAGGGCGCTACCCTCGACATCACCATGTTCGAGGCGCTGGGCGAATGGATGGGATTCCCGGCCTACTTCGGCGCCTACGGCGGCACGCCGCCGCCGCGCTCCGGCGCCTACCACGCCACTATCGTGCCCTATGGCCCGTTTCAGGCGGGCGACGGCGGCACGGTGTTCCTCAGCATCCAGAATGAGCGCGAGTTCGCGCGTTTCTGCGACAAGGTAGTGAGGAATCCGGCGCTTGCGCAGGACCCCAGGTATTCATCGGCTCCCGCAAGGTTGGAGCACCGCGAGGCGATGCAAGCCGAGATCGGCAAGGTGTTCGGCAAGCTCACCGCAGCGCAGGTGGTCGAGCGCCTGGAGCGGGCCGAGATCGCCAATGCCAGGCTGAATACCATGCAGGAATTCTGGGAGCACCCGCAGCTCGAGGCGCGCGGACGCTGGGCCGAGGTCAATACGCCTGCCGGCCCCATTCGAGCAGTGAAGCCGCCGTTCAATCTGTCTGATTTCGAGCCGCGCATGGAAGCCGTTCCCGCGCTCGGCGAGCACAGCCGGAAGATCCTGGCGGAACTGGGTTACGAGGCGGGCGACATCGAACACCTCGCCGCCGCCGGCGCGATCAGCCCTTCCTGACCTCGATTCCCGCGGCGCGCGCCAGTTCCTTCTGCACGCGCGCCACGCGCTCCACCTCGCCTTTGGCGGCGAAGCGCTCGTAGAAGCCCTCCTCGCGGAACTCGCGCACCAGCTCGCCCCAGGGCGCGAGGCGCTTCTCCCAGCGCTGCTGGCGGGTATCGGCAGGTTCAGCGTCCTCGCGCGCCAGCGCGGTGGCGACGCGGATCAGCGCCTTGATGGTCACCGGCTTGGTGACCATGTAGTTCTCCTTGCCCCAGCTGTCGCCGAATACGGCTTTCGCCGCCTTGAGGAAGTCGCGGATCGCGCCGTAGTAGCGGTCCAAATTCTTCGCGCTGCCGCCGGACACCTGGATCTTGCGCCATTCGGCGCGCACCCAGCGGTGCAACTCGTTGAACAGCTCGGCCTGCAGGATCCACTTGTCGCGCTGGCTGCGGCCGCCGAGGCGGTTGATGCGGTAGCGCAGCGGGCTGTCGCCTTCGCGGTAGAGCTTGTCCACCAGGCGCGCGGCGAACTTGCGGTCCGGCGCCGCCCAGGACACCTTTTCGTACAGGTCGACGAGGTGGCTCTTGTTGATGCGCGTCGGCGTGGAATTGATGATGACGAACATCTCAGTGGAGAAGTCCTCGCTCCTGCCGTCGAAGATCATGCAGGGCACGCGGATGGAGGCGGCCTCGGCGGGCCGGTCGTGCAGGTAAAAATGCAGCGCGGCCAGGCGGTGCTGGCCGTCGATGATCAGGAACTTCGCGCCCGGCTCGGACAGGTGGCCCATGCCGTCCGCCGCCGACTGGTAGCGCAGGGTCTCCGAGGTAAACAGCAGCACGGTGCCGGGAATCGGCGGCTGCGTCACCGCCGTCTCGTAGAAATTTCGCAGCTGGCGCACCTTGGCCTGCGACAGCCCCCGCTGGAACGCGTGGTCGGTGCGCTCGATGCGCGCGATGAACTGCGCGATGTCGTCGTCCTGGGCGATGCGCGACGGGGCGATCTGCTCTCCATCGCCGTAGAACCGGCTGAGAAAGCGCACCCTCGCCAGCAGCTCCTTGGCGGGGTAGCTGACGAAGTAGAAGATCCCGTCCTTCTGGCGGATCTGCGTTGCGAGCACGGCTACTGCCTCCGGGCGGGTCGCCCCAACTATCGAGACCGGGCGAATGATACCGAAGGCCGTCGCCCGCCGCAGGGAACGTTTTGCCGGCCCTAGCCGGGACAGGCCGGCAGCATGAGCGCCTGCAGCACCTCGGCCGAACGCCGGTTCTGGACGAAGGCGGCCACGCCGGAGTTCGCGGCGACCGCCTTGGGCAGCAGGGGCAGCGTGCGCCGCTCGGCGACCTTGCCGTTGGAGAACGCGATGGGACCGACCCACTCCAGCACCACATAGTCGTGGGCCAGGGTGCGCCCACGGTTCTCCCCGGCAGCGACCTTGGACACCAGCTTGTTCTCATAGCTGGCCAGGTACAACGCCGCGTCCGCCTCTTGGGCAGCGTCGAGCAGCTCGGCGTGCACCTCCGCGGCCAGCGTACCCGGCGGTCCGGCTTGCAGGACGAGCGAAATATTGGCGCGGGCCGGTCGCGCATTGATGCGGGCCACGGCTTCATCGAAGGCGGAGGTGCCCCAGCGCCGGAAATCCTCGCCCTGCAGCAGTACCTGGGGGGTGTAGACGATCTTGGCACGCATCACCTGCGCCAGCTTCCTCTGGCGCTCGGAGTGGCGCTGCTGCGCATAGGGGTCTTTCCAGCCGATGTAGTCCCAGTAGTCCACGTGCAAGGACAGGGGCACCACCCGCTCCGGGGCGAGGCCCCGGCCCGCCAGGCCTTGCAGCCAGCGGTCGGCGGGCGGGCAGCTATCGCAGCCTTCGGAGGTATAGAGCTCGACCAGGGCCGTGGTTTGCGGTCCGGAACGGGCCTGGCATTGCGCGGCCTGAACAGGGGCCAAGAGGGCGACGAGGGCAAGGAAGAGCGCGAGGCGCATGCGGATAGGTCGAAACGGCCCGCCCGCAGCTTACGGGCTCCCAAGGATAATGCCGGGTGTCCCCCAAACTTTCCATCCTGGACCAGTCTCCGGTGCTTTCCAGCGGCACCCCGGCCCAGGCGATCCAGGCCACGCTGGACCTTGCCCGCCGCGCCGAGGAACTGGGCTACCACCGCTACTGGCTCGCCGAGCACCATGCCATCGCCGCGCTCGCCGATCCCTGTCCCGAGGTGCTGCTCGCGCGCCTGGGCGCCGACACCAAGCGCATGCGCATCGGCACCGGCGGCGTACTCCTGCCTTACTACAGTCCGTTCAAGGTTGCCGAGGTCTTTCGCATGCTGGAGGCCCTTTACCCTGGCCGCATCGACCTTGGCATCGGCCGCGCGCCAGGCGGCGACCAGCGCACCGCGCACGCGGTAGCGGGCGGCCAATTCCCGAGCGCGGACGACTTCCCGCAACGCGTGTGGGAGCTGGTAGGACACTTGGACGGCACGCTGCCCGACGACCATCCGCACAAGCGCGTACGCGTGCAGCCCGGCAGCGGCACTGCGCCCGAGATCTGGCTGCTCGGCTCCTCGGACTACAGCGGGCTGCTCGCGGCGCAGTTGGGCCTGCGCTTTGCGTTCGCGCATTTCATCAATCCCAAGGGCGGCGACGTCGTGACGCGCGCCTACCGCGAGCGCTTCAAGGCTGGCGAGAGAGAGACAACGCCTACGGCGATCGTGTGCGTGTTCGCGATCTGCGCCGAGAGCGACGCCGACGCAGAGCGGCTCGCCGCCTCGATCGACCTGCGGCGCCTGCACATGGCGCTCAACCTCGACACAGCAGTGCCCACGCTCGAGGAGGCATCGCGCCACGTCTATACCGAAGAGGAACGCCGCTACGTGCTCAGCCAGCGCGAGCGCGCCGTGATCGGCGGGCCGGACAAATGCCGGCGCGAGCTCGGCGCGCTGGTCGAGCGCTACGGTGCCGACGAACTGATGGTGATCACCATTACCGGCGACTACGCGACACGGCTGCGTTCCTACGAGCTGCTGGCCGAGGCGTTCGGGCTCGGTCAACCTGCCGGCGAGGTCACGCGTTAACCCGTTTGTCCGGTGCCTTGCCGGTCGCACAAAGAAGGCTGTCCCGGGAGGGAACAGTCCTAACTCCATCACTAAAAAGGGAAATGCCAATGAATAAACTCGTTGCGGCAATCTGTTTCATGCTGGCGGCTTCGCCGCTTGCGCTGGCGCAGGACAAGGCCAAGGGCACGGAACAGAAGGCGGCGCCTGCCACCGCCCAGGCGAAAAAGGAACCGAGCGCAAAGCAGCAAGCCCAGCAGGATCGCATGAAGAACTGCAACCAGCAGGCCGGTGACAAGAAACTCGAAGGCGATGCCCGCAAGAGCTACATGAGCTCGTGCCTGAAAGGCGAAGCGCCCGGCAAGCAGACCGCGCAACAGGAGAAGATGAAGACCTGCAACAAGCAGGCGGGCGACAAGCAGCTGAAGGGCGACGAGCGCAAGAAGTTCATGAGTACTTGCCTGAAGGGTTAATCCGCGAACTAGAACAACGCCATCACCTCGGCGTGGCCACGCTCGCGCGCGAGGTCCAAAGCGCTCCTGCCCTCCAGATTCCTTGTGCCGGGCGCACGCGTTCGCCTGAGCAGCAACCGCACAGTCTCCAGATGGCCCGCGTCGGCTGCGCCGTGCAGCGGCGTATTGCCGCGCAGGTCGAAGCCGTCCGGGTCCGCGCCGCGCTCGAGCAGCAGCCGCACAGTGCCCGCATTTCCGGACAGCGCCGCCCAGTGCAGCGCCGACTCGCCATCGTCGCTCTGCGCGCGCGGGTCCGCACCGGCATCGAGCAGCAGCAGCACGCAGCCCGGGTCGGAGGTCAAAGTGGCAAGGTGGAGTGCTGTCTCCCCTGTGTTGCTGCGGGAACGGACGTTCGCGCCCGCATCGAGCAGCAGCCGCGTCAGCGCGCGCATGCCCTTTTCCGCCGCGCGGTGCAGCGGCGTCTCGCGCTGTGCACTGCGCGCCTGCACATCGACTTTACCCCCGAGGACAAGGATCGCCGCCACCGGTTCCTTGTCCTCGCTGATCGCCTGGAACAGGCGCTCGTTTTCGCTTTGTGCCTGTGCCGCCGTGGCATAAGCGAGCGCCACGATCGCGATCGAGCGTCTCATTCGCCGGCGAGGGCCTCGGCCAGGTGCAGCGTCCGCCGCCCGCCGAGGCCCTCGATCTGCTCGCGGCAGGAAAACCCGTCGGCAACTACCAGGCACTGGGCCCCCGCTGCGCGCAGTTTGGGCAGCAGGACCAGTTCGGCGATCCGGCGCGAAGCAACATCGTGCTCGCGCTTCAGGCCGAAGGACCCGGCCATGCCGCAGCAGCCGGTGTCGGGCGACTCGACTTCGAGGCCCGCGGCGCGTAGCAACTTCAGGTCAGCGGCGTTGCCGCCTAGCGCCTTCTGGTGGCAGTGGCCGTGCAGCAGCGCCCGCCCCGCGAGGCGCGGCGGCGTCCAGCCCCGTTGCTGCAGAAATTCGCCGAGCGAGACTGCCTGCCGCGCCAGTTCCGCGGCGCGCGCATCTTCGGGCAACAACTGTTGCAGTTCATCGCGGAACACAGACAGGCAGGCAGGCTCCAGCATCACCAGCGGTATGCCGGGCTCGATGACTTCGAGTACCCGCTGCAGCGTTGCTTTGGCCCGATCGAGCATGCCCGCGTCGTAGTACGGCCGCCCGCAGCACAGGTGCTCGCGCGGCAGCTCGACGCGGCAGCCGCTCGCTTCGAGCACCTTCGCCGCCGCCGCCGCGGTTTTGGGCCGGAAATGGTTGTTGAAGGTGTCGTCGAACAGGATTACGCGCTCCCCGCTTGCGCTTGCGCGGAAAGTGGCTCGAAAGGTCCTCGCTGCGAACTGTGGCAGGCGCCGTCCGGCAGCGAATCCGGCGAAGCGTTTGCCAATCGCACCCGCCGCATTCGCCAGCGCGGGCAGGCGCGCCGCGAATGGCGCCCACTCGCCGATGCGTGCGAGCGCTTGCAAGGCGAGCGGCCGCGCTTTCTTTTCATAGTAGTGCGACAGGAACTCCGCCTTGTAGGCGGCCATGTCGGTGTGCGTCGGACAATCGCTGCGGCAGCCCTTGCAGGCGAGGCACCAGTCGAGCGCCTCCTTCACCTCCTCGCTCTGCCAGCCGTCGGTGATTACCTCACCCTGCAGCATCTCCCACAGCAGGCGCGAGCGGCCTCGCGTCGAGTAGCGCTCTTCGCCCGTGGCCCGATAACTCGGGCACATGGTGCCGCCCGCCTTGGCGCGGCATTTGCCCATGCCGATGCAGTGTTCGGCGGCGCGGGCGAAGCCATCGCCGACGTCGCTCTTGAACGCGAACCTGGTTTGCAGCGTGACCGGCTTGTACTGCGGGCCGAGCCTGAGGTTCTCGTCCACCTTGTAGGCGTCGATGAGCTTGCCTGGATTCATGCGGTTCTGCGGGTCCCAGATGCGCTTGAACTCGCGGAACGCCTGCATCAGCTCGGGCCCGTACATCGCGGGCAGGAACTCGGCGCGCGCCTGGCCATCGCCGTGCTCGCCGGACAGCGAGCCGCCGTACTTCACCACCAGCGCCGCCGCTGCCTGCAGGAACACGCGCCAGCGCGCCAGTCCCTGCGGCGTCCTGAGGTCAAAGGTGATGCGCGCGTGGATGCAGCCGTCGCCGAAATGCCCGTAGAGCGAGGTGCGGTAGCCGTGGCGATCGACCAGCGCCTGGAACTCGCGCAGGTAGTCCCCCAGGCGCAAGGGGTCCACGGCCGCGTCCTCCCAGCCGACGACGGGGTCGGGCCCCGCCGCGTCCTTCAGGTTGAGCGACGTAGCCGAAGCGCCCGTTTCACGGACGGCCCACAGCCGGCTCATCTGCAGCGGGTCGGAGACCAGCAGGCCGCGCAGCGCACTGGCCCTGGCGATCGCCTCTTCCTTGGTGGCGCCGCCGAACTCGATCATCAGCCAGGCCCCGCCGTCTGGCAGCAAGCCGATGTCTTCGAGCTTCAATTTTCGCTCGCGCAGCCCGCCGATGATCTTCTCGTCGAGCCCCTCACAGGCGATCGGCCCGGCGGCGAGCACCTGCGGCACCGCGTCACCCGCGGCGTAGATGTCGGGGTAGCCCTGCACCAGCAGCACGCGGTGCGCGGGGCTTTGCACCAGCCTCGCCTTCGCCTGCAGCGTGAGCGCGCAGGTGCCCTCCGTGCCGACCAGGGCGCGCGCCACGTTGAACCCGTTCTCCGGCAGGAGCTGGTCCAGGTTATAGCCGGAGACGCGGCGCTTGATCTTCGGGAAGCCGGCGCGGATCAGCTCCGCGTACTTGCCCGCCAGCGCCTTCAGCGCGACGTAGATCTGCGACTGCCGGTTACCCAGCGCAGCGATCCGGCGGAACTCGGCATCATCGGTCGGCCCGCACCAGAAGCGCGCGCCGTCGTAAGTGAGCACTTCTAGCGCATCGATATTCTCCGCTGTCTTGCCCGCCATTACCGAGTGCGCGCCGCAGGAGTTGTTGCCGATCATGCCGCCGAGCGTGCAGCGCGAATGCGTGGCCGGGTCGGGACCGAAGGTGAGGCCGTGCTGTTCGGCCTGGGCGCGGAGGCTGTCGCACACCACACCCGGCTCGACGTTTGCCGTGCGCGCCGCGGGATCGACGCCGAGCACGCGGTCCATGTACTTCGAGCAGTCGATGATTACCGCCACGTTGACGCTCTGGCCGCAGAGCGAGGTGCCGCCGCCGCGCGCGAGGATCGGCGCGGCATGGGCGCGGCAGGCGGCGACCGCGGCGACCATGTCCTCGGCCGAGCGCGGCAGCACCACGCCGATCGGCACCTGCCGGTAGTTGGACGCATCGGAGGCGTACGCAGCGCGCGCGCCGGCGTCGAAGCGCACCTCCCCCGCGACCGCAGCCGCGAGGGCCGCCTGCAGTTGCTTCATGCCTGCAGTGTAGCGGGGTCGAGCGCGCCGATCACCGGCGGCAGAGGGCAATCGAGCGTCGCCGCGACTGTGCGCACCAGTTCCGCTTCCGCCAGGCGAAACGCGCCGTCGGCGGCGGCGGTCTCGAGGCAAGCCTTGAGCACGCGCGGCTTGGCGAACGGCTCGAGGTGGCGCAGGCGCTCGAGCGCCTCGCCGATGCGCGCGGTGGAAAGTTCGGCCACCGGCAGCGGTCCGGGAAGCTCGATGCCGAGGATCGCCTTGCCTCTGGCGTGCGCCGCCGGCGCGTCACCTTTCGACGCATGCGCGATGAGCGACAGCACGACATGCGCGTCCTGCGCCACCTCGGCGAGCTTGCCGAATTTGGTGCGGATCGGCTTGCCGGCGCCCGCGCGCAGGTGCTGGCGCAGCAGCGTCGCCTGCACGAATTCGGACAGGGTCACTTTGCCGTCGGCTTCGACGAGCTTCTGCATTTCTGCCAGGAAAGCGTCGCGGCGCTGCTGCAGAAACTGCTTCAGTGCCGGCAGGGCGAGTTCCACCAGAACCAGGGCCTGCTGGCGCCCGATCTCCTGCATCTCGAAGCGAGCCGCGGCAGCTTGCTCCCCGTGCGCTCCGAGCAAAGCGAGCATCACTTGCTCCGCCCCTTCGGGAGTAGCCAAGCGGCGTTTGAGCGCCGCGGGAAGACGATCGAGCAGCTTGCGAGCGTGGTCCACGTGCTCGTGCCGCGGCGCTTCCACCAGTGCCGCGAGCGAGCCGACCACTTTGACAACGTTGCCGGCGCCGTCCAGCACCGCGACCCGCCCGTCGCGATAGGTCGAGGCATGGCGCGTGCGGCGGTAATCTTCCTGCATGAAGCGCGGATGCGCACGCCGGATGCGCTCCTCGATCGGCGGGTGCGAGGCAAAGGTCCACCAGCGTGCGATCGCGGGGGCGAAGAACATGTGCGACAGCTCGACTGCGTGCGCGGTGCGCAGCGTGGTGCCCGCCTTGAGGTAGCGGATCGAATCCAGGGCACCAGCGATGCCATCCGGGTTGCGCGTGAATTGCACACTGGCCGCGTCGGCGAGCAGCTCGCGCTGGCGCGAGATCGCCGCCTTGAGGGCCTCGGCGGCGGTCAATATACACCGCGAGCAAAATGAACCAACCCGTGGATCAACGCCGCCGCGCGCTTCTTGGCGTGGCGGTAGCCGCCGCCTTGGCAGGCTCGCCTTGGCGCTCGGCGCGCCGCTCCTGCGCGCGCCCCAGCGCCAGGGCGAGGGCGAGCCAGGCGGCGGCAAGCGGGATCACCGCAAGGGAAATCGAGCGCAACTCCATGCCGAGCGCGCGCAGCGCCGCGAACAGCCAGCCGCCCAGCGCGTCGCTGCCGCGGAACACCACCACGTCGATCACGTTCTTCGCCTTGTATTTCTCCTCGCGCGCAACAACGGTAAACAGCACCTCGCGGGCCGGATTGGAGATGGCGAAGTTGGCAGTGCGCTGGATCGCCTGGAACGCGATCACCACCGCGAGCGCCGGCGACACCGCCATTGCCAGGAAACCCGCTGCGAAAACCAGCGGCAGGAATCCAGCGGCCGCCCCCACGCCGAAGCGCTTGATCAGCTGGCCGGTCGCAAAGCACTGCACCACCAGCGTGAGCACGCCCACTGCGAGGTCGATGCTGGCGAAGATGCGCGTGCGGACCGCCGGATCGTCGGATGCGGCGGCGACGATGTCCGCCTGCTGGAAGTAGAGGAAGGTCCCGGCAATCGAGAGCGCGGCCACCCACAGCGCAATGCCGGCAAGGTACGGCGAACGCAGGACCATCGCGATGCCCGAAAGCCATCCGCCGCCCAGTCCTGCGCGGCCGGCCGGCAGCGCGGTTTCACGCCCGAGACCGACGGCCGCCGATTCCAGCCGCCGCGCGCAGAAGACCGCGGCCTCGAGCAGGAGCGCCGCCACGATGAGCAAATTAGCCGGGCCGAGCGGCACCGAGAGCCAGACCGTCAGCGCGGGGCCGGCCAGCGCCCCCGCTGTCCCGCCCGCGGCGATGAAGCCGAACAGGCGCTTGCCCTGCTCGGCGCTGAACAGGTCGGCCATGAACGACCAGAACACCGAGACCGCGAACAGGGTGAAGACGCTGGTCCAGACAAAGAACACCCGCGCGACGATCGCCCTCTCGAAATCGAGCGTCAGCAGCAGCCAGAACAAGACGATGTTGGCGACGAAGAAATGATAGACAATCGGCACGAATCGCCGGCGCGGCAGCCGCGCCACCACGGCGCCGTAGAGCGGCACTACGGCCAGCAGGGTGACGAAAGTGGCGGTAAACAGCCACTGCAGGTTGCGCACGCCGCCGGCGACGCCCATCTCGTCGCGCAACGGCCGCAGCACGTAGTAGCCCGCGAGCAGGCAGAAGAAATATGCGAACGACCAGAGCAGGGCCTGGATTTCACCCGGGCGCACAGGCACCACCCGCGAAACCCAGCGCTGCAGGATCGCTTCACGCTCGCTCGTCATCGGGCCTTCCCGGTTCGAGGACTGACTTTACTAGAATAGGCGCATGGACAAGGAGCGCCGCGCCATGCTGCGCACGCTGGGCGCTTTCGCCGGCCTCGCGCTGATGGGTAGCGCATCCGGCAGGCAAACCATGGCGACGCGCCCGATCCCGTCGAGCGGCGAGCAGCTGCCGCTGATCGGCATCGGCACCTGGCAGACCTTCGACGTCGGCGGCGACGCGGCGGCGCGCGCCACGCTGAAGGAAGTCCTGCGGCTTTTGTTCGCCGGCGGCGGGCGCGTGGTGGATTCCTCGCCCATGTATGGTTCAAGTGAATCGGTGGTCGGCGATGCGTGCGCCGCGCTCGGCATCTGCGAACCGTTGTTCATGGCGACCAAGGTGTACACGCAGGGCCGCGGGGAAGGCATCCGGCAAATGCAGCGTTCCATCGAGCGCATGCGCGCCGGGCGCATGGACCTGATGCAGGTGCACAACCTGCTGGACGTGGAAACGCATACGCAAGCGCTGCGCGAATGGAAGGCGCAGCAGCGCGTGCGCTACATAGGCATCACGCATTACACCTCGTCCGCCTACCCCGAGGTCGAGCGCCTGCTGAGGACCAGGCAGTACGACTTTCTGCAGATCAACTACTCGCTGGCGGAGAGTGAATCCGATAAGCGGGTTCTTCCCTTGGCGCGCGAGCTGGGCGTGGCGGTGATCGCCAACCGGCCCTTTGCCGAAGGCGCGATGTTCCGCCACGTGCGCGGCAAGCCCCTGCCGCCGTGGGCGACGGAACTCGGCATCGCCAGCTGGGCGCAGTACTTCCTGAAGTGGATCGTGTCGCACCCGGCGGTGACGTGCACCATCCCCGGCACCGGCAAGCCGGGGCACATGGTGGAAAACCTGGCCGCCGGCATGGGCGCGCTGCCGGACGAGGCGCAGCGCCGGAGCATGGCGCAGTACTACGCGTCGCTCTAGCCGTAGTCCGGCGGCGGGGTGAAGGCGCGGTACTCGCGCTCGATGAGGCGCGCCACCGCGATGGTCCGGTAGTCCCCGTACTGCGGGCCGATGATCTGCACGCCCACCGGGAGCTTGCCGCCCGCAAGCTCGATCGGCGCGATGGTCGAAGGCAAATAGCACATGCCCGAATAGCCCGCCCAGAACATTTGCGTAGTCGAGGGTTGCGGCTTGCCGTTCACGTCGATCATGCGCTCCCAGCGCTCACCTTTCTGGTTTTGCGGGAAGGCGGGCGTCGCCGCAGTCGGGCACAGCAGCACGTCCCAGGCCTTGAAGAACTCCGCCCAAAGTAGGCGCATCTGGTGGCGGCGATTGGACCAGCCGAGCCACTCCTTGTGGCGCATGACGTTGGCGCGCGCGGCCTGCGCTTCGTAGCTCATGTCCTCCTTGGGGCGCTTCTGCGACAGTTCCTCCCACAGCGCGACGTGGTGCGGCGACTGGCGCGCGGCAGTCGCCCCGCGCAGCAGCGCGATGTAGACGCGGTGCGCTTCCGCTGGGTCGAATTCCGGTCGCGCCTGATCGGACACCTTGGCGCCTTTCTTCGCCAGCGCGCTTGCCAGGCGCTGGATCGCGCCGGAGACGCTCGCGTCCACCTCCGCGGTCGGGTGCGAAGGCATCACCGCCACGCGCAGCTTGCGAAAGGAGGCAGGCTTCGGCTTGTCGAGCGCGAGGCTCCAGCCCGCGGCGCCGATCTCGTCCGGCCCGGCGATGAGGTTCATCGCGAGCCCCAGGTCCTCGGCGCTGCGCGCGAGCGGCCCGATCGCGGCGATGTCGCTCGGGTGCACGGCTCCCGGCAATGCATGTCCCTTGGGGGAACACAGGCCCCACGTCGGCTTGTGTCCGTACACGCCGCAGTAGTGCGCCGGGTTGCGGATCGAGGCGCCGATGTCGCTGCCGAGCTCAAGGCCGGTAAGGCCTGCGGCGAGCGCCGCCGCCGAGCCGCCCGAGGAGCCACCCGGCGTGCGCAGCAGGTCCCAGGGATTGTTGGTGGTGCCGTAGAGGGGATTGAAGCTCTGCCAGTCGGCGAGCAGCACCGGGACGTTGGTCTTGCCGAAGACGATGGCCCCGGCACGCTTCAGGCGCTCGACTGCCAGCGCGTCCTTTTTCGCGATGTGGTCCTTGAATTCCGTCATGCCCCAGGTCGTCGGCCAGCCGGCGACGTCGAAGGATTCCTTCACCGTCATCGGCAGGCCGTGCAGCGGGCCTTTGTTGCCCTGCGCGCGGTCGGCGGCGCGCGCCGCCTTGCGCCCGGCGTCGAGGTCCATCACGCAGATGGCATTCAGCGCGCGGTTGTGCTGGCGCACGCGCGCCGCGTAGAGGTCGAACAGCTCGAGCGCGCTTATTTTCTTGGCGCGCAGCGCGGCGCGCAGCTTGGTGGCAGACCAGAAGGCGGTATTCATTTTTGAGAGAACCGTGAGATCACGAACTTGTACGTGTGGAACACTTCATCACTCCGATAGATTGGTGAAGGTACCGGTTCGAGAGATTGTGTAAAGCAACGGCCCGGTACGCCCGGAGACTTTCCTCACCATCCGAGGCAAGCACGTGACAAGAAGCTCGCCTAGCTCCTTTCCGCTCATATCCTTTCCGGTCACGATGAATCCACGTACACCAGCAGCCAGATAAGCGGCGCGCTCCAGTTGGTTTCGGCGAATATTCTGATCCTTCGTAATCAGAACCCAATCACGCCTTCCAATTTCTGGGATCCATTCGAGATCGGGGGTTGCTTGTCCAAAGTGATCGTCGTGAACTTCTACCCGGGCCTTTGCTGCCCGCAAGGCATCCGCCACCACATACCTCCCGATCTGGCGATCGAGAAAAAGGGTTATCGAAGCGAGACGTTGAAAATCACGCCGCGCGGAGTTCGCACCGGATGGCATTCTCGATTGCCTCCGGCGAAGCGCCGTAGTCGCGCGCCAACTCTCCGAGCATATCTCCCGCGATGAACCGTTCGGCCAATACGCCTGTCCTCACCCCCAAGCCGTCCAATACCGGTCGGCCAAACGAGATTCGGGGATCGATCACTACCGCAGCACTGTCCTTCTTATGGCGTGGCGCAGGAAAGAGAACCAGCTTCTCCGGCACACCTTCAGGATCTCGCTTCACGAGTTTCAGGCGCTGGCGAAGCATGGATTCCATCATCTGTTGTCCCTCTTGCGACGCTCCAATTAGTTCACCGAACTTTCGCACGAAGAGATCTACCCCATCGGTCTCAAATTTCTCTTCCGCTAGAGGTCTCTTGGAATTGAAGTGCTTGCGCACGTATTCAACGGCTTTGCGCACCCTGCCCAGTGGCACGGTGTGCTTGCGCCGAAGACCAGCAAGGACGAACGCCTCGACCAGATTGATGAACGACAGGCTCCGGTGCTTTGCGTCAGCAATCGCTATCACCGGCTGGAAAAACCGTTGCGTTTCGCCGACGCGATAGGGCTGTCCAATCATCCAGGCACGAAGAGTGGATTTGGGCAGACGGAGATAGCCGGCCGCCTCCGCGATCGAGTAGGCGGGCACTTCACGCAGATCCTGCCTAGTAACAAATTGCTTGCTCATGGCCAGCCCCCGAGTCCGGAGCGAATACTAGCGCGCGCATGTCTACCGCACAAACTTACACCGTGGTTAAACCCAGGCCTGCGAGGTGGCGGCCGGCGAGCCCGCCCGCGCCCGAGCCGGCGACCAGCACGTCGCACTCGAAATGCATGGCCCATCCTAACCGCGAGGCAGCGTTAGAATTCCCCACGTTTCGCATTCAGGAGGCCCCATGCTGCAGGAGCGAATTCCCGATCTGGCCCAGTGTGTCGAGCCAGACCGCGTGAGGAAAGAGGTTTACACCGACCCGCAGATCTTCGCACTCGAGATGGAGCGCATCCACGAGCGCTACTGGATCTACTGCGGCCATCAGAGCCAGGTGCCGAAATCCGGCGACTACTTCACGGTGCAGATCGGCCGCCAGCCGATGCTGATGGTGCGCGGCAAGGACGGCAAGCTGAACGTGCTCTACAACCGCTGTCCGCACCGCGGCAACATGATGTGCGGCGACCGCCACGGCAACACGGGAGAATTTTTCCGCTGCTCCTACCACGCCTGGACTTTCCAGCACGACGGCGGGCTGCGCAGCATCCCGATGATGGAAGCGGGCTATGCCGGCACGCGCTACGGCAAGGACAATCCGGATTGCAGCATGAAAAAGGCGGCGCGCGTGGAGAGCTACCGCGGCTTCGTCTTCGCCAGCCTCGCC
>JANNTQ010000215.1:0-4756 GCA_031394435.1 Betaproteobacteria bacterium
GTCATGGCCAAAGGCAAATTTGAGAGAACCAAGCCGCACGTGAACGTGGGGACGATCGGGCACGTAGATCATGGCAAGACGACGCTGACGGCGGCGATGACGCACGTGCTGGCGAAGAAGTATGGGGGTGAGGCGAAGAACTACGACCAGATTGATGCTGCGCCGGAGGAAAAGGCGCGCGGCATCACGATCAACACGGCGCACGTGGAGTACGAGACGGCGAAGCGCCACTATGCGCACGTGGACTGCCCGGGGCACGCCGACTACATCAAGAACATGATCACGGGCGCCGCGCAGATGGACGGGGCGATTCTGGTGGTGAGTGCGGCCGATGGGCCGATGCCGCAGACGCGCGAGCACATTTTGCTGGCGCGCCAGGTGGGGGTGCCCTACATCGTGGTGTTCCTGAACAAGGCCGACATGGTCGACGATAAGGAGCTCCTGGAGCTGGTGGAGGTGGAGGTGCGCGAGCTGCTCTCCAAGTACGAGTTTCCGGGCGACAAGACCCCGGTGGTGATCGGCTCGGCGCTCAAGGCGCTCGAGGGCGAGGATAGCGAGCTTGGGGTGAAGGCGATCATGAAGCTGGCCGATGCGCTGGATAACTAAATCCCGCAGCCCAAGCGCGAGATCGACAAGCCGTTCCTGATGCCGGTGGAGGACGTGTTCTCGATTTCGGGCCGCGGCACGGTGGTCACCGGGCGCGTGGAGCGGGGCGTGCTCAAGGTGGGCGAGGAGATCGAGATCGTGGGCCTGAAGCCCACGGTGAAGACCGTGTGCACGGGGGTGGAGATGTTCCGCAAGCTCCTGGATGAGGGCCAGGCGGGGGACAACGTGGGGATCTTGCTGCGGGGCACCAAGCGCGAAGAGGTCGAGCGTGGCCAAGTGCTCGCCAAGCCCGGCTCGATCACCCCGCACGCGAAGTTCGAGTGCGAGGTGTACGTGCTCTCCAAGGAGGAGGGCGGGCGTCACACGCCGTTCTTCAACAACTATCGGCCGCAGTTTTACTTCCGCACCACCGATGTGACCGGTGCGGTGGAGCTCCCGAAGGGCACCGAGATGGTGATGCCGGGGGACAACATCAAGATGGTGGTGACGCTGATCACCCCGATCGCCATGGAACAGGGCCTGCGCTTCGCCATCCGCGAAGGCGGCAAGACCGTCGGCGCCGGCGTGGTCGCCAAGGTCATCGAGTAAGGAACCGGGACACAGGGGCATAGCTCAATTGGCAGAGCGTCGGTCTCCAAAACCGAAGGTTGGGGGTTCGATGCCCTCTGCCCCTGCCAGACACCGACATGAACAGCACTGACATCGCAAAGTTCGCAATCGCAGCCGCCCTGGTGGCGGCGGGCATCGCAGGCTACTACTGGCTTGGCGACAGCGCGCTGGTGCTGCGCATCCTGGCCGTGCTCGCCGGGATCGTGGCGGGCGCCGTGCTGGCGGCGTTTACCGCGTCCGGGCGCGAGTTCATCGTGTTCGCGCGGGAGGCCGTCGCCGAAGTGAAGAAGGTGGTGTGGCCGACGCGAAAAGAAACGGTTCAGACGACCGCCACGGTGTTCGCGTTTGTTGTAGTGATGGCGGTGTTCCTGTGGATAAGCGATAAGACACTCGAGTGGGTACTTTACGACCTGGTCCTTGGATGGAAAAAAACCTGAAACAAGCGGACATGGGCAAGCGCTGGTACGTGGTGCACGCGTACTCCGGCTTCGAGAAGTCGGTGCAGCGTGCACTGGAAGACCGCATTTCGCGCGCCGGGATGAAGGACAAGTTCGGCAAGATCCTAGTGCCGGTGGAAGAGGTCGTCGAAATGAAGGGCGGCCAGAAGCACATGTCGGAGCGCAAGTTTTTCCCCGGCTACGTGCTGGTGGAAATGGAAATGGACGACGATACCTGGCACCTGGTGAAAAACACCAACAAGGTGACCGGATTCGTGGGCGGAACGGCGATGAAGCCCACGCCGATCTCCGAGAAGGAGGTCAACGCCATCATGCAGCAGATGCGCGAAGGCGTGGAAAAGCCCAAGCCGAAGGTGCTGTTCGAGAACGGCGAAATGGTGCGCGTAAAGGACGGCCCGTTCACCGATTTCCAGGGCACCGTGGAAGACGTGAACTACGAAAAGAGCCGCCTGCGCGTAGCGGTTACGATTTTCGGGCGCTCGACGCCGGTCGAACTGGAGTTCGGACAGGTAGAGAAGGCATAGGGATCAGACCCCATTTGGGGACTGATCGCCGTTTTTAGCGGGGAGAGCGCTCAGGCGTTCGTTTGCACCCGACAGGAGAGCCATCATGGCGAAGAAGGTCGTCGGCTTCATCAAGCTGCAAGTGCCGGCGGGCAAGGCGAATCCCTCGCCGCCCATCGGCCCCGCGCTCGGCCAGCGCGGCCTCAACATCATGGAGTTCTGCAAGGCGTTCAACGCCCAGACGCAGAAGGTGGAGCCTGGCCTGCCGCTGCCCGTGGTGATCACGGCGTACGCGGACAAGAGCTTCAGCTTCATCATCAAGACGCCGCCGACCACGGTGCTGATCAAGAAGGCCGCCGGCATCGAATCCGGCAGCCCGCGTCCGCACACCGACAAGGTGGGCAAGATCACGCGCAAGCAGGTCGAGGAAATCGCCAAGGCAAAGATGCCCGACCTCACCGCCAGCGACCTCGACGCCGCGATGCGCACGGTCGCCGGCAGCGCGCGCTCGATGGGCATCCTGGTGGAGGGCATGTAGATGCCGCACCTCTCCAAGCGCAGGAAGGTCATTGCCGGCAAGGTGGACCACGCCAAGGCCTATCCGGTGATGGATGCGATGAAGCTGATCAAGGAGACCGCCACCGCCAAATTCGACGAAGCGGTGGATGTCGCCGTTAACCTCGGTATTGACAGCTCCAAGTCCGACCAAACAGTACGCGGCGCGGTCGTGCTGCCTGCCGGTACCGGCAAGAAAGTGCGCGTGGCGGTGTTCGCGCAGGGCGACAAGGCCGCGGCAGCGACAGCGGCTGGTGCCGACATCGTCGGCATGGAGGATCTCGCGGAACAGGTGAAGGCGGGCAAGCTCGATTTCGACGTGGTCATCGCGGAACCCGCGGCGATGCGCGTGGTCGGGGCGCTCGGCCAAATCCTCGGCCCGCGCGGCCTGATGCCGAACCCGAAAGTCGGCACGGTGACGCCGGACGTCGCCACGGCGGTGAAGAACGCCAAGGCCGGCCAGGTTCAGTTCCGCGCCGACAAGACGGGCATCGTCCAATGCACGATCGGCCGCGCCTCGTTCACGCCGGAACAGCTGCGCGACAACCTGGCAGCGCTGGTTGACGCGCTCAACAAGTCGAAACCGCAGCACACCAAGGGCATCTTCCTGAGGAAGCTGTCGGTGTCGAGCACGATGGGAGTCGGGGTCAAGGTCGATCCCGCCTCACTGCAGGCGCAATAGTTGGTGGTTGCAAGGACTTTGGGCTGCTGCTCGCAAGAGCAGTTGCTGTCAAAGACCGCAGGGGCCGGTCCGGCGGTTGCGGGACGGCTTAATCGGAGCATCACCCTGCGCAGACGGCGCACCCGAAGCAGGAATGCAGTTGGAGTTCCTGATTCAAGGTCGCCATGGTCTGGGTGGTTCGCGAGAGCCGCCCGTTTGATCAACGCAAGGAGGTAGACCTTGAGTCTTAATCTGCAGCAAAAGCAAGCGGTCGTTTCCGAGATCGCAGCGCAGCTGGCCAAAGCCCAGGCGGTGATTGTCGCGGAAAACCGCGGCCTTCCCGTCGAGGTGGTCACCAGCTTGCGCGCGAAAGCGCGGAAGGCCGGCCTCTACCTGCGCGTGCTGAAGAACACGCTCGTGCGGCGCGCCGTCAAGGGCACGCCGTTCGAGAAGCTGACCGACCAACTGGCCGGCCCGCTGATGTACGGCATTGCGCAGGACCCGGTGGCCGGGGCCAAAGTGCTGTCCGAGTTCGCCAAGGACAACGAGCTGTTCGTCATCAAGGGCGGGGCGATGGCCAACGCGCTGATGTCCACCAAGGACGTCAAGGCGCTGGCCACCATGCCCAGCCGCGACGAACTGCTGGCAAGACTCGTCGGCACCATGCAGGCACCGATCGTCAAGCTGGTGCGCACCATGAACGAGGTCCCGGGCAGGTTCGTCCGGACGCTCGCCGCGGTGCACCGCGCCAAGGAACAGGCCGCTTAATCAGGAACCCATTCAGGAGAACACCATGGAACGTACACAGATTCTGGAAGCCGTTTCGAAGATGACTGTCCTCGAGCTGTCGCAGCTCATCAAGGACATGGAAGAGAAGTTCGGCGTGTCGGCTGCCGCTGCCCTCGCAGTTGCCGGCCCGGCCGCTGCAGCCGCTGCGGCGCCCGCCGAAGAGAAGACCGAGTTCACCGTCATGCTGACGGGCATCGGGGAAAATAAGGTGAACGTGATCAAGGCGGTACGCGAAGTTACCAGTCTGGGGCTCAAGGAGGCGAAGGATCTTGTCGATGGTGCGCCCAAGCCGGTGAAAGAAGGCGTCTCGAAAGTCGATGCGGAGGCGGTGCTGAAGAAGCTGATCGACGCCGGCGCCAAGGCTGAAATCAAGTAGGGAACTTCGGAATCCCGGGAGGGTCAGATTGGCCCTCCCCAGGATTCCGGACAGACAAAGGGCCTTGCCTTGGCAGGGTCTTTTCTCTGTCCCGCAGCGTTTTTGGAGCCTTCATGACCTATTCGTTGACCGAGCGTAAACGCATCCGCAAGAGCTTTGCCAAGCGGGCCACGGTGCAGGCGGTGCCGTTCCTGATCGC
>JANNTQ010000243.1:0-4857 GCA_031394435.1 Betaproteobacteria bacterium
GCATGCCGGGCACCAGCATCGGCCAGGCTGCGACAAATTGGGATGATTGGTTTTTTATTTCAGGGAATTTACCGAGCAAAACCGAAAGATCTGCAAGCTGAAAAGGATGCTTTTCAACGGACACGAAATGCAGACGCTCGCAGCGCTGCGGATCATCGCGCCAGGCGCGCCAGGTGGCGAGGAACGAGAGGCCGAAGCCGAAGCCGGTTTCGACGATGGTGAATACGCGCCGTCCCCGCCAGCGCTGCGGCAGGCCGTTACCCTGCAGGAACACATGCTGCGCCTGCGCAAGACCGCCCTCGGCGCTGTGATAGACGTCGCCGTAGGCTGCCGAATACGGCGTGCCGTCGGGCGCGAAAGCAAGGCGGGCGGGAACGAGGGGGACGCTCACCCCGGTATTGTCAGGGTAGACTGTCGCCTGACCCAGCGAGAAGGATCCGCCGTTGGCCGCTGAAATCCAGACGCCGTCCAAGCCAGTTGCCACTACTACGGTCGGCAAGCTCTCCGGTACCAACGAGAACGGCGTAGCGGTATTTCGTGCGGTGCCCTACGCGGCGCCCCCGGTAGGCGAACTGCGCTTCAAGCCGCCAATGCCACCGACCCCATGGCGCGGCGAGCGCGATGCCAGCGCCCACGGACCGATCGCGCCGCAGCCGCCCTCGCGACTGCGCGCGGCGATGGGCGATTTTTCCTGCCCGCAGTCCGAAGACTGCCTTACGCTCACCATATGGACTCCGGCCGCAGACCGGGCGCGGCGCCCGGTGCTGGTCTGGTTCCACGGTGGTGCCTTCATGAGTGGCGCTGGTTCGTTGCCGTGGTATTCGGGGGCGACCATGGCGCGGCGTGGCGACATGGTGGTGGTGGGAGTGAACTATCGGCTGGGCGCGTTGGGCTTCATGCATTTGCCGGGAGTGAGCGTGCCCAACCTAGGGCTGCTGGACCAATTTGCCGCCTTGAGGTGGGTAAGCGAGCAGATCGGCGCGTTTGGCGGCGACGCGGCGAATGTCACGGTCGCCGGCCAGTCGGCGGGCGGGTTTTCGGTGCTCGCCATGCTTGCGGTGCCCGAAGCGCGCGCACGCATCCGCCGCGCCATCTCGCAAAGCGCGCCGTTCGGGCGCATGCTGCGTTCGCCCGAGGCGGCAAGCGAGAACGGACACAAGCTGCAGGAGCTGCTCGGAATCCACGGCGCAGCCGAGTGGCTCTCCGTGCCGGCCGCCGACATCATTGCGGCGCAGACTAAACTCACCGTGGCCTCCGCCACGTTCGCCAACGCGGTGCCTCCCTTCACCCCGGTGGCCGACCGGGCTCTCTTCGGTGAGGACCTGCTGCCCGCGGCCCTCGCCGGCGCTGCCGAACGCGATCTGCTGCTCGGCCACACACGCGACGAGATGGCGGCGTTCTTCGCTATCGACGAACGCGTCAGGGACGCCTTGCCGGAAGCGGTGGAAGGCCGTTTTCGAGATTACTTCGGCGCCGCTGCCGGTGCGGCGATGGCCGAATACGCCGCGCGCAGCCGCGGTCCGGCGCCGGCGCAACTGCTGGGTGAACTGACGGGCGACGCCATTTTCGCCGGCGGCTGCTTTGCCTTTGCCGAGCGCCTCGCCGCGCTCGGACGCGCCGCGCATGTCTACCGCTTCGATTGGGCGGCGCCGCGCAGCGCTTTCGGCGCCTGCCACTGCATCGAGATCCCCTTCATGTTCAACAATCTTGAGGCCTGGCAGGCACCGATGCTCGAAGGCGGCGAGCCCGACGCGATGCAAGCGCTCGCCGGGAAAATGCAGGATGCGTGGATCGCGTTCGCCAGGACCGGGGACCCGGCGCATCCTGGCGTGCCCGCCTGGCCGCGCTATGGCGCGGAGCAGCAGGTGATGCTGTTCGACTCTCCCAGCCGCGTTGCTGCCGACCCCGCCGGCCGTGCGCGCTGGCGCCACTGGCCGTGAGTACCGCGATCGCCTTCGAGAAGGTCGGCCTGAGCCTTGGCGGCGAGCGAATTTACGACCATGTCGACTTCGCTGTCGGCGCAGGCGAATTTGTCTGCCTGCTAGGGCCTTCGGGCTGCGGCAAGTCGACCGCGCTACGCATCATCGGCGACCTGCTCCGACCCGACAGCGGGCGCGTGCTGGTAGGTGGCCGCGCGCCGGCCGAGGGCTGGAGCGAGATCGCGTTCGTGTTCCAGTCGCCGCGCCTCGCGCCCTGGCGCAGCGTGCTGGCCAACGTGCTTCTGGGAGTCGAATTGCGTTTCGGCCGCGCCGACGCGCGGCGCCGCGCTGGCCGCGCCACTGAGCTTCTGGCCATGGTCGGCCTGGCTGACGCCGCCTCCAAGTATCCGCTGATGCTGTCCGGCGGCGAACGGCAACGGGTGGCGATCGCGCGCGCGCTGGCGGTCGACCCGGCAATCATTCTGATGGACGAACCGTTTTCCGCGCTCGACCCCAACACCCGGCGCCGCCTTCGCGCCGAGATCGAGCGCATCTGGCAGGGGACCGGCAAGACCATTGTCTTCGTCACGCACGACATCGACGAAGCCCTGACGCTGGCCGACCGCATCGTGCTGATGTCCAACAAGCCCACGCGGGTGCTCGAGACCATCACGGTCGGCGCCGCGCGACCGCGCGACCTGAAGGCCGATTCTGCGTTGCGCGCCGCGCGCGACCGCCTGCAGGACCTGTTCCGCTCGCTTGAACCTGAAACCGCATCACTGGAGGAGCCATAACCATGAAACGTCGTCAATTCCTGCAACTGGCCGCGGTCCCGGCGCTCCTGTCGTCCACCCGCGCCGTACGCGCCCAGGGCAAACAGAAAATCACCTACGCCTACCTGCTCGACCCGGTGTACGACAGCGTGACCTGGGCGATCAAGAACGGCCGCATCAAGTCCGACCTGATCGAGGTCGAGGCCGTCGGCGCCAACATCCCGACTTTGCTGCAGGCCACCTCGACCAAGCAGTTCGACGTCGTCATGACCGCGGTGATCGGCGTGCCCGCCGCCGCCGCACGCGGGCTGGAGCTGCGCATTCTTTCGGCGGCGCTGTACTCCTCGCCGGCAGGCGAGGGCGGCGGCGTGTGGGTGAAGAAAGGCAGCCCCGTCAAGACGGCAATCGACTTGAAGGGCAAGATCCTGGCTTCGTACGGGCTGCGCTCGACCGGCTACATGTTCGTACGCGAGGCGCTGGCGAAAGAGTTCGGCCTCAACATGGCGCTCGAAGGCGGCGATATCCGCCAGGTGGAGGTGCAGGCGCCCAACCTTCCTGCGGCGCTCGCCACCGGCCAGGTGGATGCCGCGGCGCTGATCCACAGCCAGGCCTGGCGCGCCATCGATACCGGCGAATTCGTCAACATCTGCGAGACCGGCGCCATTCTCAACAGGATCTATGGCCGCCTGGTCAGCGCAGTCAATGTCTCGTACCCGGAAAAATTGGCGGCGCGCCCCGAGGCGTTCAAGGAATTCAACCGCATGATGAAGGCGTCGATCGACTACGCCATGGCCAACCGCAACGAGGTGTTCGGCGCTCTGGCCAAGCAGGCCAACATCGACCGCAAGTTCTTCGACTGGTGGTTCGACAAGACTTCGTCCGTGCCAGGCGTGTTCGGCGATGTCCACGCCAAGGCAGTGACCACCGCCTGGAACATCGGCAAGGACATGGGCATGATCCAGGCCGTTCCAAGCGTCGGCGCGCTTACCTGGGACCAAGCACTCAAGGCGTGATCGGCGTCAGGGGCAGCGACGCGCCGGTCCGCGCCAAGGCGCTGGTGGCGCTGGCGTTCGCCACCATCCTCGCCATCGCATGGCTGGGCGCCGCCGGCAGTGTGCCGACCTATATCCTGCCCGCGCCCACCGACATCGTGCAGGCGACGCTGCGGTTTTTCGGCTCTGCCAGGCAACTGGCGCATCTGGGCGCGACTCTCACGCATATCGGCCTATCGATCATCATCGCTTTCGTTCTCGGCGTGCTATTGGCGCTGGCGGCGCATTACGCGGCGTGGTCGGCGCCAACGATCCACCGGCGCTTGAGCCCCTTTCTAAACGCGTTCTCCGGGATCGGCTGGACCCTGCTCGCCGTGATCTGGTTCGGCGTTTCCTCCGCCACGGTGGTGTTCTCCATTACCGTGGTGCTGCTGCCGTTCGCCATCGTCAATCTGCGCGAAGGGCTGCTGGCGCTGGACCGTGAACTCATCGAGATGGGGCGCAGCTTCGGTCGGGACGGACTGCGCAACTTCGGCGTCATCGTACTGCCGGCGCTGCTGCCCTTCGGCGCCGCGACGCTGCGCATCATGTTCGGTGTGGCGTGGAAGGTCGCGCTGACCGCCGAATTGTTCGGCGGCAGCCGCGGCCTGGGCTACATGATCAACATCGCGCGCCAGGACTACGACACCGCGACCATTTTCACAGTGATCCTGTTCATCATTTTCGCCGTCTACCTGGCCGATCGCGCGGTGTTCGCGCCGCTGGAGCGCCATACCTCGCGGCATTTCGGCCTCGCAAGTCCAAGGTGAACCCGGCGCGCAGATCCGCCGGGCTTTGGCTGGCCGACGCTCTGGTGCTCGCCGCCGTCATCGTCTGGGCGCTGGGCGCGCAGCGCTTGCCGGAATTCGTCCTGCCCGGCCCGGTGGCAGTGGCGCGGCGCCTCCTGGCCCTGTTCACCGACCCCGAATTCCTGTTCCACACCGTCGCCTCGACCCTGCGGGTGTTGTTGTCGGTGGTGCTCGCGCTGGTCATCGGCAGCGGCCTGGCGTTGCTGCAGCGCGCGGTGCCGGCACTCGACTGGGTGATTCGCGGCGGCGTGCAGCCCTTCCTGAATTCGTTTCCATCGATCGGCTGGGCAATTCTCGCGGCGATCTGGTTCACCCCCGGGCACGG
>JANNTQ010000261.1:0-5454 GCA_031394435.1 Betaproteobacteria bacterium
CGCGGCGCCGGCTGGAACGTGATCAAGCTGATCTGGGGCTCGTACTGGGACCCGCTGCTGGCGCGCGACAAGGAAGGGTTGCTCCTGCGCATCATGGAGGAGACCGTCGACGGCGAATACCAGAACTACAAGGCCAATGACGGCGCGTTCGTGCGCAAGAATTTCTTCGGCAAGCATCCCAAGGTGCTGGAGATGGTGTCGCGCATGACCGACGAGGACATCTGGCGCCTGAACCGCGGCGGTCACGATCCGCACAAGATCTACGCCGCCTACGCGGCGGCGGTGAAGCACCAGGGCCAGCCCACGGTAATTCTCGCCAAGACCATCAAGGGCTACGGCATGGGCAAGCAGGGCCAGGCGAAGAACCCGACGCACCAGCTGAAGAAAGTGGATCTGGCCACCATCCGCGAGATGCGCGATCGTTTTCGCATTCCCGTCCCCGACGACAAGCTGGAGGAACTGCCGTTCTACGTTCCGCCCGCCGATTCGCCGGAAATGAAATACTTGCATGAGCGCAGAAAGGCTCTGGGCGGGTTCCTTCCGCAGCGCAGGAAGGCGGCGCAAACTTCCCCGGGGGTGCCGCCGCTCGCCGCGTTCGACCAGGTGCTCAAAGGCTCGGGCGCAGGCCGCGAGATCTCCACCACCATGGCCTTCGTGCGCATCCTCACCGCGCTGGTGCGCGACAAGGAGATCGGCAAGCGCATCGTGCCGATCGTGCCCGACGAGGCGCGCACCTTCGGCATGGAGGGCATGTTCCGTCAGCTTGGCATCTATTCGAGCGTGGGGCAGAAGTACGAGCCGGTGGACAAGGACCAGGTGATGTACTACCGCGAGGACCTGCAGGGCCAGATCCTCGAGGAAGGCATCAATGAAGCGGGCGCCTTTTCCTCGTGGATCGCGGCGGCGACCTCCTACAGCCACTCCAACGTGGTGACGGTCCCCTTCTACATCTTCTACTCGATGTTCGGCATGCAGAGGATCGGCGACCTGGCCTGGGCCGCGGCCGACCAGCGCGCGCGCGGTTTCCTCCTCGGCGCCACGGCCGGCAGGACCACGCTCAATGGCGAGGGGCTGCAACACGAGGACGGCCATTCGCACATCCTGTCCTCGGTGATCCCGAACTGCGTGTCCTACGACCCGACCTACGGCTACGAAGTGGCGGTGATCATCCACGACGGCCTGCGCCGGATGGTGGCCAACCAGGAGGACGTCTACTACTACATCACCCTGATGAACGAGAACTACGTGCATCCGGCAATGCCCGCCGGCGTGGAGGAGGGCATCCTCAAGGGCATGTACCTGCTGCGCGACTCAAAATCCAAGGCGAAGCCGCGCGTGCAGCTGATGGGTTCGGGCACCATCCTGCGCGAGGTGGAAGCCGCCGCCGAGCTGCTGGAGAAGGACTGGGGCGTGGCCGCCGACGTGTGGAGCGCGACCAGCTTCACCGAGCTGCGTCGCGAAGGCCTGGCGGCCGAGCGCTGGAACCTGCTGCACCCAGAGGACAAGCCGCGCGTGTCTTACGTCGCGCGCTGCCTGCAGAAGCACGTCGGGCCGGTGGTGGCGGCGACCGACTACATGAAAACCTTCGCCGACCAGATCCGGCCCTTCGTGCCGCGCGATCGAGTCTACCGCGTGCTCGGCACCGACGGCTTCGGGCGCTCGGACTCGCGCGCCAGGCTCAGGCACTTCTTCGAGGTGAATCGCTATTTCGTGGCGATCGCGGCGCTCAAGGCGCTGGCCGAGGCGGGCGAGGGCAAGGCGAAGAGCGTGGCCGACGCCATCAGGCAGTACGGCATCGATCCGAACAAGCCTGACCCGACCACCGTATGAAGGAGGTCACGGTCCCGGACATCGGGGATTTCAAAGAGGTGGAGGTGATCGAGGTGCTGGTGAAGCCCGGCGACGCGATCGTCGCCGAGCAGTCGCTGATCACGGTCGAATCGGACAAGGCAACGATGGAGATCCCGGCGCTCGGCGCCGGCGTGGTGAAGGAACTGCGGATCAAGGTCGGCGACAAGGTGTCGCAGGGCTCCCCGATCCTGCTGCTGGAGGAGTCCGCAGCGCAGGCGCCGACGCCGGCCTCGGCGCCTGCCGCCGCGCCCCTCGCGCCCGCTGCGCCCGCTGCACCGAAGCCTGCACCTGCGGCCAATGCGGACCCCATGCTGGTGAAGGTCCCCGACATCGGCGACTTCAAGGATATCGAAGTGATCGAGGTGCTGGTGAAACCCGGCGACACGGTCGCCAAGGAGCAGTCCTTGATCACGCTCGAATCGGACAAGGCGACCATGGAGATCCCGTCGCCCGCCGCCGGGGTGGTGCAGGAGATCAGGCTCAAGACCGGCGACAAGGTTTCCGAGGGCGCTGCGATCCTGGTGTTGCAGGCGAGCGCAGGCGCGCTTACTGCACCGGCAGCGCTGGCGCTTGCGGCAGCACCAGGTGCGCCGGTGGTCGCGGCAACGATACGCCCGCCAGTGCCCGTGGAACCGCAGGATGCGACGCACGCCAAGCCGCACGCCAGCCCGTCGGTACGAAAGTTTGCACGCGAGCTGGGCGTGGACCTGGCGCGCGCAAAGGGGAGCGGACCCAAAGGGCGCATCCTGCACTCCGACGTGCAGTCTTTCGTCAAGGGCGCGCTGGCGGCTGTGCCCGCGCCCGCAGCGGGGGCGAAAGGCGGAGTGCTGCCCTTCAACCTGCCCGCCTGGCCGGACGTGGACTTCGCCAAGTTCGGCCCGGTGGAGGCGAAGCCGCTCACACGTCTGCAGAAGCTCTCCGGCCCCAACCTGCACCGCAACTGGGTCTCGATCCCGCACGTCACGCATTTCGACGAGGCGGACATCACCGACCTTGAGGCGTTCCGCAAATCGAACACGACGCAGACCGAGAAGCGGGGCTTCAAGCTGACCATGCTCGCGTTCATGATCAAGGCCTGCGTCACCGCGCTCAGGCAGCACCCGAACTTAAACGCGAGCCTGGACCGCAACGGCGAAAATCTGGTGGTGAAGAAGTACTACAACATCGGCGTCGCGGTGGACACGCCCGACGGGCTGGTGGTGCCCGTGGTGCGCGATGCGGATCGCAAGGGCGTATTCGACGTGGCACGCGAGCTGGGCGAGATCTCCAAGCTGGCGCGCGACAAGAAGCTCAAGCCCGGCGACATGCAGGGCGGAACCTTCTCCATTTCGAGCCTGGGTGGCATCGGCGGCACGGCCTTCACGCCGATCATCAACGCGCCGGAAGTGGCGATCCTCGGCGTGTCGAAGTCCGTGCTGCGGCCGGTGTGGACCGGCAAGGAGTTCGCGCCGCGCCTGATGCTGCCGCTCGCGCTCTCCTACGACCACCGCGTGATCGATGGCGCGGCGGCTGCACGCTTCACCGCGTATCTGGCCAGCGTGCTGGGCGACATCCGCCGCACGCTGCTCTGACATGGCGGACCTCGACTGCGACGTCGCGGTGCTCGGTTCCGGCCCCGGCGGCTACTCCGCCGCGTTCCGCGCCGCCGACCTGGGCCTGAAGACCGTGCTGGTGGAACGCTACCCGGTGCTCGGGGGCGTGTGCCTCAACGTGGGTTGCATTCCGTCGAAGGCCCTGTTGCACACCGCCGCGGTGATGGATGCGGCGCGCGGGCTTGCGCAGCACGGCATCGCCTTCGGCGAGCCGAAGGTGGATCTCGCCAAGCTGCGCGCATTCAAGGACCAGGTGGTCGGCAAGCTGACCGGCGGGCTTGCCGCGATGGCGAAGATGCGCAAGGTGACGGTGCTGCAAGGCGTGGGCGCGTTCACCGGGCCGAATCAATTGGCGGTCGAAGGCAAGGACCAGACGTCCGTGCGCTTCGCCAAGGCGATCATTGCCACCGGCTCGCAGGCCTCCAAGCTGCCGTTCCTGCCTGTGGATCCGCGCATCGTCGATTCCACCGGAGCCTTGCAGCTCAAGGCGGTGCCGAAGAAACTGCTGGTGATCGGCGGCGGCATCATCGGCCTGGAAATGGGCACGGTGTACTCCACGCTCGGCACCCGGCTCGACGTGGTCGAGATGATGGACGGGCTGATGCTCGGCGCCGACCGCGACTTGGTCGCGGTGTGGCAGAAGTTCAACGCCGGCCGCTTCGACAGGGTGATGCTCAAATCGAAGACCACCAGCGCGGAGGCGGCCAAGGAAGGCATCCGCGTCTCGATCGAAGGGCAGGAGCCGAAGGTTTACGACATGCTCCTCGTCTGCGTGGGCCGCGTGCCCAACGGCAACAAGATCGGCGCGGAGAAGGCCGGCGTCGCCGTCGACGAGCGCGGCTTCATCCCGGTGGATACGCAGATGCGCACCAACGTGGCGCACATCTACGCCATCGGCGATGTCGCCGGCGATCCAATGCTCGCGCACAAGGCAGTGCATGAGGGCCACGTGGCGGCCGAGGCTGCTGCCGGGAAGAAGTCGCACTTCGATGCGCGTGTCGTGCCCTCGGTCGCCTACACCGATCCGGAGATCGCCTGGGTCGGTGTCACCGAGGACGAGGCGAAGATTTCCGGCCGCAAGGTCGGCGTGGCAAAGTTTCCCTGGACGGCTTCGGGCCGTGCCATTGCCAATGCGCGCGACGAAGGATTCACCAAGCTGATGTTCGATGCCGAGACCCATCGCTTGGTGGGCGGCGGCATTGTCGGCACTGGGGCGGGCGACCTGGTCAGCGAGCTCGCGCTCGCCGTCGAGATGGGCGCGGACGCCGCCGACATCGGCAAGACCATCCACCCGCACCCGACGCTGGGCGAGTCGGTAGGCATGGCGGCGGAGCTGTTCGAGGGCGTGTGCACCGACCTTCCGCCACAGAAGAAGAAAGCGTGACGCAGGGCGAGCTCAAGCAGTTGGTGGCGCGCGAAGCTCTCAAGCACGTGATCGAGGATGCCATCGTCGGCGTCGGCTCCGGCTCCACGGTGAATCTGTTCATCGACGCGCTCGCCGCGATCAAGGGGCGCATCGAGGGCGCCGTGGCGGCTTCCGCAGCAAGCGCGGAGCGGCTGAAGAAACACGGCATCCGCGTTTTCGAGCTGAATTCGGTGGACGAGCTGCCGCTGTACGTGGATGGCGCGGACGAGGTCACCGAGCACCTTTACATGATCAAGGGCGGCGGCAGCGCGCTGACGCGCGAGAAGGTCATTGCCGCGGTGGCGCGCAAGTTCGTGTGCATCTGCGATAGCTCGAAGCTGGTGCCGGTGCTGGGCAAGTTCCCGCTGCCGGTCGAGGTGATCCCGATGGCGCGCAGCCACGTGGGGCGCGAGCTGCGCAAGCTCGGCGGCCATCCGCAACTGCGCGAGAACTACAGGACTGACAACGGCAACCTGATCCTGGACTGGCACGGCCTCACCATCCTCGACCCGCCCGTGCTCGAGGCGCAGCTCAATCAGATCGCCGGCGTGGTGACCAACGGCATCTTCGCGCGCAGGCGGGCGGACCTGCTGCTGCTTGGCACGC
>JANNTQ010000267.1:0-33162 GCA_031394435.1 Betaproteobacteria bacterium
GTCATGCCCGGCGCGACCGCGAGCACCCGGTTCCACACCGACTGCGCCGCCTTGACCGAGATCTGCTGGCCCACGATCGCGCGCGACAGGGTCTGGAACGGCTCGCCGCGCGCCACCAGGTGCACGCGCGGGTGGCGCCGCATGATCGCCGCCAGCACTGGATCGCGGCGCGCCAGCGCCCGCTTTGCCCGGTCCCAGTAGTCTGGTTTCAGGTCAGGCTTCATGCACTGGCAGGTTGGTAAGCAGGTTCTGCGGCTTCAGGCGCACTTCCTGTTCCGCGTTCACGCTCAGCGCCAGGTACACGGTGCGTCCGGCGATGTCCGGGCGCATCGCCGCCGGCTCGACGAACTGCATGCCGAACAGTGCGATGATGTTGCGCATGCGGCCCTGCTCCACCTGGCTGCCCGCCCAGAGCTCGTTGAGGATCTCGGTGGACTCGGCGTCGAGGCCGATATGCCAGGCCCAGCGCTCCTCCTCGATCTTGCGCAGAGGCTTTACTGCCACCTGCACGCAGTGGAAATGCCGCACCCACGCCTCGATCACGCGGCACAGCGCGTCGAGCGCCGCGCGCCCGTAGGAAAGACTGATCACCGTGTCGTGGCGCGATTCGCGCTCCCAGTAGAGCGCGGCGTTGGCGCGGTCCAGCACGTCGAGGTCGACTTTGCCGATCGAGCCCTGCGCCTCGACGATCAGCTTGCCGAGATTACCGTACCTGTTTCCCGCCGCATGCATCGCCACGGTCTCGAGGTCGGCGAGCAGTACGTGCCCGTCCTGCAGCGTGGCCTTCTGTTCGCGAAAAAACAGTTCGGCCGCGCGCAACACAAGCGGGTCGTCGCAATCGTCGAGCAGGTTCCTCAACGTGACGTGCACCAGCTGCTCGATGAAAAGGGGCGGCACTTCGATCGCGCCCTTGAACAGGCCCATATAACAGCCCTCCACCGTGCCGGCGGCCAGCAGGCGATCGCGGAAGCCGAGCAACATGCGGTAGTTGTGGCGCGCGTCCTGGTCCTTGAGCGCCTCGATCTGTGCAGCAGACACCTCGCGGCGCGGCGTCTGCATGAGCGAGGCGTGCAGTCGCAGTTCGGCATCGCAGGACTCTTCCACCGGATGGATTTCCGGGCGCAGAAAGTAGGCGCGCAGGAAATCGTCCGTGACCCGCAGCCGTCCGGCCGGGTCGCGTTCTAGGAGATGGAAACCGCTATTGCGCCAGAAGTCAGGCAGGGGCCACAACCAGGCGGCTGTGCGACGCGACATGCTGCCGCAAGAACTCCATCTGGTCGGCGAGGATGCGGCGGTTGGTGAGGATCAGGTACTCCGCCTTGTTCGGCACGTAGGGTGCGTAGAGCAACTGCAGCCCGGATTCCTCCGGCAGCCGGTTGCGCTTGCTGCCGTTGCAATGGCGGCAGGCCGTGACCACGTTCATCCAGGTATCGCGGCCGCCGCGCGACAGCGGGGTGATGTGGTCGCGCGTCAGCCGGAAATAGCTGTACTCGCTGCCGCAGTAGGCGCAGGTATGCCGGTCGCGCCGGAACAGCTCACGGTTGTTCAGCGGCGGCACCTGGTGGAAACCCTTGGCCGCCAGTGCCTTGCCGCGGATGGCGATGATCGAGTGCGCGGTGATGCTGGAGCGCTCGCCAGTCAGGCGCGAGACGCCGCCGCGGAAGGTGAAGGTGCGCTCGCCCAAGGTCCAGGCCACGAGGTTCTTGGCGTAATAGAAGCAGGCTTGCTGCCAGCTGACCCAGCGATGCGGGACGCCGTGGCTGTCGAGCGTGAGGATCAGCAGGTTGTCCATGACCGCCGGGATTCTGCCAAGCCTTCCGCTGCTTTGCAATGTGCGGAAAAACAAAGGGCTGCGAGGCGAAGCTCGCAGCCCTCTGATGTGTCGCCGGCCGCTAGCGGCTGGAGACGCGATCTTTGAAGCCCTGTCCGGCGGCAAAGGCCGGTACGGTCTTGGAGGAAATGCGGATTTCCTTGCCGTTCAGCGGGCTGCGCCCGGCGCGCGCCTTGCGCCTGCGCGGCAGGAAGGTGCCGAAGCCGACGACGGTGACGCGATTGCCCTTCGCCACGCCCGCCACGATCGCGTCGAACACCGCGTTGACCGCTTCGCCGGCGCTGGACCTGCTGAGATTCCCGGCACGCGCTGCTGCTTCGACCAGATCAGCTTTGGTGACGGACCGCATGTCTTGCACTCTCCCCTTCCCGCAAACGAGGGTGCATCATAATCAGATCGCAACGCGAATTCAATGCGCGCGTGAAAAAATCTTGCGCGCAAAAAGAAAAAATTCCTACACTGATTTTCCGCCTCCCGAATGGGTCACCGCGCCGCGATTGGCCGGGCCGACCAGCCGGGCATATTTCTCCAGCGCGCCGGAAAGCCTTGCGCGCTGCGGCATCTTCCACGCGCGGCGCCTGGCCGCCAGTTCGGCCTGCTGCACATGCAGCGTCGCGCTCGCCTTGCGCGCGTCGATCGTGATGCGATCGCCGTCGTGCACCAGAGCGATCGGCCCGCCGTCGGCGGCTTCAGGCGACACGTAGCCGATCATCATGCCGCGCGTCGCGCCGGAGAAGCGCCCATCGGTCAGCAGGGCCACCTTCTCCCCCAGGCCCAGGCCATAGATCAGCGCCGTGACGCCGAGCATTTCGCGCATGCCCGGTCCGCCGCGCGGCCCCTCGTAGCGGATCACCAGCAGGTCGCCGGGCCGCACCTTGCGCGCGCGCACCACCGCCGCGCAGTCCTCTTCACTATCGAACACGCGCGCCCGGCCGTCGAACATCAGGGACTTGAGGCCCGCCACCTTGATCAGGCCGCCGTCGGGGCAAAGGTTGCCCTTCAGCACCACCAGCCCGCCGGTCGGCGAGATCGGCTCGCGACGCACCACTGCGCCATCGGCGCCGGGATGGCCGGCGAGCGCCTGCTTGAGCGTCTTGCCGGTCAGCGTCAGGCATTCACCGTGCAGCGCGCCGCGGCGCAGCAACTCCTTCAACACGGTATACACGCCGCCGGCGGCATGCAGGTCCTTGGCAAGAAAACGCCCGCCCGGCTTCATGTCGGCGATCAGCGGCGTGCGCTTGGCGACGCGCGCGAAATCGTCCAGGTCGAAGCGGATGCCGGCCTCGTGCGCGATCGCCGGCAAGTGCAGCGCCGCATTGGTAGAACCGCCGGTGGCCGCCACAGCGGCGCACGCGTTTTCGATGCTCTTGCGCGTCACCAGCTCGCGCGGCAACGGGCCGCCCACGCGCAGGAGCTGCATCACCGCGGCCCCTGCCTCTCGCGCCACAGCATGCCGACCGGCGGCGACGGCAGGGAGCGTCGCGCTGCCCGGCAGCGCCAGCCCCAGGGTCTCCGACACCATCGCCATGGTATTGGCCGTAAACTGGCCGGGGCAGGAACCGAGCGTCGGCAGGCAGACCCGTTCCAGTTCATCGAGCTCCGCCTGCGGCATGTCGCCAGCGATCACTGCGCCGACGGCCTCGTAGGTATCCAGCACGGTGACGTCACGCCCGTGCCAGCGGCCCGGGAGCGCCGCCCCACCGTAGACGAACACGGCAGGAAGGTTCAGCCGCACCATGGCCATCATCATCCCCGGCAGCGTCTTGTCGCAGCCGGCAAAGGTGACCAAGGCGTCGTAGGCATGGCCGCGCGCTACCGCTTCCACGCCGTCGGCGATCAATTCGCGCGACAGCAGCGAATAGCGCATGCCGGCATGGTTCATCGACATGGAGTCCGCCACCGAGACCGAGGCAAAATCGAACGGCACGCCGCCCGCCGCGCGCACCCCGGCGCATGCCTCGCGCGCAAACTCTCCGAGCAGCGCATTGCAAGGCGTGACGCGGCCGTCGGTCGAGGCGACGCCGACGAATGGCTTTGCGAGATCCGCCCCGGTGACGCCAAGCGCGCGCAGGAAAGCGCGATGCGGCGCCCGATCGAGCCCCTCGACCGTGACCCGCGAGGGCAGAATTGGGATCGTGCGAGTGCTGCGCGTGCGCCTGGCCACGCTCAGTCGAGCTTGGCGCCGGAAACCTTGACCACTTCCGCCCATTTTTCGATCTCGGAGCGAATCAGCGCGCCGAACCCCTCCGGCGTACTGGGCGAAGGCTCGGCGCCCGCGGCGATCACGCGCTCCCGGATCTCCTGGCGCGTGAGCGCAGCAACCAGCTCCGCGTTCATGCGACCGATGATGTTGGGCGGCGTGCCCGCCGGCATCACCACGCCGAACCAGCCGACGGCCTCGTAGCCGGTCAATCCCGCCTCGGCGAAGGTGGGCACGTCCGGCGCCGCGCTGATGCGCTTGGAGGTCGTCACTGCCAGCGCCTTGAGGCGGCCCGCCTTGATCTGCGTGATCGCGGAAGCCACGTCCACCATGGCCAGCGGCAGCTGGCCACCCATCGTGTCCACCGCCGCCGGGCCGCTGCCCTTGTAGGGCACGTTCACCAACTGGACTTTGGCCATCAGCTTGAACAGTTCGCCGGACAGGTGCATCGCCGTACCGTTGCCGCCGTAGCCCAGCATCAACTCACCGGGCTTGGCGCTCGCCAGCGCCACCAGCTCCTGCAGGTTGTTCGCCGGCAGCGACGGATTGGCGATCAAGAGAAACGGCACGAAGGCCACGTTCGATACCGGCGCGAAGTCTTTCACCGGGTCATAGGGCATCTTCGGGTAGAGGCTCACGTTGGCGGCGAGCGCGCCGGCTGCGCCCAAGCCCATGGTGTAACCGTCGGGCGCCGCCCTGGCGACGACCTCCATGCCGATGTTGCCGCCCGCGCCGGGGCGGTTCTCCACCAGCACCTGCTGTCCCAGGCGGTCGGCAAGGATGGGGACCAGCGCGCGGGCAATCAGGTCGGAGCTGCCGCCCGGGGGAAAAGTGACGATGAAGCGGATCGGCTTGGTCGGATAATTCTGCTGCGCCCCCGCCAGGCCAAGCCAGAGTGCGGCGCCTGCGGCCACCAGGCCGCGGATGATCGAATGCATGCTTCCTCCTAGGTGGCCGAAGGGTACCTTGCGGGTGTCTTCTGTGCCAGTTGTCCGGTCGGCGCGACGGCAGGCTCTCGGCTACGAGGTGATCGGCTGGAAGCGAAGCTGCGCGGCGCCCCGGCTCAGCGGAAAATGAGCCAGTAGAAAACCGCGAATGCCGGCGGGATGAACAGGCAGAAGCGCGCCATCGACGAGATGCGCTTGCGCTGGTCGGCGTCGAGATGCACGGCGCGTTTGGTCTGCTGCGCGCGTTCCACCGCAGCCTTGCGCTGCAGGTAGTACTCCCCAAACAGCAGCAACGCGGCCAGGCCGGCACCGACCAGCAGGCCTTCCAGGGCGGGGTGCATCGAAATTTACGGCGCGGGGCAAGCGGGCGGCGTCAGGAAACCCAGACCCGGCTGATTCCAGAACCGCGGCGAAACCTTGTCGGTAAACGTGCAGCCGAAGTTCGGATCCGCGACAGCGGCCGCATTGCGCACGTTGTCGCCCGCCGGTTTCACGCCGGCTTCGACCCACTTGACCAGGTCCACGAAGGTCGTGACGAGTTCGGGCGCGGTGAAGCTGCAGTGCCCGAAATCCCTGGTCGCTCGCTGCACGAGCAGACGCGAAGCGTGGTTCTCGGCGACCCGCTTGGCATAGACCTGCTGCATCAGGAACGGCACGAACAGGTCTCCCAGCGTGTGCAGGGTCAGCATCGGGATCCGCAGATCCCCGTCCGTGGAAAAATCCCTGGCTCGCCGGGCCCGCCGGTCCGCGGTGATGCGCTGTACGGCGGCATTGAACGCGTGCTCGGCCGGGGTCAGAGCGATGCTGGTGTCGAACTGGTACACCACGTCGGAGTTCTGCACGACGACCCCGCGGTGCCGCGGCAGCGTGCCGTCGCCGACCCCGAGCCCGAACAGGAAATTCCCCGGCACGATGCCATTCCAGAACAGGAACCCCTGCTCGAATACGGGCCTGATGCCTCCGGAGCGCAGCTCAACGAGCGACTTGAAGTTCTGCCCGGCCGGATTCAGCGCGAATGGAAACGCCGGTCCTAGCGCCGTCTTGGTAGCCGGTACGGTGACGGTCAGGTAGTCCGAGGCAAAGGGGAACTGTTGCCCCACTCCCGACAGCGTCTGCGCCGCGAGGTTGAAATCGAGGAAATAGTCGAACAGCTCGTAGTCGCCCATCACCCCGCAGATCGGCATCGCGCCGTCGTAGGAATGCGGCCACTTCTCGGCCACGATGCCGGTGACGTGACCGCCCATCGACGCGCCGGTGATGTAGGTCCGGTTCGGATGGCCGAACTTGTGCCTGAACAACTTGGCCAGCGCGTGGGTATCCTTCGCGCCCTGGACCGGTTCATAGTCGTTCTTGCTGTAGCTCGAAGCCGCCCAGGCGTAGCCGTTGGCGATCAGGAACAGCCGCAGCGGATGATTGTCCACCGTGAGTTCCAGCCCGGTGCCGCGAAAGCCGTGGGCCCACAGCACCAGCGAGCCGTTCCAGTTGAACGGCACCTCGATTCTGAAGCCCGCATCGTCGTGGACGCCCCACGTCCGCTGTGTTGGTATGCCCGAGGTTTCGTCGAACGGCAACTTCGTCTCGTCCACGAAGTACTTCGGCGACCGGTCGGCATTTTCCCGCTGGTCAGCGATCGCCCCTTGCGCTGCAAACAGCAGAGCAGCGAAAAGCAGAACTAGTTTTTTCATGGCTCCCCCTTCATGCTGGAAACAATCGTGCGAATGCCGAAAGGTTACACTTTCGCGCCAAAACAAAAAGCGGTTGGTGCACAAGGCTCCAACCGCTTGATGTCAGTGGAAAATTTTGGCGCGCCCGGCAGGATTTGAACCCACGACCCCTTGGTTCGTAGCCAAGTACTCTATCCAACTGAGCTACGGGCGCGAGGTGCTGGATTATACCGGAAGCGCCCTAGAACCCCCAGTAGTCCAGACCCTCGGGCAGCGGCTCGCCGTGCGCCAGCGATGCGAGCTTGGAATACTGTCCTTCCGCGTAGAGCAGCGGACGGCCTTTCTTGCCGAACAGCACCTGCGCCACCCGGCCGAGGAGAATCGTATGCGTGCCGTGCGCCAGCTTCTTGATCACGCGGCAATCGAAGGACACCAGCGCATCCAGCAGGACCGGCGAGCCGGTCGCCAGCTTGGACCACTCGCGCGATTTGAAACGACCCTCGCCCGACAGCGCGCCGCTGAACAGGTTGGACAGATCCGAATCCTCGGCGCGCAGCACGTTGACGCAGAACGACTTGCTCTTCGCCGCGCTGCCGTAGGTTGCGGAGGTCTTGTTGAGGCAGACCAATATGGTGGGCGGCTCCGTCGTCGCCGAGCACACCGCGGTCGCCGTCATGCCGTAGCGGTGGCCGCCGTGCGCGGCGGTAATGATGTTCACCGCATGCGCCAGGCTGCGCATGCCGAGCTTGAACTGGACGGTGTCGACCGGTTTGTCCACGCTGGAGATTCTAGCGCCGGTTGACCAGCCCCAAAAAGCTGCCTAACGGCCCTTGAAGGAAGGCTTGCCCTTCTCGTTGAAAGCGCGCACGCCTTCCCGTCTGTCCTCGGTGTCGACAAGGCGATTGTAGGCCTCGATTTCGAAGCGGTAGCCGGTGAGCAGGTCCATTTGCAGCCCGTAGTGGATGGACTTCTTCGCCTGGCGCACCGCGAGCGGCGCGTTGTCTGAAATCTGCCGCGCGGTATCGAGCGCGTCGGCAAGTGTCTTGCCTGGCTCGCACACCTTATTCACCAGTCCCCATTGCGCCCCCTCTTCAGCGCTGAACGCGCGCGCGGTGAGGATCAATTCCTTTGCGCGGCGCTCGCCCACTGCGCGCGGCAGGTTCTGCGTGCCGGCGCCGCCAGGCATGATGCCAAGGCGCAGTTCCGAAAGAGCGAGCTTCGCGTTGCGGCTGGCGTAGATGAAGTCGCAGCACAAGGCCGTTTCCAGGCCACCGCCGTAGGCGTGGCCATTCACGGCGGCAATGACCGGGATCGGGCATTCCATCAAGGCAACGAAGCCCTGCTCGAACACCGCGTGCTGCGCGCGCCAGGTGTCGACGCTCATGCCGTCGCGCTCCTTCAGGTCCGCGCCGGCGCAGAAAGCGCGCTCTCCTGCCCCGGTCAGGACGATGCAGCGCGTATCGCCCGCATCGGCTGCGAGTGCCGTGAACAGCTCGCACCAGTCGCGGCACATCTGCGTGCTGATGGCGTTCAGCACTTCGGGGCGGTTGAGCGTGACGACGAGGACATGTTCGCCCTCGCGCTTCACTGCCAGGGTGGAATAGGTTTGCGGCATCAGGGAAATCTGGCGGAGTGAGAGGGATTCGAACCCTCGATACGGGTTTAGCCCGTATAACGCCTTAGCAGGGCGCCCCCTTCGGCCACTCGGGCATCACTCCGGCTTGGCGCGATTTTACCCTTGATCCAGCTCGAAGGCCTTGTGCAGCACGCGCACCGCGAGTTCGGCGTACTTCTCGTCCACCACCACCGAGATCTTGATCTCGGAAGTCGAGATCATCTGGATGTTGATCCCCTCCTCGGCCAAGGTGCGGAACATCTGTGCCGCGATGCCGGCATGCGAGCGCATGCCCATGCCGACGATGGACACTTTCGCCATGCGGTCGTCGCCGGTGACCTCCTTGCACTTGATATGCGGCTTCACCTGGCCATTCAGGATCTGCATCGCCCGCGGCAGGTCGCCGCGGCTGACGGTGAAGGACAGGTCGGTCATGCCGTCGTGGCTGACGTTTTGCACGATCACGTCGACGTTGATGTTGGCATCCGCAATGGGTCCGAGGATGGCGTAGGCGATGCCCGGCTTGTCGGGCACGGCGTGCACCGTGATCTTGGCCTCGTCGCGCTGTGCCGCGACGCCGGATACGACTGCTTTTTCCATCGCCATGTGCGGGTCTTCCTCGAAAGTGATGAGTGTGCCGGCCTGCGCTTCCTGCTCCACCGGCAGCATCGGGTCTGTGAGGCTGGAGAGCACGCGCGTGGGCACCTTGTACTTGCCGGCGAATTCCACCGAACGGATGTGCAGCACCTTGGAGCCGGCGCTCGCCATCTCGAGCATCTCCTCGAAGGTGACAGTGTGCAGGCGCCGCGCCTCAGGCACGATCCTCGGGTCGGTGGTGTAGACGCCGTCCACGTCGGTATATATCTGGCACTCGTCGGCCTTGAGCGCCGCGGCGAGCGCCACCGCCGAGGTGTCCGAGCCGCCGCGCCCCAGGGTAGTGAGATTGCCTTCCGCATCCACGCCCTGGAAGCCGGCCACCACCACCACATAACCGGCGGCCAGGTCCTTGCGGATGCGTGCGTCGTCGATCGACATGATGCGCGCCCTGGTGTGCGCGCTGTCGGTGAGCACCTTCACCTGCCAGCCGGTATAGCTCTTCGCCTTGACGCCCGCTTCCGTCAGCGCCATGGCCACCAGACCCGCGCTCACCTGCTCGCCGGTGGCGGCGACCACGTCGAGCTCGCGCGGGTCGGGTTGCGCCTGGACTTCGGCCGCGAGCGCGAGCAGCCGATTGGTCTCGCCCGCCATCGCCGAGGGCACCACCACGATATCGTGCCCGGCGCGCTGCCACTTGGCGACCCGGCGAGCGACATTGCGGATGCGCTCCGCCGAGCCGACCGAGGTGCCGCCGAATTTCTGTACGATGAGGGCCATGGGAAAAGGCTGCGATTCTAGCTGAAAACCCAGACAATTCTTGGAGTTGCGTCTGGCGGAAGGGGAGGGATTCGAACCCCCGAGGGCCGCGAGGCCCTTCCGGTTTTCAAGACCGGCGCATTCGACCGCTCTGCCACCCTTCCTATTGCAATCGCATCGAGGCGGCCCCATTTTAACGCTCGCAGGACATTGAAACTTCGCGCTTGTTTGGTAGTCTTAGTTCCTACGTTCGAACAAGGAGGCAGCAGATGCAGCCCGAACTGAAACCGATACCAGTAAACGAGCAGGTTATCGGCCGCCGCAGCCCGAGCTACGCGCCGGGTTCCGCGCTGCCCGACGTCAGTGCGCAGAAGGTCCTGCGCAACACCCAGTTGCTGCTCGCCTTGACCATGGTGCCGACCGCGATCGGCGCCTATTTCGGCATGGCGTCCGGCGGCATCATCCAGCAGTACCCCATCATCAGCTTCTTCGTCATGCTGGGCGCAGTGATCGGCCTGCAGTTCGCCATCGCCGCCAATCGCAACAGCGGCCTGGGCGTGGTGTTCCTGCTGCTGATGACCGGCCTGCTGGGCTGGTTCATCGGGCCGCTGCTCAACTACGCCCTGACGCTGAAGAATGGCGCGCAGCTGGTCGGCTATGCTGCCGGCGGCACGGCGCTGATCTTCTTCGGCATGGCCACGGTGGCCTCGGTCACCAAGCGCGACTTCAGCTTCATGGGCAAGTTCCTGTTCATCGGCATGATCGCGCTGCTGCTCGCCATGGTCGCCAACATGTTCCTGCAGATCCCGGCGCTGGCGCTCACCATCTCGACGCTGGTGATCGTGGTGTTCTCGCTGTTCCTGCTGCACGACCTGTCGCGGATCGTGACCGGTGGCGAGACCAACTACATCATGGCGACGACTGGCGTGTACATGAGCCTGTTCAACATCTTTGCCAACCTGCTGCAGTTGCTTATGGCGCTGGGCGGCGAGCGGGACTAAACCTCCGGCAGCCAGTTGTTCCCCGGAAGGGCGCCGCAAGGCGCCCTTTGTGTTTCTAGCGCTCGAACAGGGCGATGGACTCGACATGCGCGGTATGCGGAAACATATTGATCACGCCCGCCGCCGCCAGCCGGAATCCCTTGGTATTGACCAGCACACCCGCATCGCGCGCCAGCGTCGCGGCATCGCAGGAAACGTAGACGACGCGCCGCGGCCAAGCGTCGGGCAGGGCCTTGACCAGCTCGATCGCCCCCTCGCGCGGCGGGTCGAGCAGCAGCTTGTCGAAGGCGCCGAAGGGCGCGAGATTGGGCTCGAACAGGTTACCAGTCTCGAACTGGGCCACCAATCCGTTGGCGGCCGCGTTCTGCCGCGCTCGCTCGACAAGAGCCGCGCTGCCCTCGATGCCGATCACCTGCGCGCCGCGTGTCGCGATCGGCAGGGTGAAATTGCCGAGCCCGCAGAACAGGTCGCCGATCCTCTCTCCCGGCCGGGGATCGAGCAAGCGGATCGCGCGCGACACCAGCAGGCGATTCAACGCGTGGTTCACCTGGGTGAAATCGGTGGGCTGGAACGCGATGCGCACGCCGAATTCGGGCAGCGTGTAGAACAGTGCCGGGGCCTGGCTGGGATGAAACGGCGCTGCGCTGTCGGGCCCGCGCGGCTGCAGCCAGACCTGGACCGAGCGCGCCTCCGCGAATTCGCGCAGCAGCGCCTGGTCCTCGCCGCTCAACGGCAGCAGGTGGCGCAAGACCAGCACCACCGCTTCGTCGCCCACCGCCACTTCAATCTGCGGCATGCGGCCCGGCACGGAGAGCTTGCTGATGAGGTCGCGCAACCCGGGAATCAGCGCGGAAACATGCGCCGGCAGCACGATGCAGCCCTGGATGTCGGTGACATAGGTGGACCTGCGTTCGCGAAAACCCACCAGCGCACCGCCCTTCTTCTCCACGTAGCGCACCGACAGCCGCGCGCGGCGCCGGTAGCCCCACTCCTCGCCGTAGATCGGGGGCAGCATGAACTCGGGCTCGACCTTGCCGATGCGCTCGAAGCAGTCCTCCAGCCAGCGCTGCTTGGCCGCGACCTGGGTGCGTGTGTCGGCGTGCTGGATGGTGCAGCCGCCGCAGTTGTCGTAGTAGGGGCAGGGCGGCTCGCGGCGGCCGCTTGATTCCTTCAGCACCCTGACGGTGCGCGCGGTGTCGAACTTTGGCTTGGAACGGACGAGCTGCGCCTCGACCGTCTCGCCGCCGAGCGCGCCCTCGACGAACACTACCTTGCCCTCGGCGTTGCGCGCGATGCCGTGGCCGCCGGCATCTAGCGCGTAGACGTTCAGTTCGACCAACGGGACAGGAACTCGCGCCAGTGCGCGCCCTTCAGCTTCTCCAGCGCGGTCCGCAGCAGCGCGCACTCCTTCTTGTACTGGTCGGCAGCGAGCACGCCGCGCAGCAGCTGGAAACGCAGATACAGCAGGTAGGTGTTGGCGGTGTCGGCCTCGCAATAGTCGCGGATCTCGGCCAGCTTGCCCGCCTGGTACGCGGGCCACACCTGGGCGCCGCCCACGCCGATCTTGCCCGGCAGGCCAACGAGCTGCGCCACGTCGTCCAGCGGCGCGTTGTTGCGCGGCTGGTACATCGCCAGCACGTCCATCAGGTCGAGGTGGCGCGCGTGGTAGCGGCTGACGTAGTTGTTGAACCTGAAGTCGCGGTCGTCTTCGCCCTGGTCCCAGAACTTCGCCGCCGTGACGCCGTGGATCAGGCCGCGGTAGTTGAGCACCGGCAGGTCGAAGCCGCCGCCGTTCCACGAGGTGAGCTGCGGCACGTATTTCTCGATGCCGTCGTGGAAGCGCTGGATGGCCTCCTTCTCGGTGGCCTCGGGCTCGCCCAGCGAGAACACCTTTAACCCATCGCCCTCGCGCAGCACGCAGGAGATCACCACCACGCGGTGCAGCTGCGGCGGCAGGAAGTCGCTGCCGGTCTGCGTGCGCCGCTTCTGGAACGCGATCTCGGCCACCTCCGCGTCGGGCAGGTCCGCGGGCAGCTCGTAGAGTTTGCGGATCCCGGCGCAATCGGGAACCGTCTCGATGTCGAACGCAAGGACTGTGGTCAATCCGGAAACACCCCGGTGGACAGGTAGCGGTCGCCGCGATCGCAGATGATGGTGACGATCATCGCGTGCTTCAGTTCTTTCGAGATGCGCAGCGCAACGGCGACCGCGCCGCCGGAGGAGATGCCGGCGAAGATGCCCTCCTCGCTCGCCAGGCGCCGCGTCATCTCCTCGGCGTCGGCCTGGCTCACGGATTCGAGGCGGTCGACGCGCGCCCGGTCGTAGATCTTCGGCAGATAGGCCTCTGGCCACTTTCGGATGCCCGGGATCTGCGCGCCTTCCGCGGGCTGGCAGCCGATCACCTGGATCTTCGGGTTCTTCTCCTTAAAGTAGCGCGAGCAACCCATGATGGTGCCGGTGGTGCCCATCGAGGAGACGAAATGCGTGATCTTACCTTCCGTGTCGCGCCAGATCTCCGGCCCGGTGCCTTCGTAGTGCGACAACGGGTTGTCGGGGTTGGCGAACTGGTCGAGCATGATGCCCTTGCCGTCGCGCACCATCTTCTCGGCCAGATCCCGTGCCGCCTCCATGCCGCCCTTTTGCGGCGTGAGGATGATCTCGGCGCCAAAAGCGCGCATCGTCTGGCGCCGCTCCACCGACAGGTGCTCCGGCATGATCAGCAGCATGCGGAAACCGCGGATCGCGGCCGCCATGGCGAGCGCGATGCCGGTATTGCCCGAGGTCGGCTCGATCAGCACATCGCCGCGCTTGATGCTGCCGCGCTCTTCGGCGCGCCGGATCATGGACATCGCGGGGCGATCCTTGACCGAACCGGCCGGATTGTTGCCTTCCAGCTTGGCGAGGATGACGTTGCCGCTGCGCCGGCCTTCCTCGCCCGGCAAGCGCTGCAACTGCACGAGCGGGGTGTCGCCGATGAAGTGCTCGATGCTGCGATTCACGTCTGCGCCAGCTCCCTGGCATAGGCCCCGACGCCCTGCTGCACCGTCTTGAACTCGGGCGCATAACCCGCGGCGCGCAGCGGCGCGACGTCGGCCGCGGTGTAGCTCTGGTACCTGGCGAGGAGCTGCGGCGGGAATGGAATGTATTCGATCAGCTTCTGCGCCGCCAGATCCGCCGGCGAGGACTGCGTGCCGCGCGCCGTGTTGATCACTGCAGCGGCGACCTCGTTGAAGCTCTGCGCGCGGCCGGTGCCGCAATTCCAGATGCCGGACTGCCCGCCGTGCTCGAGGAAGTGCAGGTTGACGGCGACCACGTCGTCGACATGGATGAAATCACGCCGCTGTTCGCCGTCGGCGTAGCCGCCGGAGCCGACGAAAAGCTTCACCCTGCCCTCGGCTTTGAACTGGTGGAAGGCGTGGAACGCCACCGAGGCCATGCGCCCCTTGTGCGCCTCATTCGGCCCGTAGACGTTGAAGTAGCGGAATCCCGCGATTTGCGCCGAGCGCCCTTCCAGGCGACGCCGTACCAGCTGGTCGAACAGGAACTTGGAGTAGCCGTAGACGTTGAGCGGCGCCTCGCACTCGCGCGCCACCGCGAACCCGTTCTTGCCCGCGCCATAGACCGCCGCCGAGGACGCGTAGAGAAACGGCACCTCCTCTTCCTGGCACCAGTCGAGCAGCGCGCGCGAGTAGCCGAAGTTGTTCTCCATCACGTAGCGGCCGTCGGTCGCCATGGTGTCGGAGCAGGCGCCCTGGTGCAGCACGGCGTCGATTGCGCCGTCGAACTGACCTGCCTCCAGGCGCGCGAGGAACTCGCGCTTATCGAGATAATCCTCGACCTCGCAGGGCACGAGGTTCCTGAACTTGTCGGCATTCTCCAGGTTGTCCACCGCGAGGATCTCCGTGATCCCCTGCCGGTTGAGCGCCTCGACCAGTTTCGAACCGATGAAGCCGGCGGCGCCGGTCACCACGTGCATCGTCATGCCTTCCCGAACAGTTCCCGCGGCGTGACCACCGCAGTACCGAACTTCGTCACCTTGATGCCGCCCGCGCGGTTGGCGATGCGCACCGCCGACTCGATCCCCTCGCCCGCCGCCAGCATCACGGCGAGCGTCGCGATGACCGTGTCCCCGGCGCCGGTGACATCCGACACCTCGCGCTTCTGTGCCTTGACGTGCAGCGCGCGGCCGCGACGGAACAGCGTCATGCCGTCCTCGCCGCGCGTCAGCAGCAGCGCTTCCAGCCCGAGCTTCTCGCGCAACTGCTGCGCGCGCTGCGCCAGGTCTTTCTCGCTCGCCCAGCGGCCCACGACCTCGCGCAACTCCGCCAGATTGGGCGTCACCAGCGTCGCTCCCCGGTAGCGCGAGTAATCGTCCCCCTTGGGATCGACCAGGACGTGTTTCCCGGCCTTGCGGCCCTCGCGGATCATGGTCGCGATGTGCGCGAGACCGCCCTTGCCGTAATCGGAGAGCAGCACCGCGTCACAGGCAGGCAATGCCTTCCTGAAATCGGCGAGCTTGGTGGCAAGCACCTCCTTCGAGGGCGGCGTCTCCATGTCGATGCGCAGCAGCTGATGCTTCCTGTGCACCACGCGCAGCTTCTGCGTGGTGCGGATCGATGCGTCGCGATGCAGGCTCGCGGTCACGCCTTCCTGCTTCACCAGCTTCACCAGCCGGTCGCCGGCCTCGTCGCGGCCGACCACCGAGAGCAGCTGCGTGCGCGCGCCGAGCGCGGCGCAGTTGCGCGCCACGTTCGCCGCGCCGCCCGGGCGCTCCTCTTCCCGCTGCCACAGCAGCACCGGCACGGGGGCTTCCGGCGAGATGCGCGTGGCGTCGCCGTACCAGTAGCGGTCCAGCATCACGTCGCCGACCACCAGCACGCGCGCCTTCGTGGTGTCCGGGATCTTCACGTCCTGCGCCCGATCGGAAAATACTCGAAGCCCTGCGCCTTGAGCATCGCCGGATCGTACAGGTTGCGGCCGTCGAAGATCACGGGCGCGGCCAGCTTCGCCTTCACCGCGCCGAAATCGGGGCTCCTGAACTCGCGCCATTCCGTCACGATGGCCAACGCGTCAGCGCCATCGAGCGCGCCCATCGCCGAATCCGCGATGCGCACGTTGCCGTACTTGGCGAAAATGCGGCGCGCCTCCGCGCCCGCCACCGGATCGTAGGCGCTGACCGTGGCGCCCTCCGCCAGCAGGTCGGCGATCAGCGTGCGGCTGGAGGCTTCGCGCATGTCGTCGGTGTTGGGCTTGAACGCGAGTCCCCACAGCGCGATGCGCTTGCCGGCGAGGCCCGCGCCGAAGCGCGCCTTGATCTTCGCCCCCAGCACGTGCTTCTGCGCCTCGTTCACCTGCTCGACCGCGCCGACTAGCGTCAGCGGCCGGCCGGCTTCCTTCCCGGTGCGCTGCAAGGCCTTGAGGTCCTTGGGAAAGCAGGAGCCGCCGAAGCCCGCCCCGGCATACAGGAAGTCGAAGCCGATGCGCGGATCGGAGCCGATGCCCTGGCGCACCTGCTCGATGTCCGCGCCGAGCCGCTCCGCCAAATTGGCCAACTCGTTCATGAACGAGATGCGCGTCGCCAGCATCGCGTTGGCGGCGTACTTGGTGAGCTCGGCCGAGCGCACGCCCATTTCGAGGATGCGGTCGCGGTTGCGCTGGAACGGCGCGTACAGCTGGCGCAGCAGCGCCGTGGCGCGCTCGTCCTCCGAACCGAGGATGATGCGGTCCGGGCGCATGAAGTCCTCGACCGCCGCGCCTTCCTTGAGGAACTCGGGATTGGACACCACGCTGAACTCGTGCCGCAGTCCCCGCGCTGCCAGTTCTTCCGCCACCACGGCGCGAACTTTGTCGGCGGTACCCACCGGTACCGTGGACTTGTTGACGATCACGCGGTAGCCGTTCATGTGACGCCCGATGGCGCGCGCCGCCGCCAGCACGTGCTGCAGGTCGGCGGAGCCGTCCTCGTCCGCGGGAGTGCCCACCGCGATCAATTGCAACTCGCCGTGCGCCGTGCCCGCCACGACATCGGTGGTGAACCGCAGCCGCCCCGCAGCGCGGTTGCGGGCGACGATCGCTTCAAGGCCCGGCTCGTAGATCGGCAGCGTGCCGGCCTCCAGGGTGCGGATCTTTGCCGCATCCACGTCGCAGCATAGGATCTCATTGCCCGCGTCCGCCAGGCACGCGCCGGCGACCAAACCCACGTAGCCGGTTCCGATGACAGTGATCTTCATGGCGCCAGGTCGAATTCCTCGGTGCGGCGCGGCGGGAAACTTTCCCAGCCGCCGCAGGCCGGGCAGTGCCAGTAGAACTGGCGCGCCTTGAAACCGCAGTTCTCGCAGCGGTAGCGCGCCAGCCTGCGCGTATGGCTGTGCACGAGATTTCTTACCAATTCAAGATCGCGCCGCCGCTCGGGATGCTGATCGGCGACGATTTGCGCTTCCAGCAGCCGGTCCAGGCCGAGCAGCGTGGGATTGCGCCGCAGTTCGTCGCGTACCAGCTTGTAGGCCGCAGCGGCGCCCTTCGCCTCCAGCGTGTACTGAAATACCGTGTCGAGCAGGTCGAGCGAGGGAAAGCGCTCCAGATAGCCGGTCAGCAGGGTGAGCCCTTCCTCGAGCCGCCCCGCTTCGCGATGCGCGTCGAGCAGCCGCTGCGCGGCCAGCGCCAGGTAACCGGGGTTCTGCGTCTCGACGCGTTTCCAGTGCTCGATCGCCTGTTCGACATGGCCCGCCGAGCGCTCCAGGTCGCCGAGCAGCACGCTCGCGCGCACTGATTTTCGGTTCGCTTCCAGCGCGGCCTCGAGCAGCTTGCGCGCTTCCTGCGGGCGCGAATGCATCGCCTCGGTGGCCGCCAGTTCGCACTGGAACTGGGAAATCTCCCTGGCACGCGATTCGCCCGAATCGGCCTCCAGGCGGCGCGCCATGTTAATCGCCTTCTGCCATTCCTTCTCCTGCTGGAAAATCTCCAACAGGTGGCGCCGCGCCGCCGTGGCGTGCGGACCCTGCTCCAGCCTGGCGAACAGTTCCTCCGCACGGTCAAGGATACCGGCCTTGAGGTAATCCTGCGCCAGCTCGAGCAAAGCGGCGGTCCTCTGCTCGGCGGCGAGGTCGGGACGCTCGATCAGGCTCTGGTGCATGCGGATGGCGCGGTCGTACTCTCCCCGCCGCCGGAACAGGCTGCCGAGCGCGAAGTGCAGTTCGACCGTTTCCGGCTCCACCTTGACCACTTCGATGAACGACTCGATCGCCTTGTCCGGCTGCTCGTTGAGCAGGAAATTCAGCCCCTTGAAGTAGGAGCGCGGCAGGGCGCGCGACTGGTAGACCAGGTGCCGGATATCGATGCGCGCCGCCAGCCAACCCAGGCCGAAGAACAGCGGGAAGCCGAGCAGCCACCAGTACTCGAATTCCATCAGCCGTCCGCCGCCGAGGGCGGCAGCTGCGGCGCCGGGTGCGGCTCGGGCGCCGGCGATCTGTCGCGCGCCTCGCGCCGCAGGCGCAGGACCTCGCGCCGCTGCCGCAGCACGGAGCCCAGCGCGGCGACCAGCCCGAGCGCCGCGCCGGCCGCAAAAAACGCCAACAGCAGCAGCACCAGCGGCGCCTGCCACGCAAGATCGAAGTAAAAGCGCAGGGCGACGGGCTCGGTGTTCTTGGCCGCGAACGTCAACAGCAGGAGGAATAACAGCAGCCAGCCCGTCCAGGTGACGATGCGCATGGCGTGGACCGGGGTCCCGCCCCGGCCTTAGCGCGAAGCCTGCGCCTTCGCGGCAGCCTCGAGCTCCGAGTCCACCCGCTCGCGCAGCTCCTTGCCGGCCTTGAAGTGCGGCACGTACTTCTCCGGCACGTGCACCTTCTCGCCGGACTTGGGATTGCGCCCCACGCGCGGCGGCCGGTAGTTGAGGCCGAAGCTGCCGAAACCGCGGATCTCGATGCGATGGCCGCTAAGCAGGCTCTGCGTCATCGCATCGAGGATCATCTTGACCGCGTACTCGGCATCCTTGGCCACCAGCTGCGGGTAGCGCTGAGCCAGCCGGGCGATCAGTTCGGACTTGGTCATGGCGACCGCTCTCTCCCGCGTTCTCGGTCCGCTCTGATTACTGCTGCGGGTTGGTGTTGCTCTTGTCGAGCTTTGCCCGCAGCAGCGCGCCCAGGTTGGTCGAACCCGCGGCGCTGGCCGCGTTTTCGGTGCGCAGCTGCTTCATGGCGTCGGTTTCGTCCGCCACGTCCTTCGCCTTCACCGACAGGTTGATCGAGCGGTTCTTGCGGTCCACGTTGATGATCATGGCATTGACCGTGTCACCCTCCATGAGCAGCGTGCGCAGGTCCTCGATGCGCTCGCGCGAGAATTCGGAGGCCCTCAGGTAACCTTCGATTTCGGCGCTCAGCGCGATCACCGCACCCTTGGCATCCAGGGACTTCACCGTGCCCTGCACCAGGCTGTTCTTGTCGTGGCTGGCGATGAAGTTGGTGAACGGATCGCCCTCGAGCTGCTTGACGCCGAGCGAAATGCGCTCGCGCTCCACGTCGATGGAAAGCACCACCGCCTCCACTTCCTCGGCTTTCTTGAAGTTCTGCACCGCCTGCTCGCCCGCCAGCGACCAGGACAGGTCGGACAGGTGCACCAGGCCGTCGATGCCGCCGGGCAGCCCGACGAACACGCCGAAATCGGTAATCGACTTGATCTGGCCCTTCACCCGGTCGCCTTTCTTGTACTCGCGCGCGAAATCCTCCCACGGGTTCGGCATGCACTGCTTCATGCCCAGCGATATCCGGCGGCGCTCCTCGTCGATCTCGAGGATCATCACCTCGACCTCGTCGCCCACCTGCACAACTTTCGACGGATGCACGTTCTTGTTGGTCCAGTCCATCTCCGAGACGTGCACCAGGCCCTCGATGCCGGCCTCGACCTCGACGAACGCGCCGTAGTCGGTGAGGTTGGTGACCTTGCCGAACAGGCGCGTGCCTTGCGGATAGCGGCGCGAGATGCCGACCCAAGGATCTTCGCCCAGCTGCTTCAGGCCCAGCGACACGCGATTCTTCTCGGCGTCGAACTTGAGCACCTTGGCGGTGACCTCGTCGCCGACATTGAGCACTTCCGAGGGGTGCTTGACCCGGCGCCAGGCCAGGTCGGTGATATGCAGCAGGCCGTCGATGCCACCCAAGTCCACGAACGCGCCGTAGTCGGTGATGTTCTTGACGATGCCCTTCACCACTGCGCCTTCCTGCAGGCTGGAAAGCAGCGCCTCGCGCTCCGCGCCGGCGCTGGCTTCCAGCACCGCGCGGCGCGACACCACCACGTTGTTCCTCTTGCGGTCGAGCTTGATGACCTTGAACTCCATGGTCTTGCCTTCGTAGGGCGTGGTGTCCTTCACCGGGCGCAGGTCCACCAGCGAACCCGGCAGGAAGGCGCGGATGCCCTTGGTCATCACGGTCAGGCCGCCTTTCACCTTGCCAGTGATGACGCCTTCGATTTTCTCGCCCTTTTCCAGCGACTGCTCCAACTCGATCCAGGCCGCCATGCGCTTGGCCTTGTCGCGCGACAGGCGCGTGGCGCCGTAGCCGTCCTCGAGCGCCTCGATGGACACGGAAACGAAATCGCCGGGCTTGACCTCGACCTCGCCGGCATCGTTCTTGAATTCCTCGGCCGGGATGATCGATTCGGATTTCAGCCCGGCATTGACCACCACGTAATTCGGGTCGACGCTGACCACTTCGGCGGTGATCACTTCGCCGATGCGCATCTCCTTGCGCGTGAGGCTTTCCTCGAACAGCGCGGCAAACGACTCGGCGGGGGGATTGGATACGGACTTCGAGACTGCAGGGGAAATGCTTGCCATGAAAAGGAAAAACCTCTTTCAGCCGCGCGCCCTTGCAGGCTGCCGCGGGTCAGGTTGCAAAAAGGGCGCCCGCCTCAAGCAGGCCGCCCAGCCAGTTTTCTCTCCCGGCACCAGCCGAGGATCACGCCGACGACTTCGTCGACCGACCGATCCGAAGTGTCCAGAAGCAGCGCGTCAGGGGCCGGCGCCAGTGGCGCCACTGCCCGGGCCGCATCGCGCGCATCGCGCTGCTCCAGGTCCCGCGAAAGGGCGTGCAGATTAGCATCGATTCCTTTGTCTATCAACTGCTTATACCTGCGTTGGGCCCGCACCGCCGCGCTCGCGGTCAGGAACACTTTGAGGCCTGCATCCGGAAACACGACAGTGCCCATGTCACGGCCTTCGGCCACCAGTCCAGGGGCTCTCCGGAACGCCCGCTGGCGCCGCAGGAGCGCCATGCGCACGCCTGGGCGCTGCGCCACGTCGGACGCACAGGCCGCCACTGCCTCATTGCGCAAGGAATCTGTAACATCTTGTCCTGAAAGGAAAATCCGTCCATTCTGGAATCTGATTTCCATGCTGGCGGCAGTACGCTCCGGCGTTTCTGGACCGGCCAGTGCGACCAAGCGGTACAGCGCCCCACTTTCCAGGTAGTGAAAACCAAGCGCCTGCGCCACCTGCTGCGCGACCGCCCCTTTGCCTGAGGCCGAGGGCCCGTCGATGGCGACGACCGGCGCGCTCATTGCGCGATCCCGGCGAACACCTTGAAGTAGTCCGGGAATGTCTTGGCGACGCAGTCCGGGTCGTTGATGCGCACGGCCACGCCCCCGAGCGCGGCGAGCGAGAGGCTCATCGCCATGCGGTGGTCGTCGTAAGTGTCGAGCGCAATCCCGTCATTGAGCTTGCGCGGCGTCACCTTGAGGGTGTCCTGACTAGCCTCGACGAGCGCGCCGAGCTTGCCGAGCTCCGTGGCCATCGCCGCAATGCGGTCGGTCTCTTTCACGCGCCAACTGGCGACATTGCGCACGACGCACGTCCCGTCCGCGAACAGCGCCAGCGCCGCCGCGGTCATCGCCGCATCGGGAATATGATTGAGGTCGAGATCGAACGCGCGCAACGGCGCGCGGCCGCTGGCTTCGATCCAATCCTCGCCCATCGCCACCTTGGCGCCCATCTGCTCCAGCACTTCGACGAAACGCACGTCGCCCTGGATGCTGCCGCGGCCGAGCCCTTCGACGCGCACCGGGCCGCCGCCGATCGCGCCGGCGGCGAGGAAATACGAGGCGCTCGAGGCATCGCCCTCGACGTAGACCGCCCCGGGGGAAACGTAGGCCGCCCCTGGAACCGCAAAGCGCTGCCAGCCCTCGCGTGCCACCGCCACGCCGAAGCGCCGCATCAGCTTGAGCGTGATCTCGACATAGGGCTTCGAGATCAGATCGCCGTCGACCTCGATCGCGCCGCCGCCGGCGAGCGGCAGCGCCATCAGCAAGGCACTCACATACTGCGAGGAAACATCGCCGCGCACCTTCACGGTCTGCCCGGCTGCGATGTCGCCGGGATGAATCGCCAGCGGCGGATAACCGTCCTGTCCCAGGTAGTCGATGCGCGCGCCCATGCCACGCAGCGCATCCACCAGGTCGCGGATCGGGCGCTCATGCATGCGCGGCACGCCTGACAGCCGGTACTCCCCGCCCGAGAGCGCGAGCACGGCGGTCAACGGCCGCAACGCGGTGCCGGCGTTGCCGAGGAACAGCTCCGCCTGCTTCGCGCGGATGGGCGTGCCGAGCTTGCCCAGCGCCTCGCGCATCACGCGTGTGTCATCCGCGTCGAGAAGCCCGCGTACTTCGGTCGTGCCTCGCGCCAGCGCGGCGAGCAGCAGCACGCGATTGGAAATGCTCTTCGAGCCCGGCAGCCGCACCGTGCCGGCGGCATGGCGCAGCGGGCCGAGCGCGAGCGAGCTCATCCGGCCTCGCCGCTCAGCCAGCGCTCGCGTGCGGCGCGCGCCTCGGCGAACAGTCGTTCCAGCGCCGCGCCGTCGCCGCGCTCGAGCAGCGGGCGCAGCGCGCGCAGCTTGTCGGCGTAGCGGTCGAGCTCCGACAGCAGCGGCTCGCGGTTGGCGACGCAGATGTCGCGCCACATCTCGGGGTGGCTGGAGGCGATGCGCGTGAAATCGCGGAAACCACCCGCCGCGTAGCCGAACAACTGCGCCGAGTTGCCGCGCCCGGCAAACTCGTGCACCAGCGCGTAGGCAAGCAGATGCGGCAGATGGCTCACCGCGGCAAATACCGCGTCGTGCTCGTCTGCGCTCATGCGGCTGACGCGCGCGCCGCAGGCGGTCCACGCCGCTTCAACCGCGGCCAAGCTCCCGACGGGGTTCTCCTGCAACGGGGCGAGCACCACGCGCTTGCCGCGGAACAGGTCCGCGCTGGCCGCCGCAGCGCCGCTTTTCTCCGCACCGGCAATCGGGTGCGCCGCAATGAACTGGGAAATCTTCGCGCCGAGCGCGGCGCGCGCCGCGGTCACCACGTCGCGCTTGGTGCTGCCGACGTCGGTGACGATCGCCGAGCGCTTGAGCTGCGGCGCGATCGACGCCAGCAGTTGCGGGTATTGCGCTACCGGCGTCGCCAGCACGACCAGGTCCGCGCCCGAAGCGTCCGTGGCGATTGAATCGACGATGCCCCTGTCCTTCGCCAGCTGCAGATTGGCGGCGCCGCGACCGATGCCCACGACGTGGCCGCAGAGCTTCGCCGCCTTGAGCGCCAGCGCGAACGAGCCGCCGATCAGACCGACGCCCACGATGGCAACGCGCTCGAAGCGCTTGGCGGCTCCCCGTTCGAGCCGCATCATTCCTTCAGGCTCGCCGCTAGCGCGGACAGGAACTTTTCGTTCTCCGCCGCGGTGCCGACGGTGACGCGCAAGTGCTCGGGCAGCTGATAGCCGCCGCCGACCGGGCGCACGATGACGCCGCGCTTGAGCAGGCGCTTGTAGACCTCGGGCGCCTTGCCGACGCGCATGGTGAGGAAATTGCCGTAGGACGGAATGAACTGCAGGCCGAACTTCTGCGCGCCCTCGCGCAACTGGCGCAGGCCCTGCAGGTTCTCGGCAAAACTCTTCGCCACGAACTCCATGTCCTCCAGCGCCGCCGTGGCCGCGGCGAGCGCCACGCTGTTGACGTTGAACGGCTGGCGCACGCGGTTCATCACGTCGGCCACCGACGGATGCGCCAGCGCGTAGCCTACCCGCAGGCCCGCCAGGCCATAGGCCTTGGAAAAAGTGCGCGTGAGGATCAGGTTGGGGTGGCGCTTGAGCCATTTCACGGTATCCGCGCGCAAGTCGGCGGCCAGGTACTCGTTGTAGGCCTCGTCGATCACCAGGATCACGCGTTCGGGCACGCGCCGCACGAACGATTCCAGCGCCTCGGGTGCCGCGAGCGTGCCGGTCGGGTTGTTCGGATTGGCGACCCATACCACGCAGGTGTCGTCGTCCACCGCCCTGGCCATGGCATCCAGGTCGTGGCCGTAGTCCTTCGCCGGAACTGCGATGGCGCGCGCGCCGCGCGCCTGCGTCGCCAGCGGATACACGGCGAACGCGTGCTGCGAGAACACCGCGGCGCGTCCCGGCCCGAGGAACGCCAGCGCCACAAGTTCGAGCACGTCGTTCGAGCCGTTGCCGAGCACGATCTGCGCCGCATCGACGCCGTAGCGCCGCGACAGCGCGTCCTTCAACTCGAAGCCGTTGCCGTCCGGGTAGCGCGACAGCTCGCCGAGGGCGCGCTCGATCGCCGCGCGCGTGCGCGGTCCGATGCCGCGCGGGTTCTCGTTGGAAGCGAGCTTGACGATGTCCTTTTCGGCCAGCCCCATCTCGCGCGCCAGCTCCGAGATCGGCTTGCCCGGCTGGTAGGGCGCGATCGAGCGTACATAGGAGGGGGAGATTTCGCAGGGATCCATGATCATGGCGTTGCTCGCCTTCAGGCTACTGCAACCGGATAGGAGCCGAGCACCTTGAGGAACGGCGCCATCTGCCGCAGCTCGGCGAGCGCCGCGGCGACGCGCTGGTCCTGCTGGTGGCCCTCGACGTCGATGAAAAACACGTACTCCCACAGCGCGCTGCGCATGGCACGCGAGGGCCGCGACTCGATGCGCGTCATGCTGACGCCCTGCTGCGCCAGGGGACTGAGCAGGGCGTGCACCGCGCCGGGCTTGTTCTCGGCCGACAGCACGAGGGAGGTGCGGTCGCGGCCCGTGGGCGCGGCATCGAGCTGGCCCAGCACCAGGAAGCGCGTGGTGTTGTTCGGGTCGTCCTCGATCGAGCGCGCGAGCAGCTCGAGTGAGTAGCGCGCGGCGGCGGCCTCGCCGGCAATCGCGCCGGCGCCCGCCTCTTCGCTCGCGCGCCGCGCGCCTTCAGCGTTGGAGCCGACCGGAACGCGCTCCGCGCCCGGCAAGTTCTGGTTGAGCCAGCCGTTGCACTGTGCCAGCGACTGGGCGTGCGCATACACGCGCTTGAGCGCGCGCAGGTCGGAGCCGCGCGCCATCAGGTTTTGCTGGATGCGCAGCTCGATTTCACCGCAGATGCGCAACGGCGTGACCAGCAGCAGGTCGAGGGTGCGCCCGACCGCTCCCTCGGTGGAATTCTCCGCCGGCACCACGGCGAACTGCGCCGCGCCCGACTCGCAGCGGCGAAACACCTCGTCGATGCTGGCCGCTGCGCCCGCTTGCACCGCGCCGCCGAAATGCCTGCGCACCGCTTGCTCGCTGAAGGTGCCTTCCGGCCCCAGGTAGGCGACGCGGATCTCCTCTTCCAGGCCGCGGCAGGCTGAAATGATCTCGCGAAACACGCGCGTGGCGGCTTCCGCCGGCAGCACATCGCCCGCCTTTGCGGCGACGCGGCGCAGAATCTCGGACTCGCGCTCCGGGCGGTAGGCAGGCGCGCCGCCCTTGAGCCCGCCAATGCGGCGCGCCAGCTGCGAGCGGCGCTGCAGCAGCCCGAGCAGCTCGTCGTCGAGCCTGTCGATCTCGCCCCGCAGCTTGTCGATGTCGTCGCTCATGACCCTGGTCACTCCGCGGGAAGATATCTGACCGCGAGCACGCCGTCGATGCCGCGCAGTTCTGCCAGCGCCGCCGCTGGTACCGGGCTGTCCATGTCGGCCAGGGTATAGGCCATGTCGCCGCGGGACTTGTTCAACATGTTGTGGATGTTGATGCCGCGGCTGCCCATGGCGTGCGAGATGCGTGCCAGCATGTTGGGCACATTGGCGTTGGCGATCGCCAGGCGAAAGGGCGACTCCCGCGTCATCACCGCATCCGGGAAATTGACCGCGTTCCTGACGTTGCCGTGCTCCAGGTAGTCGCACACCTGGTCCACCGCCATCACCGCGGAATTTTCTTCCGCCTCGCGCGTCGAGGCGCCCAGGTGCGGCAGCGCCACCACGCCCGGTTGACCGAGCAGCATCGCAGAAGGGAAATCGGTGACGTAGCTGCGCAGGCGGTGCGCGCGCAGGCTCTTCAACACTGCCGCGTCGTCCACCACGCCTTCGCGCGAGAAGTTGAGCAGGACCGATCCGGTGCGCAGATGCTCGATGTTCTTCGCGTTCACCAGGTGGCGGGTCTTTTCCAGCAGCGGGATGTGCAGGGTGATGAAATGGCTGGCCTTGAGCAGCTCGTCGATGGAATTGGCGCGCCTGACCTGCGAGGGCAGGCTCCAGGCGGCGTCCACCGTGATCTCCGGGTCATAGCCCGTCACCTGCATCCCCAGGCGGATCGCCGCCTCGGCCACCAGGCTGCCGATCTTGCCCAGCCCGATCACGCCCAGGGTGTGGCCGGGCAGCTCGATGCCGGCGAAGGCCTTCTTGCCGTCCTCCACCCGCTGCTCCAGGTCGCCGGCGTCGCGCTCCAGGCCCTGCACGAAATGCATCGCCGGTGCCAGGTTGCGCGCCGAGATCAACATGCCCGCCAGCACCAGCTCCTTCACCGCGTTGGCGTTGGCGCCCGGCGCGTTGAACACCGGCACACCGCGCCGGGACAAGGCGGCCACCGGGATGTTGTTGGTGCCGGCGCCGGCGCGCGCCACCGCCTTGAGGTTCGCGCCGAAAGCCATCTGGTGCAGGTCCTGCGAGCGCACCAGCACCACGTCCGGCGACCTGGCTTCCCTCACCACTGCGTAGCGCTCGGGCGCGAAGCGCTTGAGCCCTTGCGGCGCGATCTGGTTGAGCACCAGGACTTCGAACTTCCTGCCGGCCTTAACCATGCCGTGCCGCGAACTCCCTCATGTAAGCCGCAAGGCTCTGCACGCCTTCGAGCGGCATGGCGTTGTAGATCGAGGCGCGCATGCCGCCCACCGAGCGGTGGCCCTTCAACTGCACCATGCCGCGCTCCTCGGCGCCCTTGAGGAACGGCGCGTCGAGCCGTTCGTCAGGCAGCCTAAATGGCACGTTCATGCGCGAGCGGTCTTCCCTGGCCACCGGGTTGCGGTAGAACCCGGCGTCGATGGCCTCGTAGAGCAGCTGCGCCTTGCGCATATTGCGCCGCTCGACCTCCGCGATGCCGCCAATCTGCTTGAGCCATTTGAATACCAGGCCGGCAACGTAGATCGCGTAGGTCGCCGGCGTATTGAGCATCGAATCGGCATCGGCCTGCAGCTTGTAGTCCATCACCGTCGGCGTGCCCTTTGCGGCGGCGCCGATCAGGTCCTCGCGCACGATGACCACCGTCACCCCCGCAGGGCCAAGGTTCTTCTGCGCGCCGGCGTAGATCAAGCCGAACTTCGACACCTCGAGCGGGCGCGACAGCAGGTGCGAGGACGCGTCCGCCACCAGCGGCACCGCGCCTGCGTCCGGCGTCCAGTGGAACTCCACGCCGCCGATGGTCTCGTTGGAGCAGTAGTGCACGAAGGCCGCGTCGGCGCGCACCTGCCAGTCGCGCGGCGCGTAGGTGAAGTCGCGGTCCTGCGAGCTGGCGGCGACGTGCACGTCGCAGTAGGCCTGCGCCTCCTTCGCCGCCTTCTTCGACCATTCTCCCGTGAGCACGTAGTCGGCGCCGGACTTGCCGCGCAGCAGGTTCATCGGCACCTGCGCGAACTGCAAAGTGGCACCGCCCTGCAGGAACAGCACCTTGTAGTGCGCGGGGATGGCAAGCAGCTCGCGCAGGTCGCGCTCGGCCTCGGCGGCGATGCCGGTGAACTCCCTGCCGCGATGACTCATCTCCATCACGCCCATGCCGCCGCCGTGCCAGTCGAGCATTTCATCGCCGGCGCGCGCCAGTACCTCGGCCGGCAGCATCGCCGGGCCGGAACTGAAGTTATGGATACGCGACATCAATGCACGGTGGGCGGCGGGCCGTCGCTTTCCGGCATCGGCAGTGCGCCCTCGCCGCCGTTACCGTTGCCGCCGTTGCCGTCGTCCTGGTCGTGCTCCTCGATGCGCTCGACGCCGGCCAACTTTTCGCCCTCGCCCAGCGCGATCAGCGTCACGCCCTGGGTCGAGAGTCCCTGCTCGCGGATCTGCGCGACTTTGGTGCGAATCAGCACCCCGCCGGTGGAGATCAGCATCACCTCGTCGCTGTCCACCACCAGCACGGCGCCGACCAAGCTGCCGTTGCGCTCCGAGGCCTGGATGGCGATCATCCCCTGGCCGCCGCGCCCGTGTTTGGTGTATTCGGCGATCGGCGTGCGCTTGCCATAGCCGTTCTCGGTGGCGGTGAGCACGGCGCGGCTCTCGTCCTTCGCCACCAGCATCGCCACCACCAGCTGGCTGCCATCCTCCGGCAGGCGCATGCCGCGCACGCCGGTGGCCTGGCGGCCCATCGGCCGCACTTCGTCTTCGGCGAAGCGCACCGCCTTGCCTTCGGAGGAAAACAGCATCACGTCGTAGCTGCCGTCGGTGAGCGCCACGCCCACCAGGTAGTCGCCCTGGTCCAGGTTTACCGCGATGATGCCGCTCGGGCGCGGGCGTGAGAACTCCGCCAGCGGCGTCTTCTTCACTGTGCCCTTCGCTGTGGCCATGAACACGAAGTGCTGCTCGTCGAATTCCTTCACCGGCACCACCGCGGTGATCTTCTCGCCTTCCTCGAACGGGAACATGTTGATCATCGGCTTTCCCTTGCTGGCGCTGCTGCCCTGCGGCACTTCGAACACCTTGAGCCAGTACAGCCGCCCGCGGCTGGAGAAGCACAGCAGGTAGTCGTGCGAATGCGCCACGAACAGCCGTTCGATGAAATCGTCTTCCTTGGTCGCGGCCGCCTGCTTGCCGCGCCCGCCGCGGCGCTGCGCGCGGTAGTCGGCGAGCGGCTGCGACTTGACGTAGCCGCCGTGCGAGAAGGTGACCACCATGTCCTGCGGCGCGATCAGGTCCTCGATCGAGATGTCCTCGGCCACCGTCACCAGCTCGGTGCGGCGCGCGTCGCCGAACTCTTCCTTCACCTGGCGCAGCTCGTGAGCGATGATGGCGGTGATGCGGGCCGGTTGTTCGAGGATCTCGAGCAGGTCGGCGATCTGCGCGACCACTTCCCTGTATTCAGCGCGGATCTTGTCCTGCTCGAGGCCGGTCAGGCGCTGCAGGCGCAACTCGAGGATCGCCTGCGCCTGCTCGTCCGACAGGCGGTAGCCGTCTTCTTTCAGGCCGAACTCCGGCCCCAAGCCTTCCGGGCGGAACTGCGCGGCCGCCGCGCGGCTGAGCATCTCGCGCACCAGCGGCGACGGCCAGACGCGCGCCATCAGTTCGCGCTTGGCGTCGGCAGGGGTCGGCGCCCGCTTGATCAGCGCGATCACCTCGTCCACGTTGGACAGAGCCACCGCCAGGCCTTCCAGGATGTGACCACGCTCGCGCGCGCGCCGCAGGTCGTACACCGTGCGCCGGGTCACCACCTCGCGCCGGTGCGAGACGAAGGCCTCGATGATCTGCTGCAGGTTGAGCAGCCGGGGTTGGCCGTCCACCAGCGCCACCATGTTCATGCCGAAGCTGTCCTGCAGCTGCGTCTGTTTGAACAGGTTATTGAGGATCACCTCGGGCATCTCGCCGCGCTTCAATTCGATCACCACGCGGATGCCGTCCTTGTCGGACTCGTCGCGGATGTCGGAAACGCCCTCGAGCTTTTTTTCGGTCACCAGCTCGGCGATGCGCTCCAGCAGCGCTTTCTTGTTCACCTGGTAGGGCAGCTCGTCGACGATGATCGACTGGCGGTTGCCCTTCTCCATGTCCTCGAAGTGCGTGCGCGAACGCATCACCACGCGCCCGCGCCCGGTGCGGTAGCCCTCGTGCACGCCGGCCAGGCCGTAGATGATGCCGGCGGTGGGGAAATCCGGCGCCGGCATCAGCTTGATCAATTCTTCGATGGCGCAGCGCGGATTGGCGAGCAGGTGCAGGCATGCGTCCACCACCTCGTTCAGGTTGTGCGGCGGCACGTTGGTAGCCATGCCGACGGCGATGCCGGAGGAGCCGTTGATCAGCAGGTTGGGGATGCGCGAGGGCAGCAGCAGCGGCTCGTGTTCCGAGCCGTCGTAGTTCGGCCCGAAGTCCACCGTTTCCTTGTCGATGTCGGCCAGCAGTTCGTGGCCAATCTTCGCCATGCGGATCTCGGTGTAGCGCATGGCCGCCGCGTTGTCGCCGTCCACCGAGCCGAAATTGCCCTGGCCGTCGACCAGCATGTAGCGCAGCGAGAAATTCTGCGCCATGCGCACGTTGGTGTCGTATACCGCGACATCGCCATGCGGGTGGTATTTGCCGATCACGTCGCCGACGATGCGCGCCGACTTCTTGTAGGCGCGGTTCCAGTCGTTCGACAGCTCGTGCATCGCGAACAGCACGCGCCGGTGCACCGGCTTCAGACCGTCGCGCACGTCCGGCAGTGCGCGCCCGACGATCACGCTCATCGCGTAATCGAGATACGACCGGCGCATCTCCTCCTCGAGGCTGACCGGCAGCGTTTCCTTGGCGAACTGTTCCATTTCGGCTCTTGTTCTGGGGAGTGAAAAACGGGCCGTTTTAGGCGCGAGTGCGAACGGGAAATTTTACCACGCGCGACCCTCTCGACCGGCGCTCCGCGCTGTGCTTAAATGCGGGCGTCTCTAAGGAGGAAAATAATGAAAATCCGCTACAGCGCCCAGTCGTTTGTTTGTGCCGCCGCGCTCGCGGCGATGGTGGGCTGCGCCACTACGGAAGAGCCCAAGCCTGCGCCTGCGCCCACGCCGGCTCCTGCTGCGCCGGCGCCTGCGCCGGCACCCGCGCCTGCGCCTGCAGCGGCGCCGGCCCCAGCGCCCAAGCCCGCCGCCGCACCGGCCAAACCGGCAGCGCTGCGCGTGTTCTCACATGTGCGCTTCGACTTCAACAAGACCGCGCTCGACACGGCGGCGCAGGACAAGCTTGACCGCGAGGTGGTGGTGCGCTTCGGCGAGTTCTCGAACGTCCGCTTTGTCGGCATCAGCGGCTACGCCGACCGCTTGGGCTCCGCGCAATACAACCAGAAACTCTCGGAGCGCCGCGCGGAGGCGGTGAAGGCCTACCTCGTGAAGCAGGGCGCCGACGGCTCGAAGATCGAACCCACGGGCTACGGCAAGTCCTATCCGGGCACGACGTTGCCGGTGGCGAACTGCCCCGACCAGAAGGACCGCAAGGCGCTGATCGCCTGCCTCGCGCCCAACCGGCGCGCGGAAGTCGAGGTGCTCGGCACTGGCCGCTAGGCGCGGAGCTCGGCTGAGCTGAAAGCCCCGCCGAGCGCGGGGCTTTCTGTTTGTATGACTGAAAAAGTTCTCATCAACGCGCGCTGGGTGGTGCCGGTGGAGCCCGACGGCGTAGTGCTTGAGCGCTACGCCGTCGCCGTGCGCGGCGGCCGCATCGAGGCGGTGCTGCCGATGGCCGAGGCCACGCAGCGCTACGCCGACTACGCCCGCGTCGACTTGCCCGGGCACGCGCTGATCCCCGGGCTGGTCAACGCGCACACGCACGCCGCCATGGCGCTGATGCGCGGCATCGCCGACGACCTGCCGCTGATGCGCTGGCTGCAGGAGCACGTCTGGCCGGTGGAGGCGAAGCACGTTTCCGCGGAGTTCGTGCGCGACGGTACGCTGCTCGCCTGTGCGGAAATGCTGCGCGGCGGCGTCACTTGCATGAACGACATGTACTTCTTCCCCGAAGCGGCGGCGGAAGCGGCGCTCGCCGCCGGCATGCGCGCGGCGCTCGGCCTGATCGTGATCGAGTTTCCCTCGGCCTACGCCGCCGATCCCGAGCAGTACCTCGCCAAGGGACTCGCGCTGCGCGACCAGTGGCGCGAGCATCCGCAGCTGTCGTTCTGCCTGGCGCCGCACGCCCCCTACACCGTGTCCGATGCCACGTTCCGCAAGGTTGCGCAGCTCGCCGCCGAGCTCGAGTTGCCGGTGCACGTGCACGTGCACGAGACGCTGGAGGAAATTGAACGCTCGGTCGCCGAGCACGGCGTGCGCCCGCTGCAACGGCTCGCGCGCCTCGGCCTGCTCGGGCCGAACCTCATTGCGGTGCATGCGGTCCACCTCGAGGCAAGCGAAATCGCCTTGCTGCAGCGCCACGGCTGCTCGGTCGCGCATTGCCCCTCGTCCAACCTGAAACTGGCCAGCGGCCTCGCCCCGGTCGCAGCGCTTCTCGCGGCGGGCGTCAATGTGGCGTTGGGCACCGACGGCGCGGCGAGCAACAACCGGCTCGACCTGTTCCAGGAAATGCGCAGCGCGGCGCTCCTCGCCAAGGCCGTGGCGCGGGACGCTGCGGCAATGCCCGCGCGCGCCGCGCTGCACGCAGCTACGCTCGGCGGCGCGATCGCGCTCGGGCTGGAAAACCGCATCGGTTCGATCATTCCCGGCAAGGCCGCGGACCTGGCGGCCGTGAAGTTCGACAGCCTCGAATTGCAGCCCGCCTACGATGTCGTTTCGCACCTGGTCTATGCCTGCGGGCGCGAGCACGTGACCGATGTCTGGGTCGGCGGCGAGAGGGTGCTGCAGGACCGGATGCTGACGCGAGTCGAGCTGTCAGACTTGCAAGGGCGCGCGTTGTTGTGGCAGACTAAAATCCTGAATTGACTGGCATTCCAATCTTAGGCACAAGAGGGAGAACAAGCATGCTTAACAAGACTTTGCGATCGTTCGGTCTGAGCGGCGCCGCAATTGCGCTGGCCGTGCTGGTGGGCTGCGCGACGACAGAGGAGCCGAAGCCGGCCCCCGCCCCTGTGCCAGCGCCGGCGACGCCTGCGCCTGCGCCTGCTCCCGCGCCCGCGCCCGCCCCGGTGGTGCAGCCGGAAGCGCCGAAGCCTCCGCCTCCGCCCAAGCCGGTCGCCGAGAAAGTGACGCTTGCCGCGGACGTGCTGTTCGACTTCGACAAGTCGGTGATCAAGCCCGATGGCAAGAACAAGCTCGATGACCTGGCGCAGAAGGTCCGCGCCATCAACCTCGAGGTAGTGATCGCCATCGGCCACGCCGACTCGATCGGCAGCGACGCCTACAACCAGAAGCTGTCAGTGCGCCGCGCCGAGTCGGTGAAGGCCTACATGGTGTCCAAGGGTGTCGAGCCGAACCGGATCTACACCGAGGGCAAGGGCGAGAAGCAGCCCGTGGCCAGCAACAAGTCGACGGACGGCCGCGCCAAGAACCGCCGCGTCGAGCTCGAAGTCATCGGCACGCGCCGGCCGTAACAGGCAACACTCCGAAAAAGCCCTCCTCAGCAGGGCTTTTTTTTTGGCAGAATCGGGGTCACACCCCGATTTCTGAAAAGACGACCGCCCGTGCCGATTTTG
>JANNTQ010000268.1:0-54867 GCA_031394435.1 Betaproteobacteria bacterium
ACCTTGCCGGGCATGATCGAGCTGCCCGGTTCGTTCTCCGGGATGCGCAACTCGCCCAGTCCTGAGCGCGGTCCGGAGGCGAGCCAGCGGATGTCGTTGGCGATCTTAGTCAGCGCCACTGCGAGCGTCTTCAGGGCGCCATGCGCGAACACCAGCGCCTCGTGCCCGGCCAGCGCGGCGAACTTGTTGGGCGCGGACTCGAAGGACATGCCCGTGGCCTGCGACAGGTCCTGCGCCACGCGCGCGCCGAACTCGGGATGCGTGTTGAGGCCGGTGCCGACTGCAGTGCCGCCAATCGCCAGCTCACACAGCCCGGGCAGCGCCAATTCGATCGCCGCCTCCGCCTGCGCCAGCTGCTCGACGTAGCCGGAAAACTCCTGCCCCAGCGTGAGCGGCGTGGCGTCCTGCAGGTGGGTGCGGCCGATCTTGACGATGGCGGCAAACTCCTCGGCCTTGGCCGCCAAGGTCGCCTCCAGGCGCTCCAGTCGCGGCAGCAGATCGTGCTCGATGGCACGCGCGGCAGCGACGTGCATGGCGGTGGGAAACACGTCATTCGACGATTGGCCGAGGTTGACCTCGTCGTTGGGATGCACCAAGCGCTTCTGCCCGCGCTCTCCACCCAGCAACTCGGAGGCGCGGTTGGCAAGCACCTCGTTCACGTTCATGTTGGATTGCGTGCCCGAGCCGGTCTGCCACACCACCAGCGGGAACTCGTCGTCGTGGCGGCCGGCCAGCACCTCGTCGGCGGCGCGCTCGATGGCTTCGGCTTTCTTCGCCTCGAGCAGGCCAAGCGCCTTGTTGACGCGCGCCGCGGAGCGCTTGGCGAGCGCCAGCGCGTGGATTACAGCGAGCGGCATGCGCTCGCTGGAGATGCGGAAGTAGCGGCGGCTCCTCTCCGTTTGCGCGCCCCACAGCCGCTCGGCCGGGACCTCGATCGGCCCGAAGGAGTCTTTTTCGAGGCGCGCGTCCGCCAAAGCTACTTCTTCAGCAGGCTCCTCAGCATCCAGGCGTTCTTTTCATGGATGTCGAGTCGCTGCGTTAGCAGGTCGAGCGTGGGTTGGTCGTTTGCCTTCTCCGCGAGCGGCAGCACCGAGCGCGCGGTGCGCGCCACCGTTTCCTGACCCTCAATCAACTGACGCACCATCTGCTGCGCTTTGGGCACGCCGTCGGCTTCCTTCACCGAGGTGAGTTTGGCGTACTGCTTGTAGCTACCCGGCGCGTAATGGCCCAATGCGCGGATGCGCTCGGCGATCGGGTCGATCGCATTCCAGGCCTCCGTGTACTGGACCATGAACATCTGATGCAGGGTCTGGAACATCGGCCCCTCGACGTTCCAGTGGAAATTGTGCGTCTTCAGGTACAGAACGTATGTATCGGCCAGCAGGCGCGACAACCCGCCCGATATCGCCAGCCGGTCCCTGCCGGAAATGCCGGTGTCCATTGCCGCCACCATGCTGGTCTCCTTGCCCGATTCGAGGAGCCTAGTTTAGCGCGCGGGTGCCGTCGCGTCCTGCGCTCTTGCTACGGCAGGTCGAACAACAGGACCTCGGACTTGTCACCTCGTTCCAACACGAACTCCAGCGAATCTGCAAGCTTCAGCGCGTCGCCAGCACCCAGGGTCTGCCCATTCAAGCTGAGCCTACCGCGCACCACGTGCACGTATGCACGCCGGCCCGGGGCCAGTTGGTGCACTGCGCGTTCCGCGCCGTCCAGCAGCGCTGCGTAGACGCACGCGTCCTGATGGATGCTGACTGAGCCCTCGCCGCCATCCGGCGAGGCGATTAGGCGCAGCCGCCCGCGCTTGGCATCAGCGTCGAAATGCTTTTGCTCGTACGACGGCGCAAGACCCATCACATTCGGTTCGATCCAGACCTGCAGGAAATGCGTGGTGCCAGACTTCTCGTGGTTGTATTCGCTGTGGCGCACGCCGCTGCCGGCGCTCATGCGCTGCACGTCGCCCGGCACGATGGTCGAGCCGTTGCCCATCGAATCCTGGTGGCCGAGCGTACCCTCCAGCACATAGCTGATGATCTCCATGTCGCGGTGCCCGTGCGTGCCGAAACCGGTGCCTGGTGCGACCCGGTCCTCGTTGATCACGCGCAGCGGCCCATAGCCCATGTGGCGCGGGTCGAGGTAGTCGGCGAAGGAAAAGCTGTGGAACGACTTTAGCCAGCCGTGGTCGGCGAAGCCGCGATCGCCCGCCAGGCGCAGTTCGGTCATCGCAGACCCTGCTCAGGCCTGCTTCCGCTCGCCCTGCTGCTCGCGGGCCGCGATTTCCTGGAGCACCTTGGCCATGTCGAGCGACTTGGCCTGGCTGATTACCTGTTCTAGCGCAGAGGCCGGCAGGGCGCCGGCCTGCTGGAACAGCACCACCTTCTCGCGGAACACCATCAGCGTCGGAATCGAGCGGATATTGTAGGCGCCCGCCAGCTCCTGCTCGGCGTCGGTATTCACTTTGCCGAACACCACGTCCTGATGCGCCTCGGCCGCTTTGTCGTAGATCGGCGCAAAGCCGCGGCAGGGCCCGCACCACGGCGCCCAGAAATCCACGATCAGCATCTGACTTTCGCTGATCAACTGCTCGAAGTTTTCCTTGGTCAGATCGACTGTTGCCATAGCCGCCTTTCTGCGCATTTTCCCTACTCGCGCGCGAGTGTAACCTAGTCCGCATGAGCGCTTACGTGGGCCGCTTCGCCCCCTCGCCGACAGGGCCTTTGCACTTCGGCTCGCTGGTCGCTGCGCTTGCCAGCTACATGCAGGCGCGCGCCGCCAACGGCAAGTGGCTGTTGCGCATGGATGACCTTGACGCGCCGCGCGAGCAGCCGGGTGCCGCAGACCAGATCCTGCGCGCGCTGGACAGGCTCGGCTTCGAGTGGGACGGCCCAGTCCTGCGGCAGAGCGCGCGCGTGGCGCGTTACGGCGCGGCCATCGAGGACCTGGCACAGCGCGGCTTCGCCTACGGCTGCGCCTGCACGCGGAAGGAACTTGAAGACTCGGCGCTCGCTATCGATGGCTCGCGCATCTATCCAGGCACCTGCCGCCGTGGGATCGTCACGGGCGAGAGAGCGCGCGCGGTGCGCCTGCGCACGCACGCGGCTCCCATCGGCTTCGTCGACCGTATTCAGGGCAGCATCGAACAGCGCGTCGAAAGGGAAATCGGTGATTTCGTGCTGCTGCGCGCAGATGGCATCTACGCCTATCAGCTCGCCGTCGTGCTGGACGACATGGATCAGGCTGTGACCGAGGTCGTGCGCGGAGCGGACTTGCTCGACTCGACCGCGCGGCAGATCCACTTGCAGCGCATCCTCGGCGCACCGACGCCGCGCTACGCCCACGTGCCCGTCGCCATCAACGCTGCCGGCGAGAAGCTGTCCAAGCAGAGCGGAGCGCTACCGCTAGACCTGGCGGATCCGCAGCGCGAGCTGGCGCGCGTGCGGCAGTTTCTCGGGCAGGACGAGGACGGCTGGGACCTGGCGCGCGTGCCGCGCACGCGCAGCGTGCCTGCGCCTACTTCCTGAGCGGGATCAAAACCGTCGCCAGCGACGCTAGCACCAAACCCAGCGCGCCGAATTCGAGCCAGCCAGGCCGCTCGCCCAGGAACAGCATGCCGGAGAACACGCCCACTACCGGCGTCAGCAGCATGGCCAGCGAAAAAGTGGTCACCGACACCGAGGTGGCGAGCTTGATCCACGCCCAGTGCGCCCAGGCGAACGAAAAAAGCACGTTGTAGGCCACCGCCAGCGCCGGCCACAGGCTAACGTCCTTGAGGGCGGCGAAGTCGTCAAACAATAACGCACCAATGTAGATCGGCACACCGCCCAGCAGCATCATCCAGGCGGTGAGCGCCGCCACCGGCGCCCGCACAGGAAATTTCTTCTGCAACACCGTGCCGAGCGCCCAGGTCGAGGCCGCACCCAGCACCAGCAGCGCGCCCAGCGGCGCGCCCGCGAGGTTGGCGAACTCTTCGAATATCAGCAGGGCCATGCCGGCCATGCCAAGCGCAAGGCCGAGCAACTTCCGCCTGTTCATGGGATCGTTCAGCAGCCACACCGAAAGCGGGATGGCCAGCGCGGGCATGGTGTAGGCGAGGATCGCGGCGCGACCCGAGGGGATCAGCCGCAAACCGAATACCACCAGCACATTCCAGCAGGTGATGGTGAAGAAGGCGACCAGCACGAGGCGCTTCCACTGGTCGCGGGGGATGGCGAGCGGCTGGCCGCTCGCGCGCAGAGCCGCGAACAGGACCCCTGACCCGGCTGCCAGGCAGAATGTGCGGAAGGTGAAAGGCGCGACTTCCGAGATCGCGACTTTCATTGCCGTCCAGTTGAAGCCCCAGATCAGCGTGATGCCGATCAGCACCCACCACAGGCTGCGGGGCAAGTGTTCGCCTTGCTGCCTTGCGCTCATGCCTGCACTTTTACCGGCATCGCCTTCATGCCGCGGAACACCATCGAATTGAGCCACTCCAGCCCCCCCCCTGCCAGCTCGATGCCAGGCCAGCGCGCCAGCACCGCCGGCAGCGCGATCTGACCCTCCAGGCGCGCGAGCGGAAAACCCAGGCAAATATGCGGCCCGAAGCCGAAGGCGAGGTGCGGCGGCCCATTGCGCGCGAGCTCCACCCGATCGGGGTCCGGGTAGACGCGAGGGTCGCGATTGGCCGCGTTGAGCAGGATGAAGACGCGCTCACCCGGATTCAGCTGCTTGCCATGCAGTTGGTGGCGCCGTTGCACGATGCGCACCTGCGCTGCGTTCGGACCGTCGTAGCGCAACAACTCCTCGACCGCGGCAGGGGCCAGCGTCGGATCGTCGCGCAGCTTCGTCATCTCCTGCGGAAACCTCAGCAGCCCGAGCAGCCCATTGGCAATGTGGTTGGTGGTGGTTTCGTGCCCGGCAAACAGCAGCAGGATGCAAGTGGCCACCAGCTCGTCGTCCGACAGGCGGTCACCCGCGTCCTCCAGATGCACCAATTCGGAAAGCAGGTCGGCCTGTGGAGCGGCGCGGCGCGCAACTATCATGCTGCGGAACAATTCTGCCATTGCGCGCGTCGCCGCCTCCGCGATGGCGTATTTTTCCTGCGCCATGCGCGAGCTGCCGATGAACAGCGCCATGTCGTCGGACAGCTGCTTCACCTGGCCGAGCTGGGCGCGGGGCACGCCTAGCATGTCCATGATCACCAGCGCAGGCAGCGGCCCGGCAAAATCGCCGATAAAATCGAACTCGGCCCGGTTGCCGATGCACTCGAACAGCCAATGCGTCAGCGCCTCGATCCGCGGGCGCATGGCGTGCATCGACTTGACATGGAATACCTTGCTCGTCAGGCGGCGCAGGCGCGTATGCTCGGGCGCGTCGCGGAACACCATCCATCGCGTCAGGTAGCGCATCAGTTCGACGATGCGCAGCGCCTCTGCCGGCGGCAGCGTGGCGAAATACGGCCGCAGGCGGTCCGAGGACATGTCCCTGTCCAGGCACACGCGGCGCACGTCTTCGTAGCGGGTCAGCACCCACGCCTTCAGGCGAGGGCTCCAATGGCAAGGATCCTCGTCCTGCAGCCAGCGGAACAGCGGGAACGGGTCGGCGAGGAACGCCGGATCGTCAGGTCTGTAGTCGAGATTCATCCCTTGCTCACGAGCCACACGGCCAGTACGGCGAGTGCCATGCCGGCAGCGGAGAACGCAGTATAGGTCTCGCCGAACAGCGGCCACGCGACCAGCGCCGTGCACGGAGGCACCAGGTACATCAGGCTCGCCACCTTGGTGGCCGCGCCGTGCCGGATCAGCCAGAACAGCAGGAACACTGCGCCCAGCGATAGCGCAAATACCAGCCAGACGATGGCGATTATCAGCTCGACCCCCCAGATCACCTGGCGAGTCTCGAACAGCCAGGCGTAAGGCAGCAGCACCAGGAAGCCGGCCGCGAACTGGATTGCCGCGCCGGTGCGCAGGTCGATCTGTGCACAATGGCGCTTCTGCCAGATGGCGCCCAGGCTGATGCTTGCCAACGCCAATACGGACAGCGCCGTGGCAGCAAGACCCACGCCCTCCAGCACCCATTTTTCGTGCACCACCAATGCCACCCCGGCGATGCCGAGCGCGAGGCCGAGCCACTGGCGCGTATTTGTGCGTTCGCCCAGCAGCCAACCGCTCAACACCGCCGCGAGGATCGGCTGCAGCGCAGTGATGAGGGAGGACACCCCCGCAGGCATGCCTCGGGACAACGACAGGAACACCCCGCCCAGATACCCGCCCTGGATCAGCGCTCCAGCGAAGGCCATGTGCCAGAACTCACCGCGCGTGCGCGGCCATGGCGCGCGCATGAGCCAGCACAGCGGCAGCAGCACTGCAAGGACTGCGAGGAAGCGAATTTCCAGGAAGGTGGCCGGTTCGGCGTAAGGAAGCCCTAACTTCGCGCCGATGAAACCGGTGCTCCAGAGCATCACGAACAGCCCCGGAAATACCCACGCTGCCCTACGGACGGGGTCAGCACTGCCGGGCGCGACGCTCATGGGGCGCCATTGTCGTCGTCGCCCTCGCCTCGCGTTCGTAAGTTTCGACAGAAGCTGATTTGGCGATCGAAACACCAGTCGCACAACACTTCTGCAGGATTCTGCGCTGTATCAATTACTTATGCTGCACTGCAAAATACGTTTGACTTTCAATGACAAAGGCCTAAACTACAGGTTGCTGCGATGCACCAAATCGCACTGACAAGCCCTTAACCGAATTCTTTTACTCTGACAAGGAGCCTTACCCCATGTACGTGACCCCCGAGCAGATCCAGGCGGCCAGCAAGGCCAACGTGGACGCGATGCTGTCCCTCGCCGCGACGCAGTTCGCAGCGATCGAGAAATTCGCAGCCTTGAACGCCAACGCCGTGAAAAGCGCGTTCGAAGACAACCTCAGCAACGCCCGTGCGCTGTTCAGCGCGAAAGACGTGCAGGAATTCGTGAGCCTGCAGAATTCCTTTGCCACTCCGGCGATCGAGAAGGCCATCGCCTACTCGAAGAGCATGTACGAAGTGGCGACGGCAACCAACGCCGAAATGTCGCAGGCCGCTGAGAAACGCGCCGCCGACTGGAACGAGAACTTCACCGCGCTGCTGGACAAGGCGGTGAAGAATGCGCCGGCCGGATCTGACGTTGCTGTCGCCGGTATCAAGTCGATGCTCGCCGCCGCTAACTCGGCCTATGACAATTTCACCAAGGTGACCAAGCAGGCGACCGAAATCGCCGAAGCCAACGTCGCCGCCGCGACCGAGACCGTGAAAGGGCTCGCCAAGGCAAAAAAGTTCGCCTGAGCGCCAAAGCCGGCCGCAAGGCCCGCTCTGGCGCAAAGCGCAGCCCGGCGACTCGCACGGCTGCGAAGAAGCGGAAGTAGATAACGGGAAGGCCCGCCAGATGGCGGGCCTTTTCCTTTGCAGTGCACCGATCGCGCCTTCAGCGCGTTCCCGGCAGCATGCCTTTCATTCCGCGCATCATGCGCGCCAAGTTGCCGCCCTTCATCATCTTCATCATCTTCTGCATCTGCTCGAACTGATTGAGCAGGCGATTCACTTCCTGCACCGGCACGCCGGCGCCCGCGGCAATGCGGCGCTTGCGCGACGCCTTGATCAGGTCGGGATCGACGCGCTCACCCGGCGTCATCGAGTTGATGATGCCCTCGATGCGGCGAAACTGGCGGCCATCTTGCAACTGCGCCGGATTGATTTGCCCAGCCAGCTGCGCCGGCAGCTTGTCGAGCATCGCGGACAGGCCACCCATCTTGGCCATCTGCTGGATCTGCTGCTTGAAAACCTCCAGATCGAAGCCTTTGCCCTTGCGGACCTTCTCCGCGACGCGCTGCGCCTGCGCGAGGTCCACCTGTTTGTGGGCCTCCTCGACCAACGACAGGATGTCGCCCATGCCGAGCACGCGCGAAGCCATGCGCTCCGGATGGAACGGCTCCAGCGCGTCGAGCTTCTCGCCCACGCCGGCAAACTTGATGGGCCTGCCCGTGACCTGGCGCACTGACAGCGCGGCGCCACCGCGCGCGTCACCATCGAGCTTGGTGAGGATCACGCCGGTAAGCGGCAACCGTTCGCCGAATATGCGCGCCACGTTGACCGCATCCTGGCCCTGCATCGCGTCCACCACGAACAGCGTTTCCACGGGCTTGAGCTCCGCGTGCAGCGCGGCGGCTTCCTGCATCATCGGCTCGTCGATGGCGAGCCGCCCCGCAGTGTCCACGATCAGCACGTCGTAGTAGCGTGTCTTCGCGTGCATTAGGGCGTTGCGCGCGATCGCTACCGGCAGTTCATCCGCCGCCGAGGAGAGGAAATCCACGCCCACCTGCGCCGCCACGGTTTGCAGCTGCTCGATTGCCGCCGGCCGGTAGACGTCGCAGGACACCAGCAGCACTTTTTTCTTCTGCCCCAGCAGCAAGCGCGCAAGCTTTGCCGCAGTGGTGGTCTTGCCCGAGCCCTGCAGGCCCGCCATCAGGATCACCGCCGGCGGCTGCACGGCGAGGTCGAGCCCGACATTGGCCTCGCCCATCAGACGCGCCAGCTCGCGATGCACCACGCCGACCAGCGCCTGGCCCGGCGTCAGGCTGCCCACCACCTCGGTGCCGCGGGCCTTGTCCCTGACCACGGCGATAAAATCGCGCACCACCGGCAACGCGACGTCCGCTTCGAGCAGCGCGACGCGCACTTCGCGCAACGCGTCCTGGATGTTGCTATCGGTAAGGCGCGCCTCGCCGCGGATCGTCTTGACGATCTTGGCGAGGCGTGTGGTCAGGTTGTCGAGCACGGGTGATAAACTGAAGCTGTGCCCGACATTGTAATTCACGCGGTCGCCGCGGCCGCCTACGCGGGACTGGCGTGGCATTTCTGGAACACGCGCTGGCGCGCCCGGCCAGCCGCCGCCGCTTCGAGCGGGCTGCAGCCCTGGGAGCGCATCGCGATCCTTGCACCTCTCGTGCTGCACGGCGCGCTGTTGTATGCGGGGCTGTTCGCGGCAGCGGAACTGCGTTTCGGATTCGCCCACGCGCTCTCCACCATGCTCTGGCTGGCGGTTCTGTTCTACTGGATCGAGAGCCTGTACTACAACCTCGACGGCATGCAGCCGCCTGCGCTTGCGTTGGCAGCACTCGTCACGCCCCTGCCGGTGCTGTTCCCCGGGCTTGCCAGCGGCGCCTACGCTGCATCGCTCGAATTCAAGCTGCACCTGGCACTGGCAATGCTCGCCTACAGCCTGTTCACCATCGCCATCCTGCATGCGCTGCTGATGGCACTGCTCGAACGCCGCCTGCACCAGGCGCGTAGCGCCGGCGGCGCTTTCATGGGCGACGCGGCCGGCATTCTGGCGGGGCCATTCGGCGCGCTGCCGCCTTTGCTGACGCAGGAGCGTCTGCTGTTTCGGCTGATCGCCGCCGCATTCGCGCTGCTCACCTGCACGCTGGCGACGGGCATCGCGTTCTCCGAGACGCTGTTCGGGCGCCCTCTGCGCTTCGATCACAAGACACTGTTCGCAATCCTGTCCTGGGCGACTTTTGCGTGGCTGCTTGCGGGACGGCATTTCTACGGCTGGCGCGGGCGCACGGCCCTGCGCTGGACGCTGGGCGGCTTCGTGCTGCTGCTGCTCGCCTACGTCGGCAGCCGCTTTGTGCTCGAGGTCGTCCTCGGCCGCAACTGATCGCGGCGCCCGGACCCAGCAACTTCGCGGCAAGGGGGACCCATGGAAATCCTGATTCTGGCCTGCCTGATCCTGCTGAACGGCAGCTTCGCGATGGCCGAGGTGGCGCTGCTCACCGCACGCAAGGCGCGTCTCAGCACGCTCGCGGCGAACGGCGACGCGCTGGCCGCGGCGGCGGTGCGCCTGGGCGCCGAGCCTACGCGCTTTCTCTCCACCATCCAGATCGGCATCACTGCGATCGGCCTGCTCAACGGCATCGTCGGCGAGGCGGTGCTCGCCCCGCCGCTATCGCTGTGGCTTCAATCGCTGGGCATGGAACAGAAGGCGAGCGCCTTCGTGGCGACGATCCTGGTGGTGATTTCGATCACTTATTTCACCATTGTCGTCGGCGAACTGGTTCCCAAGCGCCTCGGCCAGCACAACGCCGAAGGCATCGCCAGGCTGGTGGCTTGGCCGATGCACGCGCTGGCGCTGATTTCCGCGCCGTTCGTGCACCTGCTGTCCGTCTCCACCGACGCCATCCTCAAGCCGCTGCTGCGCCTGCTCGGCATCCGCCCGCAGGAATCCGGCGCGCAGCCGCTGTCGCCAGAGGAAATCCGCACCATCGTGCTCGAATCCTCGAGCTTCATGCCGAAAAAGCACGTCTCAATCCTGCTCAACCTTTTCGACCTCGGCTCGATCACGGTGCAGGACATCATGCTGCCGCGCGCCCGTATCGAGTCGATCAAGCTGGATGACGACATGGAGTCGATCGCGCGGCACCTGGCCACCAGCTACCACATGCGGCTGCCCGTATTCCGGGACTCGCGCGGCGAAGTGCTCGGTGTGCTGCATCTGCGCAAAGTGCTCGCGCCCTTGCAGGCAGGCACCTTGAACAAGTCGGAAATCGAATCGCTGCTGGCGGCGCCCTATTTCGTACCCGCTTCTACGCCGGTGTTCGCGCAGCTGCAGTATTTCCAGGAAAACGAGGAGCGCATCGCGCTGGTAGTGGACGAATACGGCGAGCTGATGGGCCTGGTGACGCTCGAGGACATCATCGAGGAGATCATCGGCAAGTTCACCACCTCGATGCCCTCGGCGGTGCAGACCCTTGCCTGGGGCGAGGACGGCAGCGCGACCGCCGATGGCGCCACGCCGGTGCGCGAGGTGAACCGTGCGCTGGGTCTGGATTTGCCGACCGAAGGGCCCAAGACGCTGAACGGCCTGATCCTGGAACAACTGCGCGACATCCCGGAGGCGGATGTGTCGATCAAGATCGGCGAAGTGCCGATGGAGATCGTGCATGCGCAGGGGCGCGCGGTGAAAACAGTGCGCATCTTCCGCCCCGTGAAACCCGCGCTCGAGTCGCAAGAAGTCGCGTAAGCGGACTGCCTTGGGAGTCCGGTTTCGGGGTCATTTTGACCCCTCAAAACCGCGCCGCGTCAGCGGTTTAGGCGAGAAACCTGAGGCTTTACAAAAAACTCTGCTCAGGGCATCATCGACGGTCAGTTCTGCAGCGACGGCAACGGAACCGGAGATCGCGCTATGGCAACGGCAGCAGCGGCTAAAGCCGCCGGTCCCAAGGAATTCAACTTCCTCTGGGAAGGGCGCGACAAGGGTGGCAAGGTCATCCGTGGCGAGTTGCGTTCGGTGAGCGAGGCGGCAGTGAACGCCACGCTGCGCCGCCAGGGAATCATCGTGCAGAAGGTCAAGCGGCAGAAGTACGGCGGCGGCGGCAAAGTCAGGGACAAGGACATCGCCCTGTTCACGCGGCAACTGGCGACGATGATGAAGGCCGGCGTGCCGCTGCTGCAGTGCTTCGACATCGTCAGCAAGGGCGCGTCGAACGCCGCAGTGTCGAGGCTGCTGATCGAGCTCAAGACCGAAGTCGAGACCGGCTCCTCGCTGGCGCAGGCGTTTCGCAAATATCCGCTGTACTTCGATGCGTTGTACTGCAACCTGGTGCAGGCCGGCGAGCAGGCGGGCATTTTGGAAACGCTGCTCGACCGCCTGGCGAACTACAAGGAGAAAATTCTCGCCATCAAGTCGAAGATCAAGGCGGCGCTGTTCTACCCCATTGCCATCGTCGTGGTGGCGTTCATCATCACCGCGGTGATCATGATCTTCGTCATCCCGGCGTTCAAGGAAGTGTTCACCAATTTCGGCGCCGACCTGCCCGCCCCGACGCTGTTCGTGATGGCGGTGTCGGACTGGTTCGTGGCCTACTGGTACATCATCTTCCCGGTGATCATCGGCTCGGTCATCGGTTTCCTCGAGGCCTGGAAGCGCTCCTTGCCGGTGCAGATCTTCATGGACCGGCTGATGCTCAAGCTGCCGGTATTCGGCGACCTGGTGGTGAAGTCGACCATTGCGCGCTGGACGCGCACGATGGCCACCATGTTCGCCGCCGGGGTGCCGCTGGTGGAGGCACTCGACTCCGTGGGCGGCGCATCCGGAAACTATGTGTATTTGATTGCCACCAAGCAGATCCAGAAGGAGGTGTCCACCGGCACTTCGCTCACACTGGCGATGCAGAACTCCGGCGTGTTCCCGAATATGGTTCTGCAGATGTGCTCGATCGGCGAGGAAACCGGCGCACTGGATGGGATGCTCGGCAAGGTCGCCGACTTCTACGAGGCAGAGGTGGATGACGCGGTCGAGGCACTGTCTTCCCTGATGGAACCCATGATCATGGTGGTGCTGGGTACACTGATCGGCGGCATGGTGATCGCCATGTACCTGCCGATCTTCAAGATGGGCCAAGCGGTCTAGATGGGGTTCTTCGGCTGGCTGGCCCAGCCTGCAATTCTGCCGTGGGTCGCCCTGGCCTTCGGCCTATGCATCGGTTCCTTTCTCAACGTCGTCATCCATCGTCTCCCGAAGATGATGGAGCGGGAGTGGCTATCCGACATTTCTACTACCGTTAGCGAGTCTCTTCATTTCAGGAACGACAGCGAAGCCAAGCGACTCGCCAATGAGCTTGGCAGCTATCTCGACAAGAAATTCCAAATTCCATACGGCCTTGCTGTTCCCAGATCCAGGTGCCCACATTGTCAGCACCAGATCACCGCGCTGGAGAATATCCCACTTGTAAGCTTCGTTTTTCTGCGTGGCAAGTGCTCGAAGTGCGGTGCAAAGATTGGACTTCGCTATCCGATTGTTGAGCTGTTGGCAGGAATTGCGGCCTGGTATGCAGCGACCCGGTTTGGGCTCACACTTAACGCAGTCGCAGCGATGGTGTTTGTATGGGCAACGATCGCACTTGCCGTAATTGATCAGGACACGGGATTTTTGCCTGACGGCATTACTTTGCCTTTGCTCTGGTTCAGCTTGCTTATCAATTTCTCCGGTACTTTTGTTCCTCTGAAGGAGGCAGTGATAGGCGCTGCAGCTGGATATATGGCTCTTTGGACGGTGAATGCAGCATTCAAGCTTGTTCGCGGCGTGGACGGAATGGGGATTGGCGACCTTAAGATGACTGCAGCGGTGGGGGCCTTATTGGGCTGGAAAGCTCTATTCCTATTGATCTTCTTGTCAGCCATTCTGGGATCGATCTTCGGTGTTGTTCAAATGCTTGCGGCTCGCCGAGGCTGGGATGGCATGTTTAAATTTCACTTTGGCCCTTACATAGCCATGGCTGCAGTATTGGTTTTGTTCTGGGGCAAGCAGATCGCTACGTACATTCCAGCCTTTAACATTTTCTAGTGCGCTTTGTGGTCGGCCTGACCGGCGGGATCGGCAGCGGCAAGAGCGCCGCGGCGGCGGAATTCGGGCGGCTCGGCGCGACAGTGGTGGACACCGATGCGATCGCGCATGTGCTTACGCAGTCGGGCGGCGCGGCGATTGGACAGGTTCGACGCCTGTTCGGCGGCGATTGCATCGAACCGACCGGGGCGATGGATCGCGCAAAGATGCGCGCGCTGGTGTTCCGCGACCCTGCAGCGAAGCACAAGCTCGAGCAACTGCTGCACCCGATGATTCGCGCCGAATCCGAGCGGCGCATCGCCGCGGCGAACGGGCCGTACGTTATCCACGTCGTGCCGCTGTTGATCGAATCCGCGGCATACCGGCAACGCGTAGCGCGCGTGCTGGTGGTGGATTGCCCGGAGGCCGTTCAGGTCGAGCGGGTGCGGCAGCGCAGCAGCCTCAGCGAGGAAGAAGTCAGGCGTATCATCGACACTCAGATCAAGAGGGAAGTCAGGCTGGCTGCGGCGGACGATGTCATCGACAACGCCGGAACGCTTGACGCACTGCACAAGCAGGTTCGCGAAATGCATATGCGCTATCTGGCACAGTCCCGACCTTGAGGCTGAATTTGTCTTCCTCGCGCATATCACTCAGAATCCGCCAAATTTTGGCCAGTCGGGCGCGGACGTGATCACTTACGAATATCCGCTCAACGAGCGCATCCGCACGCTGCTGCGCCTGGAGGACCTGTTCGAGCGCTCGCGCCACTTCATCGCGCGCACCGACCCGCTCGATCATCATGTCGCACTGCTGACGCTGTTCGAGATCCTGGAGGTGGCGAGCCGCGCGGACCTGAAGTCGGACCTGCTGCAGGAACTCGAGCGGCAGAAGCAGGTGCTGCTGTCGTTCCGCAACAACCCGGAGATTTCCGAGGAGGCGCTCAACAGCGTGCTGCGCGACATCGAGCAGGCTGCCGCGGCGCTATTCTCGATGGCCGGCAAGATCGGGCAGTACCTGCGCGAGAACGACTGGCTGATGTCGATCAAGCAGCGCACCGGGATTCCCGGCGGTGCCTGCGAATTCGACCTGCCGTCGTACCACTACTGGCTGCACCGCCCCGCGGAAGAGCGCATCGGCCAGCTTGCCGCCTGGACCGGCCCGCTGGTGCCGTTGCGGGACGGCTCGGCGATCATCCTGCGCATTCTGCGCGAATCCGGCAAGCCGCAGCGCGTCTCCGCGCCGCAGGGCACGTTCCAGCAGATGCTCGGCGGCAAGACCGCACAGATGATGCGCGTGCGCCTCGACCCGGCACTGAATTGCGTGCCCGAGATCAGCGCCAACAAGTACGTTCTCAATATCCGCTTCCTCACCCAGACAGGCGAGGACCCGAGGCCGCGCACGGCGGATTGGGACATCGGCTTCGAGCTCACATTTTGCAACCTGTAGTCATGGTTCCCTGCCCGCGCTGCGGGACCGCCGCGCCCTTCGCCGCGGCCAACAAGTGGCGTCCGTTCTGCAGCGAGCGCTGCCGTCTGATCGACCTCGGCAACTGGGCCGCGGAGAATTACCGCGTGCCCCAAGCGCCGCCCAAGGCGGACAACGGGCGCGGCTAGCTCCAGGCGCCAGCGATCATTGCCAGCCCGTGCGCGCCCGCGCGCCACGCATTCTCCAGGTCGGCGCGCTTCATGCCGCCGATGGCATACACCGGGATACTCGCGCCTTGCACGAGGCGCGCCAAGCCTTCCCAGCCCAACGTCGGCGCCCCCGCATGCGAAGCCGTAGGCTTCACCGGCCCGAGCACCGCGAAGTCCAGCTCCAATCGCATCGCGCGTTCAAGTTCAGCGGCGTCGTGGCATGAGGCTGCGGCGAGGACATGTCGCGGCCTTTCGCGCAAATCCATCAACTGCGCCGCGGTGTAGTGAACGCCGTCACCGATCGCCGGACCGCCATTGAGCAGGACTTTGGCGCCATGGCGATGGGCAAGCCGCAGCACCGAGCGGGCGAACTCCTCGCGGCGCGGCAGGCCCTTGTCCCTGACCTGGATCAGCCTGAGGCCGGCGCCGAGCCGCTGCCGGATACTGGCCAGCATCGGCTCCCGGCCCCGGCTCTCCGCGTCCGTGATGGCGTACTCCGGGGGCAGTTCCAGCGCCGCCAGTACCGGAGCGTTGGCGGGAAGCATCGGCGCGGCGATCGGGTCGCCGAAACGCTGCCAGGTTATTGCCTGCTGTTCCCGCGGCTGCGGATCTCCCTTCCACGCGGTGACGCGGAAGAATTTGAGCCGTACGGTGGCATGCGGATAAGTGAAGACGCGGGTGAGCCAGGGAAACGCATTGCACGCGTCGATGCCGAGTTCCTCGTGCAACTCGCGCACCAGCGCGCGATCCGCCGGTTCGCCCGGTTCGACCTTGCCGCCGGGAAATTCCCAGTAGCCCGCGTAGACCTTGCCGGCAGGCCGGCGCGCAAGCAGGAAGGCGCCGTCGGCGCGCTGTATCACCGCCGCGGCGACTTCGACCGCCACTTACTTCTTCTTTGCTTGCTTGCCGGCCGCGCAGCCGCTTAGGTGGCGACCAGCCCAGTCTCGCGCGAACTGGTAGGCGATGCGGCCGCTCCTGGAGCCGCGCTGCAGCGACCACTGCAACGCCTCCTCGCGCGCCGCTTCGGCTTCCTTCACAGCACAGCCCAGGGTCTTCAGCCAGTGCGCCACGATCTCCAGATACTCGTCCTGGTCGAATGGATAGAACGACACCCACAATCCGAAACGCTCCGACAGTGAAATCTTCCCCTCCACCGTCTCGCCTGGATGGATCTCGTCGCCCAGGTACTTGGTCTCCAGATTCTCCTGCATGAATTCCGGCATCAGGTGACGCCGGTTAGAGGTGGCGTAGATCAGCAGGTTCTCCGAGGTGGTCGAAATCGAACCGTCGAGCGCCACCTTGAGCGCGATATAGCCGTCTTCTGCGCCGTGGAACGTAAGGTCGTCGCAGAATACGAGGAATCTTTCCGCGCGCCGCGCCACCTGGTCGGTGATCTCCGGCAGGTCGACGAGGTCGTTCTTCTCCACTTCGATCAGGCGCAGGCCCTGCTTGTGGTACTTGTTGAGCAGGCCCTTCACGATGGAGGACTTGCCTGTGCCGCGCGCCCCGGTAAGCAGCACGTTGTTGGCCGGCTTGCCCTCGATGAACTGCCTGGTGTTCTGCTCGACCTTCGCGATCTGCCCGTCGATGCCCCGCAGATCGGACAGCCGCATGCGGTGCACGTGGCGCACCGGCTGCAGCCAGCCGCGCGCATTTAGGCCGTGCGTCCGGCGCCAGCGCAGCGCGATGCTGGCAGTCCAGTCGGTGGCAGGCGGGGCCGGCGGCAGCAACTGCTCCAGGCGCTCGAGCAGATGCTTGATGTCCTTGCTCACGATCGGTATTCCGCGTTGATCTTCACGTAGTCGAACGATAGGTCGCAGGTCCACACGGTGGCCGCCGCCTTGCCGCGGTTGAGCACCGCGCGCACGGTGAATTCTGCCTTGTTCATCGCAGCCGCACCCTGTTCCTCACGGTAGCCAGCATGCCTGACGCCGCGCTTCGCCACCAGCACCTGGTCAAGGTAGAGGTCCACCGTCGAGGGTTGCAGCCCCGCCACGCCGGCGCAGCCGATCGCGGCAAGGATACGGCCGAGGTTTGGATCGGAGGCGAAGAATGCGGTCTTCACCAGCGGCGAGTGTGCGATGGCGTAAGCCACTCTGCGGCACTCGGCGACGCTGCGGCCGCGTTCCACGCGCACCGTGACGAACTTGGTGGCACCCTCGCCGTCGCGCACGATGGCTTGAGCGAGCTTCTGCGCCACACCCGTAACCGTCTGGCCAAGTGCCTTTACGTCTTTCTCCGATCTCGCGACCGGGCCTTTTCCGGTCGCGAGACATACAAACGCATCATTCGTCGAGGTGTCCCCATCCACGGTGATGGAATTGAAGGAAGCATCCGCCGCCTGCTTCGTCATCCGCCGCAACGCCCCGCGCGCGACCTGCGCATCAGTCGCGACAAATCCCAGCATCGTCGCCATATCCGGCCGGATCATTCCCGCGCCCTTGGCGATCCCGGTCACCGTCGCCACGCCCGAGGACAGCTGCACTCGCGCCGAGGTCGCTTTTGCCACCGTGTCGGTGGTCATGATCGCTTCGGCAGCATGCAGCCAGTTGCCGGCGTCCAAGTCCGCAATCGCCTGCGGCAGCCCTGCGACGATGCGCTCCGCGGGAAGCGGTTCCATGATCACCCCGGTCGAAAAGGGCAGAATCTGGCCAGCTTTGCAGCCCAGCGAAGTTGCCAGCGCGCTGCACACGGTCAGGGCCCGGCGCAAGCCGTCGGCACCCGTACCCGCGTTGGCATTCCCGGTATTCACCACCAACGCCCGCACCGGATTGCGCAAATGCTTCTTCGCCAGCAGCACCGGCGCTGCGCAGAACCGGTTCTTGGTGAATATGCCGGCGATGCTCGAACCGGGGGCAAGCCGGATGACCAGCAGGTCCCTGCGGCCGGCCTTGCGCACACCAGCCATCGCGATGCCGAGCTCGACACCCGCGACCGGATGGAGCTGCGCCGGATCCGGTGCGCGCAGGTTCACCGCCATCGCTCTAGCTCAGCTTGCCGTGGCAGTGCTTGTACTTCCTGCCTGAGCCGCAGGGGCAGGGATCGTTGCGACCGACCTTCTGCGTCGGGCGCACCATCGGCTGGGGCTTCTTGTCTTCCGCATCTGCCGCGAGTGCAGTCTCAAAGTCCGCGTGCTGCAGTCGCACGTTTTCCACGTGCTGCTCGACGTCGGCCTTGGGCACCTCGTCGCTGGCGCGGATCTCCACCGCCACCAGAGTACGGGTCACCTCCAGCTTCACCGCTTCCAGCATTGCGCCGAACAAGCCGAACGCCTCGCGCTTGTACTCCTGCTTGGGGTTCTTCTGCGCATAGCCGCGCAGGTGGATGCCCTGGCGCAGGTGGTCCAGCGCCGCGAGGTGTTCGCGCCAGTGCGAGTCGAGGATCTGCAGCATCATGTAGCGCTCGTACTGGTGAAACGAATCCTCGGCCCCGGGCGGGATCTTGGCCCCGTAGGCCTGGTGCGACTTCTCCATGATGCGCGCGAGCAGCGCCGCGTCGCCAAGCTCCGGCTCCTGCTGCAGCCAGTCGCCGATTGGCAGTGGCAGCTTGAGTTCCGCTGCGAGCGCGCTCTCGAGCCCCTTCACGTTCCATTGCTCCTCGACGCTCTCCTGCGGCACGAACGTTTGGAACATGTCGGCGATCACTCCGGTGCGCAGGTCAGCGATGCGCGGTGACACGTCCTGCGACTCGAGCAGCTCGTTCCTGAGCGCATAGATGGTCTTGCGCTGGTCGTTGGCCACATCGTCGTATTCCAGCAGCTGCTTGCGGATGTCGAAGTTGCGCGCCTCGACCTTGCGCTGCGCGCTTTCGATCGAGCGCGTCACCATCGCGTGCTCGATGGCCTCGCCCTCGGGCATGCGCAGCATCAGCATGATCTTGTTGATGCGCTCGCCGGCGAAAATGCGCAGCAGTGGGTCCTCCAACGACAGGTAGAAGCGCGAGCTGCCGGGATCGCCTTGGCGCCCCGAGCGGCCGCGCAATTGGTTGTCCACCCGGCGCGACTCGTGCCGTTCGGTACCAATGATGTGCAGGCCGCCTTCCCTGATCACGTGGTCGTGCAGCTGCTGCCACTCGCCGCGCAGGTGCTCAATGCGCTTGCCCTTCTCATCGGCGACGATGTCGGCCGTCGCCTCGATCATCTCGCACTGCTTCTCCACGCTGCCGCCTAGCACGATGTCGGTGCCGCGCCCGGCCATGTTGGTGGCGATGGTGACCATTTTCGGCCGCCCGGCCTGCGCCACGATCTCAGCCTCCCTTGCATGCTGCTTGGCGTTGAGCACCTGATGCGGCAGCTTGTCCTTGGTGAGCAGTGAGGACAGCAGCTCGGAGGCCTCGATCGACGTGGTGCCGACCAGCACCGGCTGTCCGCGCTCGTGGCAGTCGCGAATGTCGTCGACGATCGCCTTGTGTTTCTCCTTGGCAGTGCGGTACACCAGGTCGAGCCGTTCGTCGCGGATCATCGGCTGGTGCGTGGGGATTACCATCGTCTCCAGGCCGTAGATCTCCTGGAACTCGTAGGCCTCGGTATCGGCGGTACCGGTCATGCCCGCGAGCTTGCGGTACATGCGGAAATAGTTCTGGAAGGTAATCGAGGCGAGCGTCTGGTTTTCGTTCTGGATCTGCACCTTCTCCTTGGCCTCGACCGCCTGGTGCAGTCCGTCTGACCAGCGCCGGCCGTGCATCATGCGGCCGGTGAACTCGTCAACGATGATCACCTCGCCGTCCTGCACCACGTAGTGCTGGTCGCGGTGGAACAGGTGGTGCGCACGCAATGCCGCATACAGGTGGTGCACCAGGTTTACGTAGGCGGGCTCGTACAGGCTCGCGCCCTGCGGTAGCAGGCCGGTACGAGCGAGCACTTCCTCGGCTCTGGCATGGCCCACCTCGGACAGGATGACCTGGTGGTTCTTCTCGTCCACCCAGAAGTCACCCTCGCCCTTCTCGTCCTTCTGCCGCGCGAGTTGCGGCGCGACAGCGTTCATGCGCGCGTAGATTTCGGTGCGGTCTTCCGCCTGGCCGGAGATGATGAGCGGGGTGCGCGCCTCGTCGATCAGGATCGAGTCCACTTCGTCGACGATGGCATACGGCAGGCCGCGCTGGAAACGCTCCTCAATACGCATCGCCATGTTGTCGCGCAGGTAGTCGAAACCGAATTCGTTGTTGGTGCCATAGGTGATGTCGGCGCCATACGCCGCGCGCTTCTGCTCGGGCTCCATCTGCGGGATGTTGACCCCCACGCTGAGGCCGAGGAAACCGAAGATCTTGCCCATCCACTCCGCGTCGCGCTTGGCGAGGTAGTCGTTCACCGTAACGATGTGCACGCCGCGGCCGGCAAGCGCATTCAGATAAGCGGGTAGAGTCGCCACCAGCGTCTTGCCCTCACCGGTACGCATCTCGGCGATCTTGCCGTCATGCAGCACCATGCCGCCGACCAACTGCACGTCGAAATGGCGCATCCTAAGGGTTCGCTTGCCCGCTTCGCGCACCAGTGCGAAGGCCTCCGGCAGCAATTCCTCCAGGCCTTCGCGTTCGGCAGCGTCCTTCTGCTCTGCTGGCGCGGCGGCGATGCGTGCCGCAAGACGTTGCTTGTATTCACCAGTCTTGGCGGCGAGTTCCGTGTCGGACAGGCCTGCGGCGGCCGCCTCCAGCGCGTTGACGCGGGCGACGACGCGGGCATACTGCTTGAGCAGCCGGTCGTTGCGGCTGCCGAAAATCTTGGTCAAGACGTTGGCGATCATCGGTGGCGCCGCTGTCGTCGCCGGCGCGCGGAAATACCCTGAAAACTCAAAATTTTAGCATGCCCGGGGGAGCGCCCCCGGTGCCCCGCTACTTGCCGGCGCGCGCGGACTGCAGCGAGGCCTGCGAGGCGAGAACAAAGCGGGCCGGGTTCTGCGCCGCGCCCTTGAAGCGCACTTCAAAATGCAGATGCGGGCCGGTGGAGCGGCCGGTAGAGCCGACATCGGCAAGCTTGCGCCCGCGCTGCACGATATCGCCTTCCCTGACATAGAGCTTCGAGGCATGCGCGTAACGCGTTACCAGGTCATTGCCATGGTCCACGTCGACTACGTTGCCGTACTGCGGGTGGAAGCCGGCGAAGATCACCACCCCGCCCGCCGCCGCGACGATGGGCGATCCCGATTCGGCCAGAAAATCGATGCCTTCGTGCATCGCGTGTTCGCCAGTGAACGGATCGATGCGCATGCCGAAGCCGGACGCGTTGAAAGGCGCGTTCACCGGCATCATGGTCGGCATCAGTTTCTTCTTGATGGCCTGCTCGAACAACTGCGCCTCGAGCACGCCGAGCATGTCTGTACGGTTCTCCACGTTGCGGGACAGCGCGCCCAGCTTCTCGCCAAACTCGGCGAGCGACAGGTTCTGCGGCGGCAGCGCCGTGGGCTGCGCCCCGCCCAGTCCGGGCGCTTCGCTGAACCGGAACTCCTGCGGGCGGATGCCCGCCAGCGTAGACAAGCGGTCGCCCAGTGCGTCAAGCCGGGCCAACTGCGCCTGCATTTCCCCCAGCTTCACCGCCATGGCGTTCAGGTTCTGCTGCACGAACTGGCGCGCGCGCTCCGCCTCACCCTGCTGCGCGGCGAGCACAAGTTGCTGCAGCAAAGGAATTTTGATGTCGGTAGCGAAGCGGAAGGTAAGCCAATACAGGCCCGCCGTCATGCCGAGCAGCAGCACGAGCGCGAGCATCATCGACGCGACCAGATGCCGCGAGGAGATGTTCAGCGTCCGGGCCCTCGCCAGACGGTCAGGGATTACGATAATCTGCAACCGGCACTCCCTTTCTTCCAACCCCCGTGCAACCCCCGAAAATCGACTGGTACCTCGCTGCCGATGACACCCTCGGGCCCATCGTCGCCAAAGCGCGCCAAATCGATGCACTGGCCAAGCTCTGCGCCGAGTACCTTCCGCCAGGGTTGGCCCACCAGGTGCGGGCGGCCAACCTCAGGGACGGCGAACTTGTGCTGCTTGCCAGCAATCCGCCTGCGGCGGCGAAGCTTAAACTGATCGCCGAGAGCCTGCGTAAGTTCTTGTTGCGGCAGGGTTCGAAGGTTAGTTTAGTTTCCGTGAGGGTGCAACCAAGCAGTACACACTTTGCGACTCCGCCCATGGGGAAGTCGGCTGTCCTCACGATGAAGGGAATCCATGAATTATCAGCGCTTTATGATCGCCTGCCCTCGGACTCTCCAGCGCGCGATGCCTTGGGAAGGCTGCTGAGCCGGCAAGGGCCTAAATTGCGACCAGCAATCGCTCCCCAAGGAAAAGAAAAAGGATCACGACGAAAAGGAAAAGGGCGTACTTGAAGGTCAGCCAGGCGTAGCGCAAGTACTTACGGTCGCTGGTCACCACATACATCAGGACGCAGCCGCCGAGCGCCACCGCGACCAGCAGCCCGAGGACGCGGAGTACGAGCACCTAGGCGGTCTGTCGCACCAGGCCGAGCCCGGCGACGCCGGCAGGGGCCTCCTCGGCGCGCTCGAAGCTCGCCATTTCCCACGCGCCCGCGTCGGCCACGAGTGCCCGCAGCAGCTTGTTGTTCAGCGCATGGCCGGACTTGTGCGCGGAAAACGCGCCGAGCAGCGGGCGGCCGAGCAGGTAAAGATCGCCGATCGCGTCGAGTACTTTGTGGCGGATGAACTCGTCGGCAAACCGCAGGCCTTCGCTGTTGAGCAAACGGTACTCGTCCAGCACCAGCACATTGTCAAGGCCGCCGCCCAGCGCCAAGCCATCCTCGCGCAAGCGCTCGACCTCGTGCATGAAGCCGAAGGTGCGCGCGCGCGCGATCTCCTTCAAGTAAGAAGTTTCGGCGAAATCCACCGTGACGGACTGGCTGGTCTTCTCGATCACTGGGTGGTTGAATACGATGGAGAAGGAAAGACGCAGGCCCTCGTAGGGTTCGAGGCGCGCCCACTTGTCGCCGTCGCGCACCTCGACCGGCTGCGTTACTCGCAGAAAGCGCTTGGGCGCCGCCTGCTCCTCGAGCCCGGCCTGTTGCACGAGGAGCGCGAAAGGTGCCGCGCTGCCATCCATGATCGGCACTTCGGGACCGTCGATATCGATGTACGCGTTGTCGACGCCAAGGCCGGCGAGCGCGGACATCAGGTGCTCGACGGTGTAGATCTTCGCGCCCTGGTGCACGAGGCACGACGACAAGCGCGTCTCGCCGACCAGGTCGACGCGCGCCGGGATATCCATCGGCGGCGTGAGATCCACGCGGCGGAACATGATGCCGGTGTCGGGCTGCGCAGGGCGCAGAGCGATATTCACCTGCTGCCCAGTGTGCAGGCCCACGCCGCGGGCGCGGATCAGAGACTTCAGGGTGCGTTGCCGGAGCATGCGTAACTTCTTGAGCAAAAGGCGGATTCTAGCAGACGAGGACGGCGCAGCGCCTCCGGCAAGGAGAATGGAAGCGCTGCGCCGCCCGAGCGGGCGGCCGGGTCAGTCGGCCTGTTTGCGCAGAAACGCGGGGATGTCGTACTTGTCCACTCCGCTTTGCTGCAAGGCCTCCACCGTCGAGGCGCGATTGCGCCGGATCACCGCGGGCACCGATTCGAGCTGGTTGTAATCCACTGCCCCCGCCGCCACCAGCGGCTGGTTGTCGGTGCCGGTCTTCTGCGACACCACCAGTTGCGGCTTGGGCTGGCGCGCTGCGATTGGCGCGCCCAGGCCTGTGGCTACCACCGTCACGCGCAGTTCGTCATCCAAGGCGTCGTCGTACACGCCGCCATAGATGAGCGTGGCATCCTCCGCGGCGAAGGCGCGCACGGTATTCATCACCTCCTTGGTCTCGCGCAGCTTGAGGCTGGCGCGCGAGGCGCTGATGTTGACCAGCACGCCGCGTGCGCCGGCCAGGTTCACGCCCTCCAGCAGCGGGCAGGCGATGGCCTGCTCGGCAGCGATGCGCGCGCGGTCGATGCCGCTCGCCGCCGCCGATCCCATCATCGCCATGCCCTGCTCGGACATCACCGTACGGACGTCCTGGAAGTCGACGTTCACCAGCCCGGGCTGGTTGATGATCTCGGCGATGCCGGCGACCGCGCTGTTGAGCACGTCGTCGGCGGCCTTGAATGCCTCTTCCTGCGTCACGTCCTCGCCCAGCACTTCCTCCAGCTTGTCGTTGAGGATCACGATCAGCGAGTCCACGTGCGGCGCCAGTTCCTGCAGTCCCTGTTCGGCGATCCTCATGCGCTTGGAACCCTCGAAGGAGAACGGCTTGGTCACCACCGCCACGGTGAGGATGCCGAGCGAGCGCGCCACCTCCGCGATCACCGGCCCGGCGCCGGTGCCGGTGCCCCCGCCCATGCCGGCGGTGATGAACACCATGTGCGCCCCGGCGATCGCCTCCTCGATGCGCTCGCGTTCCGCGATCGCCACCGCGCGCGCCTCCTCGGGCCTGGCGCCCGCACCGAGCCCGCTCGAGCCGAGCTGAATCTGGTTGCGCGATTTATTGCGCGACAGCACCTGGGCGTCGGTATTGACGGCGATGAACTCCACGCCCTCCACGCCGTGCTCGATCATGTGGTTCACAGCGTTGCCGCCGGCGCCACCGACCCCGATCACCTTGATCACCGGACCTGCCGTCTGACTGTCTACGATCTCGAACATTTGTTACCTCCTTGCCAGTGAGAACAACGTCAAAAATTCCTCTGGAACCACTCGCGCATGCGACCCAGCACTGCGCGCGCCGAACCGTCCTGCCGGGAAAGCTGGCCTTGCCTGACTTGCTGCACACCCTCCAGCAGCAAGCCCACCGCGGTGGCATAGCGCGGATTGCGCACCACGTCGGCAAGCCCGCCGGAGTAGCGCGGGATGCCGATGCGCACCGGCATGTGGAAGATCTCCTCGCCCAGCTCGACCATGCCCTGCATCACAGCGCTGCCGCCGGTGAGCACCACGCCCGAGGACAGCAGCTCCTCGAAGCCGGATTCGCGCAGCACCTGCTGCACCAGCGAGAAAAGTTCCTCGACGCGCGGCTCGATCACCTCGGCCAGCGTCTGGCGCGACATCACGCGCGGCCCGCGCTCGCCGATGCCCGGCACTTCGATCATTTCGTTCGGATCGGCGAGTTGGCGCAACGCCACTCCCTTGCGCACCTTGATGAGCTCGGCCTCCGCGGTCGGCGTGCGCAGCGCCATTGCAATGTCGTTGGTAATTTGGTCGCCGGCGATCGGGATCACCGCCGTGTGGCGGATCGCGCCATGCGTGAAGATGGCGATGTCGCTGGTGCCACCGCCGATGTCCACCAGGCACACGCCGAGGTCCTTCTCGTCCTCGGACAGCACGGCGCGCGAGGAGGCGAGCGGCTGCAGGATCAGGTCGTTCACCTCCAGGCCGCAGCGCCGCACGCACTTGACGATGTTCTGCGCCGCCGACACCGCGCCGGTGACGATGTGCACCTTCAGTTCCAGGCGCACGCCTGACATGCCGATCGGCTCGCGCACGTCCTCCTGCCCGTCGACAATGAACTCCTGCCGGAGAACGTGAAGAATCTGCTGGTCGGTCGGGATGTTGACCGCCTTGGCGGTTTCGATGGCGCGCGCCACGTCGAGCGCGCTCACTTCGCGGTCCTTGATCGCCACCATGCCGGTGGAGTTGAAGCTCTTGATGTGGCTGCCAGCGATGCCGGTGAAGGCGGAGGCGATCTTGCAATCCGCCATCAGTTCGGCTTCTTCGAGCGCGCGCTGCACGGCATTCACCGTGGACTCGATGTTCACCACCACGCCCTTCTTCATCCCCTTGGATTCGTGGCCGCCCATGCCGAGGATCTCGAGCGAGCCGTCGGGGCGCAGTTCCGCCACCAGCGCCGCCACCTTGGAGGTGCCGATGTCGAGCGCCACGACAAGGTTCTTGCTTTCCTTGGCCATGCCTCAGCCGCCCTTCAGGTCCGGCACGCGCAGGGCGAAACCGTTCGGGTAGCGCAGGTCCACGTAGGCGCCCGCAACGCCTTCTGCCGTAGGCTTGTGCTGCATCTTTGCGAGCGTCTGCGAGTGCACCGCCACGAAGCGCGCCAGCCGCCGGTCTACCGGGTCACGGGCGGAGTCGCGGCCGAGCTCAATCGTCAGCCCGCCTCCCAGGCGCGCTTGCCACGCGTGGCGTGGCGAAAGCAGCAGCGCCTCGAGCGGCGCGCCGAGCGGCGCCAGCAGCCGGGCAATGCTCCGGTAGCGGCGCGTGACCTCGCTTTCGCTGCCCGCGGGGCCTGCGAACAGCGGCAGCGCCGCATCGCTGCGCCCGGCGAAGCGCTCCCCCTGCACGTTGACCAGGCCAACCTCGCCCCAGCGCGCGAGCGGGACATGTTCTTCGAGAGTCACTTCGAGCCGGTCGGGCCACACGCGGCGCACCTGCACGCGCCGTACCCAGGGCAGCTGCTCGAGTGCGGCTCGCGGCTGCGCCAGGTCAAGAGCGAAGAAGTTGCCGTCGATGCGCCCGCGCACGGCTTGCTCGACCTCGGTGCTGGTGGTGTGCACCAGGTCGCCACGCAGCTCGACCTCGCGCAGCGGGAACAGCGTCGAGCGCAGCAGCAGCTGCATCGCGGCGACGGCGAACACCAGCAGGGCGAGCGCGGTAAGCGCGCCTGCCGCAGCGTTGAGCAGGCGCGGGTTATCCCACATGCGCCTGCTCCAGGATGCGCGCGCACAAGTCCTCATAGGACATGCCCACCGCGCGCGCGGCGATCGGCACCAGGCTGTGACCCGTCATGCCGGGCGAGGTATTCACTTCGAGCAACCAGGGCGAGCCCACGGAGTCGAGCATCAGATCGACGCGCCCCCAGCCGGCGCCGCCGACCAGGCTGAATGCCTCCATCGCCAGCACCTTCAGGTCCGCTTCCTTTGCCGCCGGCAGGCCGCAAGGACATAGGTACCGGGTGTCGTCGCTGAAGTACTTATTTTGGTAATCGTAGTTGCCCTGCGGCGCCTCAATGCGGATCAAGGGCAGCGCCGTGTCACCGAGAATGCTGGCGGTGTATTCGGGCCCGTCAACGAAACTCTCGGCCAGTGCCAGGTCCCGGTATTCTTCCGCCGCGAGCCGGTATGCCGCAGCCAGCTGCGAGACAGCCGTCACCTTCGTCAGGCCGAGCGTCGAGCCTTCGTTCGCAGGTTTGACGATCAGCGGCAGCCCCAGATCGCGCGCAACCGCGCCCCAGTCGTCGCTGGCGGTGAGGATGCGATAGCGCGGCGTCGGCAAGCCTCGGGCCTGCCAGATCATCTTGGTACGCCACTTGTCCATGCCGATCGCAGAACCCAGGACTCCGCTCCCGGTGTAGGGGATGCCCATCACCTCCAGGGCGCCCTGCAACGTGCCGTCCTCGCCGCCGCGGCCGTGCAGCGCGATGAAGCAGCGTGCAAAGCCTTCGCGCTTGAGTTCGGCCAGATCGCGCTCCGCGGGATCAAAGGCGTGGGCATCGACCCCTTTGGAGCGCAGCGCCTTGAGCACGCCGGAGCCGCTCATGATGGACACTTCGCGCTCGGCAGACTTGCCGCCCATGAGTACCGCGACCTTCATGCGCGCTCCCCGACGATGCGCACTTCGGCCACCAGCGCGATCGAAGTGCGCTCGAGTACCCGGGCGCGCACCTCCTCGATCAGCCACTCGATGTCCGCTGCGCGGGCCGTGCCCTTGGGATTGACGATGAAGTTGGCGTGCTTCTCGGACACGCGCGCGCCGCCGCGTTGCAGCCCCTTCAGCCCGCAGGATTCGATCAGCCGCGCGGCATGGTCGCCGGGCGGATTGCGGAACACGCTGCCCGCGTTGGGCAGCGACAGCGGCTGTGAGGCGATGCGTTTCTCGAGCAGTTCCTTGATGCGCGCGCGCGAAGCAGCGCCGTCGCCCTTGCGCAATTCGAACCACGCACCGGCGAACCACTGGTCCTCGCCAATGCGGCCACCGCCCTTCAGCGCGCAATGCCGATAGCCGAGGTCGAACTCGTCCTTGGCGCGCGTGCGCACCTGGCCGCGCCGGTCGATGGTGACGGCGCGTCCGACAATCTCCCAGGTTTCGCCGCCGTAGCAGCCGGCGTTCATCGCCAGCGCGCCGCCGACGGTTCCGGGCACGCCAGCGAGGAACTCGGCGCCCGCGAGGTCGTTGCGCGCGGCGAAACGCGCCACCTTGGGACTCGCCACGCCGGCATCCGCGTACACGCGGCCGACGATCAGTTCTGGATGCATAGCCGCGGCGTGCGTAAGCACCACCGTGCCAGCGTAGCCGCCGTCGCGCACCAGCAGATTGGAGCCCAGACCGACGAACAGGATCGGCTCCGCCGCCGGCAGTTGGCGCAGGAACAGCGCGAGGTCGTCGAGGTCTGCAGGCGAGTAGCAGCGCGCCGCCGGGCCGCCCGCGCGCCAGCTCACATGGCGCGCCATCGGCTCGCCGGCTTTCAACTCGCCACGCAAACCTTCCAGTCGGAGTGCGTCCGCCATGTTCATGTCAGTTGCGCGGGGACGCCGCTGATCGATCCCGCGCCCATGGTCAGCACCACGTCGCCGTCCTGCGCCACGCGCTGCACGGCCGCGGCCATCTGCGGGATTTCCTCGATGAACAGGGGCTCCACCTTGCCCGCGACGCGCACGGCGCGGGCGAGCGAGCGGCCATCGGCGGCGACGATGGCGGGTTCGCCCGCCGCGTACACCTCGGCCAGCAGCACCGCGTCCGCGCTCGAGAGCACGCGCACGAAGTCCTCGAACAGGTCACGCGTACGCGTGTAGCGGTGCGGCTGGAAGGCGAGCACGATGCGCCGCCCGGGAAACGCGCCGCGCGCGGCGGCAAGCGTTGCCGCCATCTCCGCCGGATGGTGGCCGTAGTCGTCGACCAGGGTGAAGCTGCCGCCGCCGGCCAGCGGCACCTCGCCGTAGCGCTGGAAGCGCCGGCCGACACCGCGGAATTCCGCCAGCGCCTTCAGGATCGCCGCATCGCGGACGCCCAACTCGGTGCCCACGGCGATCGCGGCGAGCGCGTTCTGCACGTTGTGCTCTCCGGGCAGATTGAGGGTCGCTGCCAGCGCCGGCCGCTTCTCCCTCAACACGCTGAACCGCATCGTGCCCGCGGCATGTACCAGCTTCTCGGCCCGCACCATGGCGTCGGCGGCGAGGCCGTAGGTCAGCACCGGCTTGGAGACGAACGGCAGGATCGCGCGCACATTGGCGTCGTCCGCGCACAGGATGGCGCTACCGTAGAAGGGCAGGTTCTGCAGGAAACTGACGAAGGCCTGCTTGAGGCGCGCGAAATCGTGCTGGTAGGTCTCCATGTGGTCGGCGTCGATGTTGGTCACCACCGCCACCACCGGCTGCAGGTGCAGGAAGGAGGCGTCCGACTCGTCGGCCTCGACGACGATGTAATCGCCCTGTCCGAGGCGCGCGTTGGACCCGGCCGCATTCAGGCGCCCGCCGATGACGAAGGTAGGATCGAGTCCGCCTTCCGCGAGCACGCTCGCTACCAAGCTGGTAGTGGTGGTCTTGCCGTGCGTGCCGGCGATCGCCACCCCTTGCTTGAGGCGCATGAGTTCGGCCAGCATCAGCGCGCGCGGCACCACCGGCACGCGCTTGGCGCGCGCCGCCAATACTTCGGGGTTGTCGCCGCGCACCGCGCTCGACACCACCACCGCGTCGGCGCCGTTGATGTTCTGCGCAGCATGCGAGAGAGCGACTTTCGCGCCCAATTCCCGCAAACGCCGCGTTGCCGCGTTCTCGGCGAGGTCCGATCCGCTCACCTGGTAGCCGAGATTGGCGAGCACTTCAGCGATGCCGCTCATGCCGGCGCCGCCGATGCCCACGAAGTGTATGTGCCGGACCTTGTGCTTCATCGCGCCAGCTCCATGCACCGCTCGGCCACGATGCGCGCGGCGTCCGGCTTGCCCAGGCCGCGCGCCTTGCTCGCCATCTTGAGCAGCCGCAGCCGGTCCAGGGTGCGCAGCAGCGCCGCGAGATTGTGCGGCGTCAGTTCGGTCTGCGGCAGCAGGATCGCGGCGCCTTGGTCGGCGAGGAAACGGGCGTTGGCGGTCTGGTGATCATCGACCGCGTGCGGAAAAGGCACCAGCACGCTTGCTACGCCACCCGCCGAAAGTTCCGCCACGGTTATCGCGCCGGCTCGGCAGATCACCAGATCGGCTTCGGCGTAGCGCCGCGCCACGTCGTCGATGAACGGCGTCAGCTCCCCCTGCACGCCGGCTGCGGCGTAGGCCGCGCGCAGCGCCGCGTAGTTCTTCTCCCCTGACTGGTGCACCACTGACGGCCTCGGCTCGAGCAGCGCGAGCGCCCTGGGGACGCACTCGTTGAGCGCCTGCGCGCCGCCCGAGCCTCCCAGCACCAGAAGCTTCAGTGGGCCGCTGCGCCGCGCGAACCGCTCGGCCGGGTCGGCCAGCGCTGCGATTTCGTCGCGCACCGGGTTGCCGGTCCATTCGGCGCCCTTGAGCGCGTGCGGGAAGGCGGTCATGGTCTTGTCCGCGACCCCGGCCAGGATGCGGTTGCTGAGCCCGGCGATTGCGTTCTGCTCGTGCACCGCGAGGGGCCGCGCCAGAAGCGAAGCCATCATGCCGCCTGGAAACGCGACGTAACCGCCCATGCCCAGCACCACGTCCGGGCGCAGCCGGAAGATCGCGCGCGCGGACTGCCAGAAGCCGAGCAGGAGGTTGATCGGCAGCAGCAGCGCGGTGAGGAAGCCCTTGCCGCGAATCGCCCCGGCGCGGATCGCTGCCAGTTCGTAGCCGCGTGCGGCGACCAGGCGCGCTTCCATTCCTGCGCGAGTGCCCATCCACACCACGTGCCAGCCGCGGGCGCGCAACACATCCGCGACCGCCAGCCCAGGAAACACATGGCCGCCAGTGCCTCCCGCCATGATCAGCGCGGTCCTCATGCCTTCATCCCCCGCGCCAGTTGCCGGCTCTCCCAGTCGATGCGCAGCAAAATGGCCATGGCGAGGCAGTTCACGACCAGGCCGCTGCCGCCGAAGCTCATCAATGGCAGGGTCAGGCCCTTGGTCGGCAGCAGGCCCATGTTCACGCCCATGTTGATCAGCGCCTGAAAGCCGATCCAGACGCCGATTCCCTGGGCGGCGAGCGAAGCGAAGTGCCGCTCGCGCAGCGCGGCCTGGCGCCCGATGGCGAAGGCGCGCAGCACCACCCACACGAAAAGCGCGATCACCGCGGCGACGCCGAGCAGCCCGAGCTCCTCGGCGATCACCGCGAGCAGGAAGTCCGTGTGCGCCTCTGGCAAGTAATGCAGCTTCTCCACGCTCGCGCCCAGGCCCACGCCCAGCCACTCGCCGCGCCCGAATGCGATCAGCGCGTGCGACAGCTGGTAGCCGCGCCCGTACGGATCGGTCCAGGGGTCCATGAAGCCGAAAATGCGCTGCATGCGGTACTCGGAGGTCAGCACCAGCAGCGCGAAGCCAAGCGCCAGCATCGCGCCGAGCGCCGCGAAATGCCGGCCGTTCATGCCGCCGAGGAACAGGATGCCGAAGGCGGTGACGGCGATCACCACCAGTGCGCCGAAGTCCGGCTCGCGCAACAGCAACCAGGAGACAAACATCATCACCGCCAGCATCGGCAGCAGCCCGCGCCGAAAGCTTTTCATCACGGCGTGCTTGCGCACCGTGTAGTCAGCCGCGTACAGCAGCACGGCGAGTTTCATCAACTCCGAGGGCTGCATGGTGAGCGCCCCAAGGTTGATCCAGCGGCGCGCGCCGTTCACCTCGCGCCCGATGCCGGGCAGCAGTACCAGCACCAGGAGCACCACGCCGGCGAGGAACAGCCACGGCGCGCCTCTCTGCCAGTAGTGCACCGGCAGCAGGAACACCGCCACCGCAGCGGCGAGCGCTGCGCCGAGGAACACCGTATGGCGCAGCAGGTAATAGGCCGCGTTGCTGCCGGAATAGCGGCTCGCCTCGGCTGTGGCGATCGAAGCCGAATACACCATCACCAGGCCGATCGCCAGCATCAGCAGCGCCGCCCAGGCGAGCGAGCGGTCGTATTCAGGCGCTGCGGCCTCCTTGGCGAAGACGTAGGTGGCGCTCATGTCAGGCGGCCCAGCGCCCGCACCGCCGCGGCGAACACTTCGCCGCGGTGGCGGTAGTCGCGGAACATGTCGAAGCTGGCGCAGGCCGGCGACAGCAGCACGGCGTCGCCCGCGCGCGCGAGTTGCGCCGCGCGCGCCACCGCCGCTTCCAGCGTCGTGCAGCGCTCCACGGGAATAGAGGCGGGCACGCCGCGCGCCGCAAGCGCGCGCTCGATCAGCGGCGCGTCGCGCCCGATGAGCAGGACGTGGCGCGCATGCGCAGCGACCGCCGCTGCGAGCGGGGCGAAATCCTGCCCTTTGCCCTCGCCCCCGGCGATCAGCAGCACCGGCCGTCCCAGCCCTTGCAGGGCGGCAAGGGTCGCACCCACGTTGGTGCCTTTCGAATCGTCGTACCAGGCCACGCTGCCGTGCTCGGCGACGAGCTGCAGCCGGTGCGGCAGGCCGCGGAATGTGCGCAGCCCCTGCGCCAGCGCTGCGCGCGAGGCGCCGAGCGAGCGCGCCAGCGCGCAGGCGGCGAGCGCGTTGGCGGCGTTGTGCGCGCCGTGGATCTGCAGTTCGGACAACGGCAGCACGGGCAGGGCGCCTTCGTGGATCGCGCCGTCCACCACACCCCAGTGCTCCTGCGCGCCGGGCGCGCCGAGCCCGAAAGTCACCTGTTCCCTGCCCGGGAGCGCGAGCGCCATCGAGCGCGCGTCATCGCGGTTCAGTACCTGCACGCCCATGCCCTGGAAGATGCGCGCCTTCGCGGCGCGGTACTCTTCGAGGCCCGTGTAGCGGTCGAGATGGTCTTCGCTCAGGTTGAGCACCGTCGCGGCGTCCGGCGCGAGCGACCACGTCGTTTCCAGCTGGTAGCTGGACAGTTCCAGCACCCACGCCACCGGCGGCGTGCGGCGATTCATCAGCGCCTCCAGCGCCGCTGGCCCGATGTTGCCCGCCACTTCGCAGTCGATTCCGGCGGCGCGCAGCAAGTGCCCGGTGAGCGCCGTGACGGTGCTCTTGCCGTTGGTGCCGGTGATCCCCAGCACTCGGCAAGCAGGGTCGCTGCGCACCTGCCAGGCGAAGAGTTCGATGTCGCCGACTACCGGGATGCCTTGCGCGACCGCCGCCTGTATGACGGGCTCCTGCAGCGAAAGGCCGGGGCTGGTGCAGACCAGGTCGACGCTCTCGAGCAGCGCTGCGCTGAAAGTCCCCGTGCGCAACTCGCCAGAGTAATCCCTTGCGCGGGGCGGATCGGCACGCGTGTCCGCCACCCTTGCGACCCCGCCTTGCTGCTGCACCCAGCGCGCGGCCGAAAGGCCGCTGTCACCCAGACCGAGCACTAGCACGCGCCGGCCGGCGAGCGCCACCGGCTGAGGGCGCGGCAGCAGGTTTAAGAGGGGCTCGCGCATCGACATGTTCAGCGCAGCTTCAGCGTCGACAGCCCGAACAGCACCAGCATCATGGTGATGATCCAGAAGCGCACCACCACCTGCGACTCCTTCCAGCCCTCCAGCTCGTAGTGGTGGTGCAGCGGCGCCATGCGGAACATGCGCTTGCCGCCGGTGGCCTTGAAGTAGCTCACTTGCAGCATCACGGACAGCGTCTCGGCGACGAACACGCCGCCCATGATGAACAGCACGATCTCCTGGCGCACGATCACCGCGATGGTGCCGAGCGCCGCGCCGAGCGCGAGCGCGCCGACATCGCCCATGAACACTTCCGCCGGATACGCATTGAACCAGAGGAAGCCGAGGCCGGCGCCCGCCAGCGCGCCGCAGAACACGGTCAGTTCCCCGGCTCCCGGGATGTGCGGCACGCCAAGGTACTTGGAGAACACGCTGTGTCCCGCCACGTAGGCGAAGATGCCGAGCGCGCTGCCGATCATCACCGTCGGCATGATCGCCAGCCCGTCCAGCCCGTCGGTCAGGTTGACGGCGTTCGACGTGCCGACGATGACGAAGTAGGTGAGGATGATGAAACCGATCGGGCCGAGCGGATAGGCGATGAACTTGAAGAACGGCACGATCAGCTCGTTCAGCGCCGGGGTGCCCTGCGCGATGCTGGCGAGGTAGGCGGCGGCCGACAGGCCGATGGCGGATTGCCAGAACAGCTTCGCGCGCGCCGACAGTCCCTTCGGGTTGCGGTGCACGACCTTGCGGTAGTCATCCACCCAGCCGATGGTGCCGAAGCCGAGAGTCACCAGCAGCACCACCCACAGGTAACGGTTCTGCAGGTCGCCCCACAACAGCGTGGTGATGCCAATGGAAAGCAGGATCAGCGCTCCGCCCATGGTCGGCGTGCCGGCCTTGGTCAGGTGCGACTTCGGACCGTCGTCGCGCACCGACTGGCCGATCTTGTAGGCGGTCAGCTTGCGGATCACGTAGGGACCGAGGATCAGCGAGATGGCGAGCGCCGTGAGGCAGGCGAGCACTGCGCGCAGCGTGATGTAATTGAAAACGTTGAACAGCCGTACGTCGCGGGCCAGCCACTGCGCCAAATCGAGCAGCATCAGTGCCCTCCCTGGGTTTCGCCGGTCAGCGCGGCCACCACGCGTTCCATGCGCATGAAGCGCGAACCCTTCACCAGCACCGTCGCATCGCGCGGCAGCGCCTTGATCAGTTCCTCGGGCGACGCGAAGTGCCGCGCGCCCGCGCCGAAAGCCTTGACCGCCTCGCGGCTCGCCTCGCCGAGCGCGTACAGCGCGCCGATCCTGCTGGCGCGCGCATAGGCGCCGATCTCGCGATGCAGCGCGGGTCCGTGCTCGCCGACTTCGCCCATGTCGCCCAGCACCAGCACGGTCGGCGCGGCGCAGGCGGCGAGCACGTCGATCGCCGCGCGCACCGAGTCGGGATTGGCGTTGTAGCTGTCATCGATCACCGTGGCTCCGCTCGCAGCCCGCTTCACCTGCAGGCGGCCGCTGTGGGGCCGAAACGCTGTGAGCCCCGCGCCAATCGCCGCGGGCGGCACCCCGGCGGCATGGGCGCAGGCGGCGGCAGCGAGCGCGTTGCGCACGTTGTGCAACCCGGGAATGGCGAGGGTCGCGGCGGCCTTGCCGGCCGGAGTGGACACCGCGATCTCGCTCGACAGGTGCTTCAGCGCATAGCTGCCGCTTACCGGCGCTGGCGCATCGAGGCTGAACTCTACTTTCCTGTGCAAGCCGGCCGCGCGGCGGAACACGGCGGCCTGCGCGTCGTCGGCGTTGATCACCGCCACACCGTCGGCCGGCAGCGCCTCGAACACGCTCGCGTTCTCCACGGCCACCGCTTCCACGCTTTTCATGAACTCCAGGTGCTCGCGCTGCGCGTTGTTGACCAGCGCCTCGGTCGGCCGGGCGATCGCCGCGAGGGTGCCGATCTCGCCCGGGTGGTTCATGCCGAGCTCCACCACGGCGTATTTGTGCCCGGCGCACAGACCGAGCAGCGTCAGCGGCACGCCGATGTCGGTATTGAGATTTCCCTTCGTGGCGAGCACCGCGGCTTCGCCCGCGTGGGCGCGCAGGATCGAGGCCAGCATCTCCTTAGTGGTGGTTTTGCCGTTGGAGCCCGTGATCGCGATCAGGACCGGGGTGAAGCGCCCGCGCCAGGAGCGGCCGATGCGGCCCAGCGCGCGCCGCGTGTCGTCCACCACGATGACGGGCAGCGGCGCGCCACCCGCGTGGCGGCCGTCGATCAGCGCGCCGGCGGCGCCCTTCTCCTGCGCGGCGCCGAGGAACTGATGCCCGTCAAAGCGCTCGCCGCGGATGGCGACGAACAACTCGCCGCGCGCCACGCTGCGGCTGTCAGTGGAGACTCCGCTGAACACCGCGTCAGCGCCGTTCAGGCGGCCCTCCGCAGAGCGCGCGGCCTCGGACAAGCTCATCATCGCTTCCCCGCCCTGCGCGCCAGCGCCGCCAGCGCCACCGCCGCGTCCGAGAACGGCAGGCGCCGCCCGCCGCTCTCCTGCCAGGCCTCGTGGCCCTTGCCCGAGATCAGCACCACGTCGGCATCCGCCGCCTGCGCGATGGCCGATTCGATGGCGCGCGCGCGATCGACTTCGACTGTGTGCAGCGTGTTCACGCCCTGTTCGATGGCTCGAATGATGGCGAGCGGATCCTCGCCGCGGGGGTTGTCCGAGGTGAGCACGATGCGGTCGGCAAGCCGCGCAGCGACCGCGCCCATCAGACTGCGCTTGCTGCGGTCACGGTCGCCGCCTGCGCCGAATACGGCAACCAGGCGGCCGCTGCGCGCCTGAGCCACCGTGCGCAGTGCCTGCAGCACCTTGTCGAGCGCGTCGGGGCTATGCGCGTAGTCGACCACCGTGAGCGGCGCATCGCCGACCTTCTGCATGCGGCCGGGCACCGCGGGCAGCGTTGCAAGCGCGGCGACTGCCTGCCCGAACGGCAATCCATAGGCCATCAGGCAACCGAGCACGCCGAGCGCATTGGCGACGCTGAAGCGGCCGAGCTGGTGGAAATCCGTCTGCGCCTCGCCCCAGCTGGACGCGAGGCACAGGCGCCCCGGTTCGATGCGCGATGCGGCCACGAACTCGGTCACGCTGCCGGGTGCCAATGCACCGGGCGACAGGCTGTAGCCGATGGTGCGCAGGCCGCGCGCGCCGCAGCGGCGCGCGAGCTGCACGCCGAACGCGTCGTCGAGGTTGAGCACCGCGCAGTCCAGCCCCGCGGCGTCGAACAGGCGGGCCTTGGCTGCGGCGTAGGCATCCATCGAGCCGTGGTAGTCGAGGTGGTCGTGCGAAAGGTTGGTGAACAGCGCGCAGTCGAAGGCAACCGCGTTGACGCGCCCCTGCTCGAGGCCGTGCGAGGAGACTTCCATGGCTGCCGCCCGTGCGCCCTCGTGCCGCATGCCGGCGAGCAGCCGGTGCAGTTCGAGCACATCGGGCGTGGTATTGCCCGCGTCCAGCAGGGCGCCAGCGAAGCCCGCGCCTAGCGTGCCGACCACGCCGCATTTCGCTCCCGCGCCGCTCAGCGCATGCGCGATCCACTGGCTGCACGAGGTCTTGCCGTTGGTGCCGGTGACGCCGCAGGTCCACAGCGCCGCGCTGGGCCGGTCGTAGAATTCGTGCGCCAGCAGGCCCGCCTGCTGCTTCAGGCCGCGCACCGGCGCGTTGGGCGCTCGCCACTCGTCGCGCCACGCATAGCCGTCGGCCTCCCACAGCACACCTGCCGCGCCGCGCTCGAGCGCCTCTGGAATGTGGGCTCGGCCGTCGGCCGCGACACCCGGGTAGGCGAAGAAGGCGACACCGGACGTACAGCGACGGCTGTCGGAACTCAGGCGCTCGATCACGGCGCCCTGCGCGGCGAGCCTGGCAAGCGGACCGGCACCAATCAGGTGCTCTCCCGGGCTTCCTCGCCCTCGCCCGGCAGCGGCACGGGCTCGAGCGGCGCATCGTGCGGCACGCCGAGCAGGCGCAGAGCGCCCTGCGTGATCGTCGCGAATACCGGCGCCGCCACCACGCCGCCGTAATACTTGCCGGCGGAAGGCTCATCGATCATCACCGCGACCACGATGCGCGGGTCGCTTGCCGGCGCCAGGCCGACGAAGGACGAGATGTACTTGTCCGGCGCGTATCCGCCGTTCTCCTGCTTGTGTGCGGTGCCGGTCTTGCCGGCGACGCGCCAGCCCATGATGCGCGCGCGCGGCGCGGTGCCGCCGGGCTGCACCGCCAGTTCGAGCATGGCGCGCACGGCTTGCGCGGTCTGCACAGAGATCACGCGCCTGCCCGCCGCAGTGGCATCCGACCTGACCAGGGTGAGGGGCACCAGTTCGCCATCGCGGGCGAACATGGTGTAGGCGCGCGCCAGCTGCGCCAGGCTCACCGAAATGCCGTGGCCGTAGGCCATGGTGGCCTGTTCCACCGGCTGCCAGCTGCGCGCCGGCCGCAGCCGGCCGCTCGCCTCGCCGGGAAAACCCAGCTGCGGCGCGTTGCCGAAGCCGGCGCGGTTGAACAGGTCCCACAGGTCCTCGCGCGGCAGCGACAACGCAATCTTCGCCGCGCCGACGTTGGAAGATTTCTGGATCACCTGGGCGACGTTGAGCGCGCCTTCCGGGTGCGGATCGTGGATCGTGTAGTTGGCGATGCGCAATGTGTCGCGCCCGGAGCTGACCACGCTGCGCGGCGTTACCTTGCCCGCTTCCAGCGCCAGCGCCACGGTGAAGGGCTTCAGCGTCGAGCCCGGCTCGAAAGCGTCGGTCAGCACGCGGTTGCGCAGCTGCGCGCCGGAGAGCTTCGCGCGGTTGTTCGGGTTGAACGAGGGCAGGTTGACCAGCGCCAGCACTTCGCCGGTGCGCACGTCGATCGCTACCGCAGCGCCGGCCTGCGCTCGGTGCTCGGCGACCGCGGCCTTCAGCGCGCCGTAGGCAAGGCTCTGGATCTTGCCGTCGATCGACAACTGCAGGTCCTTGCCGTCCTGCGCCGCGCGGATCGACTCGATGTCCTCCACCACCCGGCCGAGGCGGTCCTTGATCACGCGCCGGCTGCCCGGAACGCCGCCCAGGCTCGCCTGGTGGGCAAGCTCGATGCCTTCCTGGCCCGCTTCGTCCAGCCCGGTGAAGCCGACCAGGTGCGCGGTGACCTCCCCGCCAGGGTAATAGCGCCGGAATTCGCGGTGCTGGTGGATGCCCGGCAGGCCGAGCCGCGCCACCTGCTCGGCCTGCTCCGGAGCGATCTGGCGTTTGAGGTAGACGAAGTCGCGTGAGCTGTCCGCGAGCCGTTTCTGCAGCTCGCGCGGGTCAGCGCCGAGAAGCGTCGCGAGCCTCTTCAGCTGCGCCGGGGTCGCCACCACGTCCTCGGGAATCGCCCATACCGACTGCACCGGCGTCGAGATGGCGAGTGCCTCGCCGTGCCGGTCGACGATGCGGCCACGCGTGCCCGGCATTTCGAGCATGCGGCTGTAGCGCGCCTCGCCTTTTTCCTGCAGAAACCCGGTGTGCATGGCCTGCAGGTAGACCGACCTGCCGGCGAGCACGGCGAAAGCGGCGAGCATTGCGCACATCACCACGCGCGCGCGCCACACCGGCAGGCGCACGATGCCGGAAGCCGCGACAGCGCTCATCGCGGCGCCTCGCGCTCCACGATGCGCACGCGTCGCGCGTCCGGCGTGCGCATGCCGAGCGTGCTGGCGGCGACCTTCTCGACGCGGGCGTGCAGGCCCCAGGTGCTCGCTTCGAGCTGCAGCCTGCCGTATTCGATCTCGAGCTCGCGCGCGCGCGACTGCTCGCGCTCGAGCTCGGAGAACAGCTTGCGGGCCTCGTGCTGGGAGGTGACGAGCCCGAGCGCGCAGACGACGAGAACCAGGAGGAGGAGGAGGTTCAGCTTCGCCACGCGTCGGGCTCGATTCGGGTGATCAGGGACGGGTCAAAGGGGGCTGTGGTGCGCTCGGCCACGCGCAGCACGGCGCTGCGCGCGCGCGGGTTGGCGGCGGTTTCGGCGGCGGAGGGGCGCATCGGCTTGCCGACGATTGTGAGCAGGGCTTGTGGCATCTCGCTGGCGCGCACGGGCAAATCCCGTGGCAGCGCGGGGCGGGCGCAGGCCCGCAGGAAGCGCTTGACGATGCGGTCCTCCAGCGAATGGAAAGCGATCAGCGCCAGGCGTCCGCCGGGCGCCAGGCGCTCGACTGCCTGCGGCAGCATCAGCGACACTTCCTCAAGCTCCCGATTGACGAGAATCCGTAGAGCTTGAAAGGTGCGCGTCGCCGGATCCTGGCCCGGCTCCCGTGTGCGGACCGCCGCAGCCACGAGATCGGCAAGTTGGCGGGTCGTGCGGATGGGCGCGTTCCGGCGAGCAGCAGCAATCGCCGCTGCAACCTGTTTAGCAAACCGTTCTTCCCCATACCCCCCGATGACCTCCCTGAGTTGCGCTTCGCTCGCCGCGGCAAGCCATTCGGCCGCGGACTGCCCCTGCGTCGGATCCATGCGCATGTCGAGCGGACCGTCGGCGCGGAACGAAAAACCGCGCGCCGGGTCGTCGATCTGCGGCGAGGACACGCCCAGGTCGAACAGCATTCCCTGCGCGTGCGCCGCGCCCTGTGCGTCGAGCGCTTGCGCGAGCCCGCTGAACGCCATGTGCATGATCGAGAAACGCGCGTCGCGGATCTCTCGCGCCGCGTCCACCGCTTGCGGATCCCGGTCGAGCGCGATCAGCCGCCCGCGCGGCCCGAGCCGCGCGAGGATCGACCGGCTGTGCCCGCCGAGGCCGAAGGTGCCGTCGACGTAGACACCATCCGGCTGCAGTGCCAGCGCATCGACGGCTTCGGCGGCGAGAACTGCGCGGTGCGTGGGGGTAGCGGCGCTCATCTGGGGGCGCGCCCGCGCTCACAGCGAAAAATCCTCCATGCCAGGGGGCGGCACGGCGGGGCCGGAGAGCGCTTGCGTGAGCTTTGCGTTCCACAAGCCGGAGTCCCACAGCTCGAAATAGGTGCCCTGCCCGACCAGCATCAGGTCGCGCTCGAGCCTGGCGTGCTGGCGCAGCGCGCCGGAGAGCAGGATGCGGCCCGAACCGTCGGGTACCACGTGCTCCTCGAAGCCGAGAAGCAGCCGCTTCCACCAGCTGGCCTGCGGATGAAAACTCGGAAAGGTTTCCGCCTTGGCGCGCACCGGCTCCCAGGCGGCCGGCGGGTACAGCAGCACGCAGCCTTCCGGGTGCGCGGTGAGCACGAGGTGCTTCGAAGTGTCGAGCAGGGTCTCTCGAAGTCGCGTGGGAATGGCAAGCCTGCCCTTCGCGTCGAGCGTGACCACCGTAGCGCCGTGAAATGCTCCGCCCATGCCCTGGTTTCCCTCGGCGGTTGGGGTTCTGCGGGAGCGCCCCCTTTTTCCGCCACTTTTTTCTACCTTTTCCCACTCTAGGGGAAAGGTTGGGCAAGGTCAAGCCAAAAAATCAGGCCTGACAAAGACTTAGCTTCATTTTCGGAAGCTGAATCTTAAAATTAAATACTTCTCATATTCAATAACTTAGAAAAACTACTGAATGTTCCTTCTTAGAACTCTTACCGCCTAGGCATGGGCAAGCCGGTCAATGGCTTCCGCAGTCACGCCGACCTTCGCGCCGGCCGCGTGGATCTCCCGCCAAGTGTAGGCGTCCACCTCAATCCCCTCCTTTTCGCGCTTGGCACGAGTCTCGCGCTCCGGCTCGCCCGCGATGCGTACCCGGTCGTGGCCCGGAGCGGGCGGTGATTGCTTCACCCAGGCGATGAATTCGCGGCCCTCCCGCGCAAATACGTCCGCCGTGCCCAGCTTCTTCGGGTCGATGAGGATGGTGAGCATGCCGTTCAGCACGCGTTTCCTGGAGCGGTCCTCGGTATGCCAGGTGCCACCGCCGGAGAGCGCGCCGCCAAGCAGCTCGCACACCACCGCGAGGCCGTAGCCCTTGTGCAGCCCGAACGTGGTGAGCGCGCCGAAGGGCTCGATCACGCCGAAGCGCGCATCGAGCGTCGGGTTGCCCTTTTCGTCGAGGAGCAGCCCGGGCGGCAGTCTCTCGCCCTTGTTGTGCGCGACGCGCACCTTGCCCTGCGCCACGCCGCTGGTCGCCATGTCGAGGATGAACGGCGCCTGCCCCTCGAGCGGGATGCCGATGGTGCAGGGGTTGGTGCCGAAACGCGCGTCGCTGCCCCCGAAGGGCGCCACGATGGAACGCGAGATGACGTTGACGAAGCTGATCGATACCAGGCCCTTGGCCACCGCCTGCTCCGCCCATTGCCCGATGCGGCACAGGTGGTGCGCATTGGCGAGCGCCATCACGCACACGCCATGCAGCTGCGCGCGCTCGATGGCAATGGCGGTGGCCTCCAGCCCGATCACCTGGCCGTAGCCTGCCTGGCCGTCCAGCGCCACCAGCGCGCCGCCGTCGAATTTCACTTGGGGATGGCGATTGGGCTGCAGGCCACCCTCGATGAGCGAATCCACATAACGCGGGATCATGCCGATGCCGTGCGAGTCGTGGCCGGTGAGGTTGGCGGTGACCAGGTTCTCCGCGACGATGCGCGCCTCGCGAGCCTCACTGCCGCCTGCGGCGACGATCGCCTCGATGGCGCGCGCCAGCGGCGCAGATTTGAACAAGTGGGGGGTGGGCATGGGGCCAAGTTTATAATGGCCCGGCACATTCGCCACCGCCCATGATCGACAAGTTCATCGCTTCCGCCGCCGCCGCCCTCGCCGACGTCCCCGACGGCGCCACTGTGATGATCGGCGGCTTCGGCAACGCCGGCATGCCGGCGGAACTGATCGACGCACTGATTTCGCAGGGCGCGAACAACCTCACGATTGTCAACAATAACGCCGGCAACGCGGACGCGGGGCTCGCCGCGCTGATTGGCGCAAGACGCGTGCAGAAGATCATCTGCTCGTTTCCGCGCCAGACAGACTCCTGGCATTTCGACAAGCTGTACCGCGCGGGCCAGCTGGAACTGGAGCTCGTGCCGCAGGGCACGCTTGCCGAGCGCATTCGCGCCGCGGGCGCCGGCATCGGCGCGTTCTACACGCCCACTGCGTTCGGCACCAGGCTCGCAGACGGCAAGGAGACGCGCCGCATCGGCGAACGCGACTACGTGCTCGAGTACCCGATCCACGCCGACTACGCGCTGATCAAGGCCGACCGCGCCGACCGCTGGGGCAATCTAACCTACCGCATGACCGCACGCAATTTCGGCCCGATCATGGCGGCTGCGGCCAAGTGCACCGTGGTGCAAGTGCGCGAAATCGTGCAACTCGGCGAACTCGACCCGGAACAGGTGGTGACGCCCGGCATCTTCGTCAAACGCGTGGTGCGCATTTCTGCGCTGAGGAAAGTCGCTTGAAGAAACTCGACCGCAACCAGATCGCCGCGCGCGTGGCGCGCGACATTCCCGAGGGTGCCTACGTCAACCTCGGCATCGGCTTGCCGACGCTGGTGGGCGATCACCTGCCGAAGGACCGCGAGATCGTCCTGCACAGCGAGAACGGCGTGCTGGGCATCGGCCCGCGGCCGGCGAAGGGCGAGGAGGACGAGGACCTGATCAACGCCGGCAAGGAGCCGGTGACGATGCTCAAGGGCGGCGCGTTCTTCCACCACGCCGATTCCTTCGGCATGATCCGCGGCCGGCACCTCGATTATTGCGTGCTGGGCGCGTTCCAGGTGTCGGTCGCTGGCGACCTCGCCAACTGGCACACCGGAGCACCCGATGCGATCCCTGCGGTGGGCGGCGCGATGGACTTGGCGGTCGGCGCGAAAAACGTGCTGGTGGTGATGGAGCACCTCACCAAGGACGGGCAGAGCAAGATCGTCGAGCGCTGCAGCTATCCCCTCACGGGGGCGCGCTGCGTGAATCGCATCTATACCGACCTGGCGGTGATCGACGTGAAAGCCGATGGCCTTCACGTCGTCGACCTCGTCGAGGGTCTGTCCTTGGAGGAACTGCAGCGCCTGAGTGGCGTGCCGCTCAGGCGCCTCGCTACTGCGGCTTGATGCCGGCGGCCTGCAGGATCTTTTTCGTCTCGTCGACTTCCTTCGCCACGAAATTGGTGAACTCTGCAATCGAAAAATTTCCCGGTTCCGTGCCGAGTTTCTGCAGTCGCCCCTTCAGATCGGCGCTCGCCAGCGCCGCGATCACATCGCGGTTGATTTTCGCCGCGATGTCCGCCGGCATCTTCGCCGGCCCCCACAGGCCGACCCACAGGGTGTAGTCGAATCCCGGGTAGCCCTGCTCGGCGATCGAGGGAACGTTGGGCAGCAGGGCGGAACGCTTGGCGCTCGATACGGCGAGCGCCTGCGCCTTGCCACCGTTGACATGGGGCAGCGCGGCGTTGAGCGGTGCCCAGTAGCAGCACACGCGGCCGCCGATGGTGTCGGCAATCGCCTCGGGGGTCCCCTTGTAGGGGATGTGCACCACATCGATGCCGGTCGCGATCTTGAGCTTTTCCAGGTTGAAGTGCGTGCCGCTGCCGATGCCCGCCGAAGAGAAATTGAGTTTTCCGGGACTCGCTTTGGCGACGTCCACAAAGTCGCGGAACGATTTCCAGCCCGCTTCCGGGCTGACGATCAGCACGTTCGGCCCGCCGCCCAACAGCGCCAGGTTGGTGAAGTCCTTCAACGTGTCATAGGGCAGGTTGGCGTAGATCCCCGGGTTCGCCGCATGCGCCGACGAATTGGCGAGCAGCGTGTAGCCGTCGGGATCGGCCTTCACCACCACCGCCGAGCCGATCGAGCCGCCGGCGCCGACGCGGTTTTCCCCCACCACCGGCTGGCCCCACATCTCCTGCAGCTTCGCCGCCACCACGCGCCCGATGATGTCGGTCGAACTGCCCGGCGTGAAGGCGATGATCAGCCGCACTGGCTTGGTCGGGAAGTTCTGTGCATAGGCCTGCGAGGCAACGAGTGCCAGCACGGCGACCAGCAGCTTAGGAAAACCCATCTTTCACCTCCACGTATTCTGGTTGTAACGCGATCCCGGACGCCTGTGCTTGCTGCAGCAGGAGCGCGGCGAAATCCTGTTCCTTCATGCCGCAGCCGATCATAGACTGAATCAGCTCGCGGGTCGCTGCGGCAAGCGGCATCGGCACCTCGTACCTGCGCCCGGCATCCAGACCTAGGTCCATGTCCTTCCTCAGCAACTCCGGCGTGAAAGTCACCTTGAAGTCCAGTGTGACAAACGCCGGCGTCTTGTAGCGCGTGAACATCGAGCCCATCACGCTCTGGTTGAGGAACTCGAGGAACGCGTGCCGCGGCACACCCGCCTTTTGCGCCAGCACGGTGACCTCCGCGAGCGACTGCGTCACCACGCCGAGGAATACGTTGTGGCAGATCTTGACGATGCGCGCGAGTTCCCCTTCGCCGACGTAACTGGCGGCGGGCGCGATCATTTTCAGCAGCGGCAGCGCCTCGTCGAAGGATTTCCTCGGCCCGGAGCACACGAACGAGAGCTTGCCCGCCTTGATCACCTTGGCGTTGCCGGAGACCGGCGCCGCCAGGTAGGCGATGCCGCGCTTTGCCAGCAGTTCGCGCAGTTCTGCCGAGCCTTCGAGCGAGATCGACGAGCATTCGATCACCAGGCGCGGCTGTTTCTTCCCCGCCAGCAACTCGCCCATCACCTGCTTGACGTCCTTCCAGGCCGCGACCATGCAGAACACGATGTCGCGCCCGGCGAGTTCGGACAGTCGGTGCGCCACCTTTGCGCCGTACTGGGCGAGGGGCTCCGCTTTGGCCTTGGTGCGGTTCCAGGCGAGCACGTCGGCGCCGCCCCTGGCGAGGCGCGCCGCCATCTCGACACCCATGCGGCCGGTGCCGATCCAGCCGACCGTTGCAGCCGAGGGTCTAGTAGGGGTTGGCAATCGGCAGCTCCTCGGCGGGGTAGAGCGAAATGATCTGCGCGCCCTTCGGCGTGAGGATCACCTCCTCCTCGATCCTCGCGGCGGAGATGCCGTCCGAGGCCGGGCAGTAGGTTTCCACCGCGAACACCATGCCGGCCTTGAGCTCGATCGGCTCGCGGAAGGAATTCAGGCGCGAGATCAGCGGCCGCTCGTGCAAGCCGAGACCGAGGCCGTGGCAGAAGTTCAGGCCGAAAGCGTCCATCTCGCTGGCAAAACCCGCGGCCTGGGCTTTGGGCAGCGCCGCCGCGATCTTGTCGGTGCTCATGCCGGGCTTGAGCAGTTCGATCACCTTGTCCATCCACTCGCGCGCCTTGCGGTAGGCGGAGCGTTGCGCCCCGGTGGCGCGACCGACGCTGAACGTGCGGTAGTAGCAGGTGCGGTAGCCCATGAACGACTGGATCACGTCGAAGAACGCCTGGTCGCCGGGACGGATCAGGCGGTCGGTGAAGTTGTGCGGATGCGGCGAGCAGCGCTCGCCGGCGATGGCGTTGATCGCCTCCACGCAGTCTGAGCCCATCTCGTACAGCCGCTTGGTGGCGAGCGCGACGATCTCGGATTCCTTGATGCCCGGCTTCAGCGCCTCGGCGATGTCCTGGTACACGCCGTCCACCATGGCGGACGCCATGTTGAGCAGCATCAGCTCGTCCACGTTCTTCACTTCGCGCGCCTGCAGCATCGCCTGCTGGCCGTCGCGCACCTCGATGCCTTCTTTCTGCAGCGCGAACATCATCGGCAGCTCGATCACGTCCACGCCCAGCGGCATCTTCGCCACGCCTTCCGCCACCAGGATGGACTTGATCTCCTTCGCCGCGTCGCTGAACAGCGTGGGGTCGGCGCCGACGGCGCCGCGCATGCCCGTCAGCCCGGCGCGGCAATGATCCTGCTGCAGCCAGGGCGCGTGCAGCTTGTGGTGACGCGCCGCGGAGCCGAAATCCCAGATGTACGGGTCGCCGTTGCCGGTGAGGAGCGAATAGCGCGTCAGCTTGTCGCGCGCCCACTCGCCGATCACCGTACTGGTGGTGTAGCGGATATTGTGCTGGTCGAAGGACAGCAGCGCCCCGAGACCCGAGCCGGCGAGCGCGGCTCGCGTGCGTGCCAGGCGGTAATCGTGCAGCCGCCGGAAATTGACGCGTTCCTCGAAATCGACCTGCGTATGGCCGGGCGCCTGCAGCGGCCGGCTCCAGTTGTGCTGCGGGTCGATGTCGTCCGGGCGGACGATCCTCGGTTCGCGGCGCTTTTTCCTGGCCATCAGGCGCAGTCTAGTCCGGCTTGATGCCGCCGCGCTCGACCACGCGCGTCCAGCGATCCACCTCGGATTTCATGAAACGGCCGAACTCCTCCGAACTGCCGGCAACGACGTCGAAGCCGATCGCGGTCAGGCGCTCGCGCACGTCGGGCGAGCGCAGGGCGCGCACCGTGGCTTCGTTGAGCCTTGCCACGATTTCGCGCGGCGTCCTGATCGGCGCGGCCGCGGCCTGCCAGGACGTGACGATCAGGTCCGGAAACCCGGCCTCGGGCGCGGCGGGCACGTTCGAAAGTTGCGCGTGGCGCGATAGCGCCGTGACCGCCAGCGCCTTCATCCTTCCGCCCTTGATGTAGTTGGTGACAGCGCCGAGATTCTGGAACGAGAAGTCGACCTGGCTGCCCATGATGTCGGTCTGGCATGCGGCGCCGCCGCGGTACGGCACGTGCACGGCGAAGATTCCCGCGCCCTGCTTCAGGAGTTCCCCGGTCAGGTGGTCCGAAGAGCCCGATCCGCTTGAGCAGTACGAGAGGCGCCCGGGATTCTTCTTCGCGAACTCGACCAGCTCCCGCATCGAGTTCGGCGGCAGGTCGGGCCGCGTGATGAGCACGTTCGGCGTGGTCACCGCCAGCGTGATGGGCGCGAAGTCCCGCACCGGGTGGTAGCGCAAGTCCTTGAACAGCGCCGCGTTGATCGAGAACACGCCGATCGATCCGACGAGGATGGTGTAGCCGTCCGCATCGGACTTCGCGACGAACTCGGCGGCAATCGAACCATTGGCGCCGGGGCGGTTCTCCACCACTGCGGGCTGGCCGAGGTATTCCTGGAACTTCGAGCCGATGGCGCGGCCGACGATGTCGGAGGAGCCGCCGGCGACGAAGGGAATGACGATCTTGATCGGTTTCGTCGGCCAGGCCTGGGCCTGCACGGCGCCTGCCGACAGCCCGGCAAGCAACGCCGCCGCGGATCTAATCAGTCGGTGCATGCTTCCTCCCGCGTGAAGTTTAATACAATCGCAACATGAAAAAGCGCCCGGAAGAACTGCGTTCGCACCGCTGGTTCGGCGTCAAGGACCTGCGCTCCTTCGGCCACCGCTCGCGCACCGCGCAGATGGGCTACGACCGCAGCGACTACGCGGGCAAGCCGGTGATCGCCATCATCAACACCTGGTCGGACATCAACCACTGCCACACCCACTTCCGCCAGCGCGCCGAGGAAGTGAAGCGCGGCGTGTGGCAGACAGGAGGCTTCCCGCTGGAGATGCCGGCGATGGCGCTCGCCGAGACGATGCAGAAGCCCACCACGATGATGTACCGCAACTTCCTCGCCATGGAAACCGAGGAGCTGCTGCGCTCCTACCCCGTGGACGGCTGCGTGCTGATGGGCGGCTGCGACAAGACCACGCCGGCGCTCATCATGGGCGCCACCAGCATGAACCTGCCCGCGATTTACCTGCCGGCGGGGCCGATGCTGAACAGCCACTGGCGCGACCAGACACTAGGCTCGGGCTCGGATACCTGGAAGTACTGGGACGAGCTGCGCGCCGGGCGCATCACCGAGCGCGACTGGAATGAGATCGAGGACTCGATTGCACGCTCGCCCGGCACCTGCATGACCATGGGTACCGCGGCCACCATGATGTCGCTCGCGGAAGCGCTCGGCTTCACCCTGCCCGGCTACTCCTCGATACCGGCGCCGGATTCGAACCATGCGCGCATGGCGACGCTCACGGGAAAACGCATCGTCGAGATGGTGTGGGAGGACCTCAAGCCGCGGGATTTCCTCTCGCGCGGATCCTTCGACAACGCGATCACCACGCTGATGGCGATGGGCGGCTCGACCAATGCCATCGTGCACCTGGTGGCGATGGCCGGACGCGCCGGCCTCGCCTTCCCGCTGGAGCGCTACAACGAGATCGGTGCCAGGACGCCGGTGATCGCCAATGTACGGCCCTCGGGCAACAAGTACCTGATGGAAGATTTCTTCTACGCCGGCGGCCTGCGCGCCCTGCTCTACTCGCTGAAGGATTTGCTCGATCTCTCGGCAAAGACCGTGAACGGAAAAACTCTCGGCGAGAACATCGAGGGCGCGAAGGTTTGGAATGCGGACGTGATCCTGCCGCGCGCGAAGGCGCTCAAGGCCTCGGGCGGTATCGTCATGCTGCGCGGCAATCTCGCGCCCGACGGCGCAGTGATCAAGACCAGCGCCGCCGATCCGAAACTGCTGCAGCACACTGGGCGCGCGGTGGTGTTCGAGGACTACAACGACATGGCGGCAAGGATCGACCGCGACGACCTCGACGTGGACGTCTCCTCGGTGCTGGTGCTGAAGAATGCCGGACCGCTCGGCGGGCCGGGCTTCCCGGAGTGGGGCATGCTCCCCATGCCGAAGAAGCTCATCAGGCAGGGCGTGAAGGACATGGTGCGGCTGTCGGACGGGCGTATGAGCGGCACCAGCTACGGCACCTGCATCCTGCATGTCGCCCCCGAAGCCTACGTCGGCGGCCCGCTAGCTTTCGTGCGCAACGGCGACCTGATCGAGCTGGATGTGGAAAAAAAGGCCTTGCATCTGAAAATTTCGGACGCAGAGATGGCGCAACGCAAAGCCGCGTGGCAACGCCCGCCGCCCAAGTACGAGCGCAGCTACGGCGCCATCTTTTCGCGCCACGTGAAGCAGGCGAACGAAGGCTGCGACTTCGATTTCCTCGAGGGCACTGCGCCGACGGCGGAGCCCGAGATCCACTAGAGCGTATGGCCGCCGCGCCGAGAGACGCGCGCTTTCTCCTCGCGCTGAGCACGCCGCTCGCCCCGCTGGCGGGCTACTGGTTCGGCGCCAACTGGCAGAGCTTCCTGGCGTTCTTCGTGGCGATCCCGCTGTTCGACTGGGTGATCGGACGCGCCGAGTCCGCGTCCCCGCCCGAAGAGCGCGCACGGCTCGAAGGCAGTGCGTTGTTTCGCGCGATGCTCTACGCCTACGTCCCGCTGCAGCTGGCGCTCATCGTATGGGGCGCGCGGATCGTCGGCAGCGAAGAGCTCGCACCGCTGCAGGCGCTCGGCCTCACGCTCTCGGTCGGCCTGGTCACCGGGTCGCAGGGCATCACCATTGCGCACGAACTCGGCCACAAGTCCTCGCCCCTGGACCGCTGGCTGGCGCGCGTGCTGCTCGCCAGTGTGAGCTACGGCCACTTCACCGTGGAGCACAACCGCGGCCACCACCAGCACGTCGCCACGCCGGACGACCCGGCGAGCGCGCGTTATGGCGAAGGTTTCTGGCGTTTTCTGCCGCGCACCCTGATCGGCAGCTTCCTGCACGCATGGCAACTCGACCGTCGTGAAGTGATGCTGGCGAGCGCTGCGTCGCTGCTCGTCGCCGCCGGCCTCGGCCTTGCCTTCGAGCCGCTTGCCGCGGCGTTTTTCTTCGGCCAGAGCGCGATGGCGATTACGCTGCTCGAAGCGGTGAATTACGTCGAGCACTATGGACTGCAGCGCCAGCGGCTCGCGGATGGGCGCTACGAGAAGGTGAGCGAACACCACGCGTGGGACGCGAACCAGTGGCTCACCAACTGCTACCTGATCCACCTGCAGCGCCACGCCGACCACCACCTTAACCCGATGCGCCCCTACGCCGCGCTGCAGCCGCGTGCCGAAAGCCCGAAGTTGCCGATGGGTTATGCCGGAATGCTGCCGCTCGCGCTCATGCCGCCGCTGTGGTTCGCGGTGATGAATCCCCGCGTGCCGCGGCCGGCGCATGCCTAGAACGGCGTTCGCCGGCGGCGCCGCGCGCGCCTAACGCAAGAACGTCGTCGTGGTCGTCGTCGTCGCCGGCTGCAGCAAAGTCAGCGTCGTGGTGGACGGAGCGCTGAACGTTGTAGTCGACGTGGGAGTGGTTTGTATGGTCTTCGAAATGGTGTTGAGCGAAGTCGTGCCCGTGGTCGTCAATATCGGCTGCGCCAGGATTAGGGTACTCGCAGGCACGATCGGGGCCGTGTAGATCGGCGACAGCATGACCGGCTGATAAACCAGCGTCGGGCTTACAGCCAGCGTGCCCGACAATATCTGGGATGTGGTCGGTTGCGTCGTCCCAATGAGCTGCGGCGACACGATCGCAGGTGATACGGCGATTGGCGTCGTGAACGGCCTGGGCTCGGTCGCCGGCAGATCGATGATGGGGAGGGAAACAAGCGGCGGACGGACCGGTTGCCCGGAAACGCCGCCCGGTCCGGCCGGAGCAGGGTCGCGGCGCGGCGTCGGCAGCGCGATGTCGCCGATGGGTATGGCCTTGTCGAGAACCTTGCCGCCGACGAAGCCTTGGACCGACTCCTTGGTCAATTGCAGGTCGCCCATGCGCGCGTCGCCCACGTTCAGCTTGACCAGCGTGGGCGCTTGCAGGCCGTCACCGGTCCTCGGCAGCGTTTTCACTTCGATGTCCGCGCTGCGCAATACGAAGTTGCCCTCTATCGTGTGCAGTTCCAAGGGACGCGTGGCAGGCCGGCCGATCGCCTCGCCGCCAACCACGCGGATGCGGCCCTGGTCGAGGATCACCACGTCGCGGTCGGAAATGCGGCGATCGAAGCGTACGCGGGTGTTCTCGCCGATGCCGAACGCAGTGTCCGGTCCGAGCTTGAACTGCGCGTAGGAGTTTGGCCCGGTTTCGAGGCGCAGGCCCGGCGCGAGCCGGGTCCCCTTGGTGACCGGGATCCGGTCGCCGTTTTCCTGGACGCCGTAGCACTGCCCCATGCAGAAGAGCATGCGGGGCAGATCCTGCGCCGCGACAGGAAAAGTGGCCAACATCAGAAGTGCAAGCGGAAGAAGAGCAGATGGTTTACGCATGGTAGGCCTCCTAGTGTGTTTCACGTTTCGTCAGCGCTTGATGATCGGACTGGTGATCGGCGCTGTCTGAATCGTCGTCGTGGGTGCGGTCAGGACCGGTGAAATCGTGGTGGTCGTGGGCGCGGTCAAGATCGGCGAGATCGTCGTCGTGGTGGGCGAGATCGTCATCGTAGGCGAGATCGTCGTCGTGGTGGGCGATATTAGGGTAGGCGAGATCGTCGTCGTGGTGGGCGAAATTAGGGTGGGCGAGATCGTCGTCGTGGTGGGCGAAATCGTCGTCGTCGTGGGCGAGATCAGGGTCGGCGAGATCGTCGTGGTCGTGGGCGAGTCGATCGGGTTCAGCAGCGGGGCAGTCAATACTCTGCTGGGTGCGACCGTCGTAGCCGGAGTTGTTTCTTTAACCACCGGCGCGTCCCTAGTCACGCGAGCAGCGGGCTTGCCGCCATCGGCTTGGCCGTCGTCGTCGCGACGCGATTGCGGCGTCAGCACCGGAATCGGTGTCGGCTTGCCGAAGATGCCGGTGGGAGGCACGACCAGCACGGGCGGCAGGTTGCTGGGCAGCGCCACGAAGGCCGTCTGCTCGCGACTGACCAGGATGGCGACGCCCGCCCGATTCTGAAAAGTCGTGATGCCTTCGTATACGCGGTTGTAGGTGCCGGCAGCCGCGTCAGCCAGCGGCTGCACGACGTGGACCACCTCGAAGTCCGTGCCCCGGATGCCCATCGTCGCCGAGGTTGTCGAGACGCGGTAGTTGCTGCGGTTGTTGCGGGCGATCAGGCCGGTGATCGTGCGGAATCCGCCCTTGAGCACCGTGACGAAGAAACTGGCGTTGCGGTCGTCGCTGCCGGCGTAGCTGTAGGCGTCGAGCTTCAGTTGGCTGTCGGCACGCACCGAAACCGCGCCGCCGTCGGTCATGCGCAGCTGCGAGAAACCGTTCGCGCCGGTGACGATCGACTCCCCCGGGCGAAACTCGCCATTGCGCTCCGCGGCCCGGGCAGAGCCATCGCGGTCCAGAACCCGCACGTCGCCGGTGACGAGGATGAAGCGTCCCGCCGCGGCGTCGCCCTGCGCCGCCGCCGGGCCCGCGGCCACCATGAGCAGCGGCGCCAGCGCCAGCAGCAATCGGATTCCGAATCTCACGCGGTAGTCCATAGGCGGTGCGTTTCCACTCCCTTTACACGTCCAGCCGCAGGTTCAGCGAAACATCGGTGCGGTCATACTCGAACAACGGCAGGTTGCTGCGGTTCTTCATGTACAGCACCTGCGGCCGCAAGGACCATCCCTTGGCGAAGCCCCAGCTGACCCCCAAGGTGACGTCGCTAAGTGTGTCCACACGCTTAACGCCGAACAGGGGATTGATCTCGGAATACTCGCCGCGCTGGGAACCCGCAAGCAGAAAGCCGCCGACGCTGTTGCTCAACGCGCGTTGCATCGTGACGCGAAAGCCGGCGAAAGGTTTGTCGCCCTCCACGCGGCCGTTCAGTTCTTTCTCGACGCCAGCGATGAGTGTTACGCCGGCAGCGCCGCGGCCGTCGGCAGCGCCGTGCAACCAGCCGAAGGAGCCCTGGAACAGATCGTAGCTGTTGATCTTGAGCGCATCGGGCAGGAACTTGTTGCGCGATCCGCTGACGCCGAGGGTGATCTGGTCCTGCTTGCCGGCAAGGTAGCGATAGTCCAGGTTCGCTCCCGTGCTGTCGCGGGTTTTGAGGTCGTCCAGCCAGAACCGGCCGCCGGTCAGGGCAAGGCGCGTATTGTGCGCGGCAACGTTGTAGCCCAAGCCGATGCGTCCGTCGATCGTGCCAAAGTCGGCTGCCTCGGCGTCACTGTGCAGCCTCGCCCGCGCATCGCCCCCGACAAAAACGGAAACCCGGTCGGACAGAGCATGAATCAGTTCTCCGCCCACGGTGAGCGCGTGGTACTGGTCGCCCTGCGGCGGCGACAGGGGCAGCGAGCCGACGCCGATGAAGGCGATCGGGCTGACGCGGGTCACCGATTGCGGGTTTGAATCGTAGCCAAACCCGTACTCGAGATAGCCGACCGCCACGGTCTTCTTGCCGGCGATGTACTGGTCGGCCGCGTTGCCGTAGATCTGCGCCTGTTGACGCAGATCGGCTGGCAGGTTGTCGAAGCGCAGCACTGTTTCGAACTCGAGCTTCGCGCGGGCATAGTCGCCCAGTGCGAGGTAGGCGCGGCCCATCTCCAGCCGTACACCGACGTAGTTCGGCTCAAGCGCCAGGATGCGCTCGTAGATGAAGCTTGCCTTGCTTGGCTGCCCGCTTTCCAGGGCGGAGCGGGCCAACAGGTAATCGAACTTCAGGTCACCGGCAAGCCTGTCCTCGTGCGGTTCGAGCAGCTTGTAGGCCTCTGCAAACTTGCCGGCCCGAACCAGGGATTCGCCTTGCGCGACAACTTGAGCGTCCGACTGGGCCCAGCACGCGGCCGCAACGGACCACGCGATCGCCACCAACGCTACGCGCCAGAATCGAGCCAATTTCCCCCCGCAAAAGCAAACCAAATCGATCTCAGGAATGTTAGACCGGCGCTCCGGGTAATGCAAACCCCCGGAGGCGTCGCAACCGCGGATATGCACACCTTTGGTGTCATACGTTGTTAGGATTGCACGATTCAAATCCAGAGAGGAACCCCATGCGGCCGCTCCACGCCCTGCTTGCCGACATCGGCGCGCTGTGCACCAGTCCTACGAAGGCACCGGGGGCCAAGTTCGAATGAAGATCGAACTGCCGCAGAATGCGTTCAAGCGCGCGCTCAAGGCGGGACAGCCACAAATCGGGCTGTGGTCCAGCCTGTCGTCGAACTACTCGGTGGAAGTGATCGCCGGGGCCGGCTTCGACTGGCTCCTGCTCGACATGGAGCACTCGCCGAACGATCTGGAGTCGCTGCTCGCGCAGCTGCAGGCGGCGGCGGCCTACGCCTCGCACCCTGTCGTGCGCGTGCCATGGAACGACATGGTGACCATCAAGCGCGTGCTGGATGCCGGTGCGCAGTCGCTGCTGATTCCCTACGTGCAGAATGCGGCGGAGGCCAAGGCGTCAGTGGCCAACACTCGCTATCCGCCAGCGGGCGTGCGCGGCGTGGCCGGGACCACTCGCGCCACGCGCTTCGGCCGCGTCAAGGACTACGCCAGGCGCGCGCACGAGGAAATCTGCGTGCTGGTGCAGCTCGAAACCAAGCCGGCGCTGGACGAAATCGAGAAGGTCGCCGCGATCGATGGCGTGGACGGCATCTTCATCGGGCCGGCAGATCTGCATGCCTCGATGGGATTCACCGGCGAAACGGCGAATCCGGCGGTGCTGCCGCTGATCGAGGAGTCGATGCGGCGCATCCGCAAGGCGGGCAAGGCGCCCGGCTACCTGTCGCCGGTGGAAGCCGACGCGAAACGGATGCTGGCGGCCGGGGCGCAGTTCGTCGCAGTGGGCGCCGACGTCGGCTTGCTCGCGCGCGGCGCCGAGAACCTGCTGGCAAAATTCAGGTCATGAAACACGAGA
>JANNTQ010000284.1:0-33565 GCA_031394435.1 Betaproteobacteria bacterium
CCGTGCACCTTGCGGTCCTTGTTGACCAGGCGGCAAATCGCGCCGCCAGCCGCGTAGTACACACCGGTCACGCCGCCGGTGCCGATGGTCATGTATTTCTGCTGCGCCTGTGCCGGAACGGCGAACGTACCGGCGACGAACAGGCCTGCTGCAAGCGCGGTGAAATTGCGCATGGCTGAATCCTCCTGGGGAAAACGCTGATGTAGCTTAGCGGATGCCGCAGCTAGGCGGCAACAGCAGATTTCAGCGCCGCGTCGATCGCTGCACCGAGCTTGGACACCAGCTCGTCGAGCTGCGCTTCTTCGACGATGAATGGCGGCGCGAGCAGGACATGGTCGCCCCCGACGCCATCCAGCGTGCCGCCCATCGGGTAGCACATCAGGCCGGCCTTCAGCGCCTCCTTCTTGATCCTGGCGTGCACGCGCCGAGACGGCTCAAACGGGGCTTTGCTGGCGCGGTCGGCCACCAGCTCAAGGCCCCAGAACAAGCCCCGGCCGCGGATATCACCGACATGCGGATGATTGCCGAAGGCCGCGCGCAGCTTCTTCTCTAGCAAGGCGCCCAGCGGGACAACCCGCGCCAGCAATCCGTCCTCGTGCAGCCGCCGCTGCACCGCCAGCGCACCGGCGCAGGCCGCGGCGTGGCCCAGATAGGTGTGGCCATGCTGGAAAAAACCGCTGCCGGCGACAATCGTGTCGTAGACATGCTTGGCCACCAGGGTTGCGCCGATCGGCTGGTACCCAGCACCCAGGCCCTTGGCCACCGTCACCAGGTCCGGCACGACATCTTCCTGCTCGAAAGCATAGAGCGAGCCGCAACGGCCCATGCCGCACATGACTTCATCAAGGATCAGCAGGATGCCGTGGCGATCGCACACTTCGCGCACGCGCTTGAAGTAACCCGTCACCGGGGGCACGGCTCCCAGCGTGGCGCCGGCCACCGTTTCGGCGACGAACGCGATCACCTTGTCGCCGCCCAGCCTGCGAATCTCGGCCTCGAGCTCCGCAGCGAGGCGCTCGCCGTAGGCCGTGTCGGTTTCTCCCGCCTGCCTGCCGCGATAGGCGTAACAGGGCGAAACGTGCGTGGCTTCGACCAACAGCGGCTCGAACTGCTTGCGGCGCCAGGCATTGCCGCCGACGGCGAGCGCGCCGAGGGTATTGCCGTGGTAGGACTGCCGGCGTCCGATCAGGTAGCGGCGCTGCGGCTGGCCCTTCTCGACGAAGTACTGGCGCGCCAACTTGAGCGCAGCTTCGATCGCCTCCGAACCGCCGGAGACGAAGTACACCTTCTCCAAGGGAGCCGGCGCGCGCTGCACGAGCGCGTCAGCCAGTGCTTCCATCGGCTCGTTGGTAAAGAAAGAGGTGTGCGCAAACGGCAGCGTGGCGAGCTGCTCCTGGATCGCCTTGACCACCGCGCTATCCGAGTGGCCGAGGCAGGACACCGCCGCGCCCCCTGAGGCGTCGAGGTAGCGCCTGCCGTCCCGGTCGATGAGGTAGGCACCCTCGCCGCGCACCGCGATCGGATAGGACTCGCGCGGATTGCGGTGGAATACCCTGCTCACGCAACAAGTCGCTGGTGCAGTTGCGTGCGCCGCTGCTCGAGTGCAAGCGGCAGATGGGTCCCGAGCCTGGCGAGCAGCTCGTCGTGGGACGCCACCTCCTGCTGCCAGGCCTCGCCGTCGACTCGCACGATTTCCTGATACTGCTCGCGGCTGAATTTCTCCAGGCCGCGCCAGTTCAGGTCGTCAAAGGCCGGGATGATGCCAAGTGCCGTTTCCCGCCCCTTCAATTGCCCGTGGCAACGGCCGACGATCCATTCCAGCACGCGCATGTTCTCGCCGAAGCCGGGCCAGATGTATTTGCCGCGTGCGTCTTTCCTGAACCAGTTGACGCGGAAGATGCGCGGCGGGTGATCTACCGCATTTCCCATCTTCAACCAGTGGTCGAAGTAGTCGCCAATGTTGTAGCCGCAGAACGCGAGCATGGCCATCGGGTCGCGCCGCACGACCCCCACTTTGCCGGTAATCGCGGCCGTGGTCTCGGAACCGAGCGTGGCGGCCATGTACACGCCGTCGTCCCATGTCGGGGCTTCCACCACCAGAGGCACGGTACTCGAGCGGCGACCACCGAACAGGAACGCCGAAATCGGCACCCCGCCGGCGTCTTCCCAATTCGCGTCCATCGAAGGGCACTGGGACGCCGCCACCGTGAAGCGCGCGTTGGGGTGTGCTGCAAGGCGCCCGCTGGCGGGCGTCCATTCCTTGCCCTGCCAGTCGATCAGCCGCGCCGGGGCTTGCTCGGTCATGCCCTCCCACCAGACGTCGCCCTCGGGCGTGAGCGCGACGTTGGTAAAGATGACGTTTGCCGCAAGCGTCTTCATGGCGTTGGGATTGGTGGCTTCCGAGGTGCCGGGCGCCACACCGAAGAACCCAGCCTCCGGATTGATGGCGTAGAAACGCCCGTCCCGGCCCGGCTTGATCCAGGCGATGTCCTCGCCGATCGTAGTGACCGTCCATCCGCGATACGCCGGCGGCGGAATGAGCATGGCGAAATTCGTCTTGCCGCAAGCGCTCGGGAAGGCAGCCGCGACATAGGACTTCTGTCCCGCGGGCGATTCGACGCCGAGGATCAGCATGTGCTCGGCCAGCCAGCCCTCGTCACGCGCCATGACCGACGCGATGCGCAGCGCGAGGCACTTCTTGCCGAGCAGCGCGTTGCCCCCGTATCCCGAGCCGAACGACCAGATCTCCCGGGTCTCGGGAAAGTGGACGATCCACTTCTCCTTCTCGTTGCTCGGCCAGGGCACGTCCTTCTGGTCGGCGGCGATCGGGTCCCCGACTGAATGCACGCACGGCACGTACTCGCCATCCACGCCCAGCCATTCGGCCACTGCGCGGCCCATGCGCGTCATGATGCGCATGTTGACGGCCACATAGGCGGAGTCGGAGATTTCCACGCCGATCTGCGCGATATGCGACCCGATCGGGCCCATCGAAAAGGGCATCACGTACATGGTGCGCCCGCGCATGCAGCCGTCAAACAGCCGCTTCAGGGTCGAGCGCATTTCGCGCGGGTCGACCCAGTTATTGGTCGGCCCGGCCTGTTCCTCCCTCTGGCTGCAAATGAAGGTCCGGTCTTCCATGCGGGCCACATCGCTCGGGTGTGAGCGCGCAAGGTAGCTGCCGGGACGGCGACTAGGGTCCAGCTTGATGAAGGTGCCAGCCGCCACCAGCTCGCCGCAAAGCCTGTCGTACTCGGCTTGCGAGCCGTCGCACCACACTATGCGCTGGGGCTTGGCCAGCGCTGCAATCTCCGATACCCATTGGCGCAGGCCTGCATGGCGCACCCAATCGGGCGCTTGCGACAGGTCCTTCTGCACGGCGCCGGGTGCGTACATCTCCGTGAACTCCTGAAAGCAAAACGGCCCGGAAGGGGCCGTGCGATTGCGGTTGGGATGCAGATTTTACCGCGCAGGGGAGCACCGCGCCATTTCCAAAAATGCCTTTCTTATCAGTCCCTTCTGGTGACCTACTTGCCGATGCAGAAGCGCGAGAAAATCTCGCCCAGCAATTCGTCGGCACTGATTTCACCTGTGATCGCCGCGAGCGCCTTCTGCGCGAGCCGCAACTCCTCCGCGAACAACTCCCACTGCCGACCTTGGCCTGCGGCGGCGGCCAGATGCCCGCGGGCCGCCTGCAAAGCGCGCAGGTGCCGCTCCCGCGCAAGGAACACCGATTCGCCCTGGGACTTCCAGCCTGCAACTTCGAGGATGGCGCGCCGAAGCTGCTCGATGCCGGCTCCGGTCAACGCGGAAACGCCGACGGCCGGAAACTCCCCCGCCGGAACGCGAAAGCCCGGTGCCAGGTCGATCTTGTTGAAGATGTCGATGCGTGCCGCCGCCACAGGGACGGCGGCCGGCAGCGAATGGTCCGTTGCTAAGGCATCGTGCACTGCGAGCACAAGGTCCGCGCTGGCAAGTTCGCGCCGGGCACGCTCGACGCCCAACCTCTCGACTTCATCGCGGGCATCGCGCAGGCCGGCGGTATCCACCAGATTGAGCGGAACCCCGTCGATCTGGATGGATTCGCGCAGCACGTCACGCGTGGTGCCCGGAATCGGCGTGACGATCGCCCGCTCCGCGCCCGCGAGCCGATTGAGCAGGCTGGACTTGCCGACATTGGGCCGGCCAGCGAGCACCACTTGAATTCCGGTCCGCAGCAGGCTCCCCTCGCGGCTGCGTGCGAGGACCTCGTCGAGCGCGGCCCGCAGCCGCGCCAAGCGCGCGGCTGCGTCGTCGCGATGCAGCGAGTCCACTTCTTCCTCGGGGAAATCGAGCGTCGCCTCGGTCAGCGCCCGCAACTCGACCAGCTGCGCAACCAGTCCTTCAATGGCACCGGAGAATTCTCCTGCCAGCGAGCGAAGGGCGCTGCGCGCCGCTTCCGCGCTGGCCGCATCGATCAGATCCGCTACCGCTTCAGCCTGCGCCAGGTCCATGCGCCCGTTGAGGAAAGCGCGGCGCGTGAACTCCCCGGGCTCGGCAAGTCGCGCTCCCGCGTCCAGGCAGGCGGCGAGGACCGAATGCAGGACCACCGGACCGCCATGCCCCTGGAATTCGAAGGCATCCTCGCCGGTATAGGAATGTGGCGCAGGAAAGAACAGGGCAATACCGTCGTCAAGTACCTGCCCGGCGGCGCCTCGCGCCAGGCCATGGGTGGCACTGCGGGCCGCCGGCAACCGCCCCATGAGCCGGCGCGCAATGTCGCGTGCCAGCGGGCCTGCGACGCGCACGATGCCGATCGCGCCCCGTCCGGCGGGCGTTGCGATCGCCGCGATGGTGTCCGGGCCAGGCCCCGTCGGAGGGTCAGCGCTTGGCATGGGCAGTCTTGTCGCGATCGAACATGCGCTGGATCTGCCACTGCTGAGCGATGGAGAGGATGTTGTTCACCAGCCAGTACAGCACCAGGCCGGCCGGGAAGAAGAAGAAGAACACGCTGAAGACGTATGGCATGAACTGCATCACCTTCGCCTGCACCGGATCGGGCGGCACCGGGTTCATGCGCGTCTGCAGCACCATCGTGATCGACATCAGCACCGGCAGCACGTAATAGGGGTCGAGCGCCGAGAGGTCCTTGATCCAGAGGATGAATGGCGCATGGCGCAGTTCGATCGCCGCCAGTAGCACCCAGTACAGGGCAATGAACACGGGAATCTGCACCAGGATCGGAAAGCAACCGCCGAGCGGATTGATCTTCTCGGTCTTGTAGAGTTCCATCATCGCCTGGTTCATGCGCGCCCGGTCGTCGCCGTACATCTCGCGCAGCTTGGTAAGGCGGGGCGTGATCAGCTTCATCTTCGCCATCGACTTGTAGCTCGCGGCCGAAAGCGGAAAGAACAGGATCTTGATGGTGACGGTCAGGAGGATGATCGCCACGCCCCAGTTGCCGGTCATGGCGTGGAACTTCTCCAGCAGCCAGAACAGCGGCCAGGCGATGATCGTCAGCCAGCCGTAGTCCACCACCAGGTCGAACCCGGGGGCGGCGGCCCTGAGCCGGTGCTGCTCCTGCGGCCCCACGTAGAGCGGGGCGCCGACGCGGGCTGTGGCCCCGGGTGCGATCTCCGATACGGGCAGCACGACCCGGCCGACGTAGATTCCATCCTGGCGGCGCTCGGCAAAATACTCCCGCGGCACCTTGGCGCTCGGCAGCCAACCGGCCACGAAGTAGTGCTGCACGAAGGCGATCCAGCCGTCCTCGGCACGCCGCACGTAGTCGGCCTTGCCCTTGTCGAGGTCGGAGAGATGGATCTTCTGGAATTTCTGCGCTTCGGTGTACTCGGCGAACCCGGAAAAACTCTGCGCGCCGAAGGATTGTGCGACCGAATTGCTGGTTGCATCGAGCTTACCGTCGTGCGTCAGCTGAAAGTAGGCATAGGGTGTGACCGCGGCCGAGCCCTTGTTGCTGATTTCCAGGCTGACTTCGACGATGTAGCTGTCGCGGGAGAAGACGAAGACCTTGTCAACGGCAACGTCGCCGGCACCTTGCGCCGTCAGACGCACTTCCAGCTTGTCCTGGCCCGGGGCGAGCTCGCGCGGCCCCGGCCTGGCCTGCCAAAGCGTGCGGTGGTTCGGGCCTGCTTCGCCCGCCAGGCCGCTTTGCGCGAAGTAGTGGTGCTCCGAGCCCAGCAGCGCGAGGTTCTTGCTATGGTCGTCGGCATGCCTGTGCTTGAGCAGTTCTGCCCTGCTGAGCGTCGCGCCCAGCGTGTCGATCTCGACGAGCAGCAGGTCGGTTCTCACGCGGAGAACTTCGCCTTTCGCCGCGGGCGCAGCGGCCGGCACGGTCCCGGGCTGCGCTGTCCCTGCGGCCGGCGTCGCGGAAGGCTTGGCCGGCACCGGGACAGCAGGGACGGCAGGGACGGCCTGTACGACCGGCGGCGGCACCGGCTTGGGCCGGTTTTGCTTTTCCCAGGCATCCCACAGCAGCAGCAGCGAGAAGCTGAAAATGAAAAACAGGATCAGTCTTTGGGTATCCATTGGTTTCCGTATCGCCCTCGGGGCGTTTCAGCCGCGCCGTTGCTCCGGCACCGGGTCGTACCCGCCGCGGTGCCAGGGGCCGCAACGGCAAACGCGCCTGGCGGCGAGCCAGCCCCCGTCGAACAGGCCATGCCGCTCGAGCGCCTCGTCGGCATACTGCGAGCAACTGGGATGGAAGCGGCAGACCGGCCCGAGCATCGGGCTCAGGAAGTAGCGGTAAGCGCGCAGCAGCAATCGCAACAGGCCGGTCATCGATCCAGTTTCGTGAAAAGGTCCCTCAGCCGCGCCAGCATCGCCGGCGAGCCCCTTACTCCGTAAGGCGGCCGCACCAGAACATCCAGCGGCCCGATGCGGTCCTGCTCGAGGCGGAATGCCTCGCGGATGCAGCGCTTGATGCGGTTGCGCTCGGTAGCGAGCGCCGCGTGCCGGCGCGTCACCAGGATTCCCAGACGCGGCGGGCCCTCGGCGCGGCGCCTCAGATAGAAGATATACCCGGAGAGGCTGCGCCGCTGGCCATCGCGCAGCAACGGCTCGAACGCGGAGCGCCCGGCAAACTTTCGATCCGCCCCGAAGGGGCTAGACCGCGAGCCGCTTGCGGCCGCGTGCACGCCGTGCGCGCAGAACCGCACGGCCACCGCGCGTGCGGCTGCGGACGAGAAATCCGTGACGTCGCGCGCGTCGCGTCTTGGAAGGCTGGTAAGTGCGTTTCATTGGACAGCTCGCAGCGAAAAAGGGCGGTATTAGAGCCTGCACCGCTCGGCATTGTCAACCTCAATCCGTGCGGTGCGGCGCAAGCGAGAAGACTGTGGATAACGCGGCGTGGACGGGGTAAAATTTCATCCTCGCCGGCGCGTCGATTTTCGACCCCGGCGGTGCCCCCGAACAGCGCGTTTCGCGAGACCGCCAAGAACATGCAAAGCCTCTGGGACGCCTGCCTGCGCCGCTTGGAGCAGGAGCTTCCCGCGCAGCAATTCAACACCTGGATCCGCCCTCTTGCAGCCGAAGCCGGCGCGCAGGATACCGGTACCCTGGTTCTTGCTGCCCCCAACCGCTTCGTGCTCGACCTGGTGCGCGAGCGCTTCGCCGCGCGCATCGAAAAGCTGGTCGCCGAGGCGGGAGGCCGGGAACTGGGCGTGCGACTGGTCCTCGCACGGGGCAGCGAAGCACCGGCGCGGGCGGCACCGCAGCGCAGCAACGTGGAGGCACCGGCGGCGCTGGAGCGCGCCCGCCTCAACCGCATGTTCACTTTCGACAGCTTCGTCACCGGCAAGGCGAACCAGCTCGCTCGCGCGGCCGCCATCCAGGTGGCCGAGAATCCCGGCATTTCGTACAACCCGCTGTTCATCTACGGGGGCGTCGGCCTGGGCAAGACCCACCTGCTGCAGGCGATCGGCAACCATCTGGCGGAACAGCGCCCGCAGGCGAGGCTGCGCTACATCCACGCCGAGCAGTACGTGACCGACGTGGTGCGCGCCTACCAGCAGAAGTCCTTCGACGAGTTCAAGCGCTACTACCATTCGCTCGACCTTTTGCTGATCGACGACATCCAGTTCTTCTCCAACAAGGGGCGCACGCAGGAGGAGTTCTTCTACGCCTTCAATGCGCTGGTCGAGGCGCACAAGCAGATCGTCATCAGCTGCGATACCTATCCCAAGGAGATCGCCGGGATGGAGGAGCGCCTGATCTCGCGTTTCGGCTGGGGCCTGACTGTCGCCATCGAGCCGCCCGAGCTGGAGATGCGGGTGGCCATCGTACTGAAGAAGGCCGAGGCCGAGGCCGAGAGGGTATCGGAGGAGATCGCCTTTTTCATCGCCAAGAACATCCGCTCCAACGTTCGAGAGCTGGAGGGTGCTCTGAAGAAGGTGCTGGCCTTCTCGCGCTTCAACGGGCGCGAGCTGTCCCTCGAGCTCGCCAAGGAGGCGCTGCGCGACATCCTCAATGTCGCCAGCCGGCAGATCAGCGTCGACGGCATCCAGAAGACGGTGGCGGAGTATTTCAAGCTGAAGATCTCCGACATGCACTCGAAGAAGCGCAGCCGCAATGTCGCCCGCCCGCGCCAGGTCGCGATGTCCCTCGCCAAGGACCTGACGCCCATGAGCCTGCCCGAGATCGGCGAGGCCTTTGGCAACCGCGACCATACGACGGTGCTGCACGCATGCCGCACCATCTCGACCCTGCGCAAGAAAGACTCGACGCTCAACCGGGACTACCTGGTGCTCGAGCAGGTGTTGAAGGGATGAAAAGTCTGTGGATTTCCTCTGCACGGATTGTGGGTAACCCGCCTGCCGCGTGTGTTGCTCAAATTCATCCCCAGGCGCGCACACGCTACGCACAGTTTTTCCCGGCCCAGAAAGCATGCCAAGCACCCGCCAGCAATGCGCTTTTGCAGTTGTCCAGTGATTCCGGCCTGCTCTATTAACTATTACTAAGGATAAATAATGGCCTTGGTCAAAGCGAAGCGCGACGAGTTGCTCGGTCCGTTGTCCGCGGTCAGCGGCATCATCGAGCGTCGCCACACGCTGCCGATCCTGTCGAATGTCCTGATCGACCGCGTGGACGGTACGCTGTCATTCCTCGCCACCGACATCGAGATCCAGATCACGGCGCGCTCCACGCTCGCCGCGGGCGCGGACAGCAAGCCGTTGACGGTCGGTGCACGCAAGCTTGTCGACATCCTGCGCGCCCTGCCCGAAGGCGCGGAGGTCACCCTGCAGCAGCAGGACAAGCGGCTCCAGGTCAAGGCGGGAAAGAGCCGCTTCACGCTGCAGACCCTGCCTGCCGAGGATTTCCCGCGACTCGCCAAGCCCGCGGGCGACGTGGCGCGCTTTGCGCTGCCACAGAAAGCGCTGCGCAGGATGCTCGGCCTCGTGCAGTACTCCATGGCGCAACAGGACATCCGCTACTACCTGAACGGCCTGCTGGTGCTGGTCGAGGACAAGCAGTTGCGCCTGGTGGCGACAGACGGGCACCGGCTGGCCTATGCGGCGATGCCATTGCCCTCCAGCCTGCCGCGCCAGGAAGTCATCGTGCCGAGGAAGACCGTTCTCGAGCTGTCCAAGCTGCTGTCGGACAGCGACGACGAGGTGCGCATCGAGTTGTCGGCGGCACAGGCCTCGTTCAGCTTCGGCGCGGTCGAGCTGGTGTCCAAGCTCGTGGACGGCAAGTTTCCGGACTACACGCGCGTCATCCCGACGACGCACAAGAACCGGCTCACCATCGACAGGGACCTGCTGCGCCAGTCGCTGATGCGCGCCGCCATCCTGTCGAACGAGAAGTTCCGCGGCGTGCGCTGGGTGCTCACCGACGGCAGCCTGAAAGTCGTCTCGTCCAACGCCGAGCAGGAGGAAGCGCAAGAGGAGATCGAAGTGAACTACGGCGGCGATGCGCTGGACATCGGCTTCAACGTCAACTATCTGCTCGACGTGCTGAACAACGTGTCGGCGGCGCAGGTGGAGTGCCACTTCGGCGACGCCGCCTCGAGCGCGCTGCTGCAGTTCCCCGCCGAGCCGGAATTCAAGTACGTCGTCATGCCGATGAGGATCTGAGGAAGGAACCGCGGTGGGAGAACCAGAGCAGCAACGGCCGGACGCCAACGACTACGATTCGGACAGCATCCAGGTCCTGAAAGGCCTCGAGGCAGTGCGCAAGCGCCCGGGCATGTACATCGGGGACACCTCCGACGGCACCGGACTGCATCACATGGTGTTCGAAGTGGTCGACAACGCGGTCGACGAGGCGCTTGCCGGCTTCTGCGACGAAATCGTGGTCACCATCCATACCGACAACTCGGTCTCGGTACTGGACAATGGCCGCGGCATCCCCACCGGTATCAAGGACGACGACGAGCAGAAGCGCTCGGCCGCCGAAATCGTGATGACCGAGCTGCACGCCGGCGGAAAATTCGATTCGAACACCTACAAGGTCTCCGGCGGTTTGCACGGCGTCGGCGTGTCAGTGGTGAACGGACTGTCCAGCTGGCTGCGGCTCACCATCTGGCGCGACGGCAAGGTGCACCAGATGGAGTTCGCCGACGGCGCGGCGACCGCGCCGTTGCGCGTCACCGGCATCAGCGAGAAGCGCGGTACCGAGGTGCACTTCCTCGCCTCACGCCAGGTTTTCGGCACGGTGGATTATCACTACGACATTCTCGCGCGGCGGTTGCGCGAACTGTCCTTCCTCAATCACGGCGTGCGCATCGTGCTGGTCGACCAGCGCTCCGGCAAGGAGGAGAACTTTGCGTTTGCCGGGGGGGTGAAGGGATTCGTCGAGTACATGAACCGCGCCAAGACCGTGCTGCATCCCAACGTGTTCAGTGCGCAGGGGGAGAAGGACGGCATCAGCGTCGACGTGGCGATGCAGTGGAACGATTCCTACCAGGAAAACGTGATCTGCTTTACCAACAACATTCCGCAGAAGGACGGTGGCACGCACCTCACCGGCCTGCGCGCGGCCATGACTCGTGTACTCAACAAGTACATCGAAGAGACCGAGTTGGCGAAGAAATCCAAGGTCGAGACCACGGGCGACGACATGCGCGAAGGCCTTGCCTGCGTTCTGTCCTGCAAGGTGCCGGAACCCAAGTTCTCCTCGCAGACCAAGGAAAAGCTGGTGTCCTCCGAAGTGCGGCCAGCGATCGAGGAGATCGTCGCTGAGAAGCTGCGCGAGTTTCTCGACGAGCGGCCCAGCGATGCGCGCATCATTACGTCGAAGATCGTCGACGCGGCACGCGCCAGGGAGGCGGCGCGCAAGGCGCGCGAGATGACGCGGCGCAAGGGTGTGCTCGACGGCATGGGGCTGCCTGGCAAGCTTGCCGATTGCCAGGAGAAGGATCCTGCCAAGTGCGAGCTGTACCTGGTCGAGGGAGACTCCGCCGGCGGCTCGGCCAAACAGGGACGCGACCGGAAATTCCAGGCGATCCTGCCGCTCAAGGGCAAGATCCTCAATGTGGAGAAGGCGCGCTTCGACAAGTTGCTGTCTTCCGTGGAAATTGCCACGCTGATCACCGCGCTGGGCTGCGGCATCGGCAAGGAAGAGTACAACCCCGAGAAGTTGCGCTACCACCGCATCATAATCATGACCGACGCGGACGTGGACGGATCGCACATCCGAACGCTGCTGCTTACTTTCTTCTACCGGCAGATGCCGGAGCTGGTCGAGCGTGGCCACATCTACATCGCGCAGCCGCCGCTGTACAAGTCCAAGCTCGGCAAGGAGGAGCGTTACCTGAAGGATGAGCACGAGCTCAACGAATTCATGCTCCGCCAGGCGCTGGTGGATGCAGCGCTGCATCCGGCGGCGCGGCGCGAACCGATTCGCGGCGATGCTCTTGCCGAGCTCGCCAAGTCCTACCTGCTCGCCGAGGCGGTGATCGAACGCGTCTCCCGCTGGGTCGATCGCGACACTCTGCAGGCTCTGTTGCGCGGCGTCCAGGTGGACTTGTCCAGGCGCGACTTGGCGGAGGCTTCCGTCGAATCCCTCGTTGCGGCGCTGCCCGCCAACGGCGTGCATGTCAGCGCGCACTTCGACCCGAAGACCGAGCGCTACCAGGTCAGGATCGAGCGCACGCGGCACGGCAACGTGCGCGTTACGGCGATCGACTCGGAGTTCGTGCATTCCGGCGACTACGCGCAGATCCGCTCGACGGCCGAGACACTGCGCGGCCTGGTGGGTGTGGGCGCTTTCGTTCAGCGAGGCGAGCGCAAGCAGCTAGTGAAGGATTTGGCCGAAGCCATGAAATGGCTGCTGGCCGAAGTGCGCAAGTCGATGAGCCTGCAGCGCTACAAGGGACTGGGCGAGATGAATCCGACGCAGCTGTGGGAAACCACCATGGATCCCACGGTGCGGCGTCTGCTCAGAGTGCAGATCGACGACGGCATTGCCGCCGACGAGATCTTCACCAAGCTGATGGGCGACGAAGTCGAACCGCGCCGCGCGTTTATCGAATCGAACGCACTCGGCGTGCGCAATCTCGACGTCTAGCTAGGCAGCGCGCCGCTTCCTGGCGAGCGCCTTCGCGCGCTTGGGCGCCTTGGCTGCTTTCGCAGGCGGCGCCGATTTTTCCTTCCGGATCGGTTTTACTTCCGCGGCAGGCGCGCCGGCCTTGGCCGCCGTCCCGGGCTTGGCCGCACGCGGCTGGAACTCGAAGCCAATCTTGCCGCCCGGGGTCTTGACCAGGAAGGCCTTGAACGGGCGCCCCTTCTTGGAGATGAAGCGCGGCAGCAGGTCGGTGCGGCCGGTGGCGAGCAGTTTCTGCAGCTGCGCCTGCTCGATCGGCTGCTGCAGGATGATCTTCCCGGTGCGGAAATCACAACTGCGCTCCGCACCCATCGACTTTTCGCAGACGTACGCGACACCGTGGTCGAACACGCCGGCGCCGCACTTCGGACAGGCGCCCAGGCGTTCCTGCTCGCTGAAGTCCGGTGCCGGTTCGTTGTCGGAGGCACTGCCTTGGCCGAAGTCGAACTCGGTACGGAACTCGTCGTTGAGCTTCATCGCGGCGGCAAAGGGCTTGCCCATGCGGCTGCGAAAGCCCGTCAGAGGTCCGATATAGCGCTTGGTGATCAGTCCAGCCACTTCCTCGGGTGACCACTCGCGCCCGGAGGTGACCTTCCAAAGCGAGAAATCGCACTTCTGGCACTGAAACTTGCGGTAGTTCTCCTGCACGGTGCCACCGCATTTCGGACAAGGCGCCGGCACGGTGGCGAACGCCGTATCCGGGATGTCGCCGTTCTTGATGCGTTCGACCAGGTCGCGGGTGACCTGCTCGATGTGCTGCATGAACTCTTCGCGCTGCAACTGGCCTCGCTCCATCAGCTTGAGCTTGAACTCCCAGTCACCGGTGAGTTCCGGCGAGGTGATCTCGGTCGCACCGAAATGCCGCAGGGCGAACAGCAGCGAGAACGCTTTCGGCGTCGGCACCAGTTCCCGGCCGTTTCGATGCACGTACTCCTCGCGGATCAGGCCCTCAATGATCGCCGCGCGCGTCGCCGGCGTACCCAGGCCCTTGGCTTGCATCGCCTCGCGCAGCTCATCGTCCTCCACCAGCTTGCCGGCGCCTTCCATGGCTGAGAGCAGCGTGGCTTCGCTGTAGCGCGCGGGCGGCTTGGTTTGCAGCGCGGTAGCAGCCGCCTCGAGCGTGCTGACCTTGTCGCCGTTACTTGCCGGCGGCAGATTCTCGTTCTCGTCCTGCGTCGCCTTGCCGTAGATCGCGAGCCAGCCGGGGCTCTGCAGCACTTTGCCCTCGGTCTTGAAGCGATGCTCGCCGACCACGGTAATGCGCGTGGTCTGCAGGAATTCCGCCGCAGGATGGAACACGGCGAGGAAACGCCGCGCCACCAGGTCATAGAGCTTGCGCTCGGCCTCATTCAGGTTCTTGGGCGCCTGCAGCGTCGGGATGATGGCGAAGTGATCGGAAATCTTGCTGTTGTCGAAGATGCGGCGGTTGGGCTTCACCCAGCCGTTCTTCAGCACTGCCTTGGCGAAAGGCGCGTAGTCGCGATCGTCAGTGAGCATGTCCATCGCCTTCTTCACCGTGCCGAGGTAGTCCTCGGGCAGGGCGCGCGAGTCGGTACGCGGGTAGGTCAGCACCTTGTGGCGCTCGTACAGGGCCTGCGCCAGCGCCAGCGTGCCGCGCGCCGAAAAGCCGAAGCGGCCATTGGCTTCGCGCTGCAGGCTGGTGAGGTCGAACAGCAGCGGCGAGGCCTGCGTGGTCGGCTTGGTCTCCTCGTGCAGCGTGCCCGGCTTGCCACGGCAGTCGGCGACGATCGACTCCGCGGCGGCGGCCTGCCATAACCGCTCCGGCTTGCGCTCGGTGTCGTCGGCCTTGCGGAACTCGGGATCGAACCAGCGCCCCGCGTATTCGCCCGCTTTGGCGCCGAAGCGCGCGTGCACTTCCCAGTAATCGCGCGGCCTGAACTCGCGAATGCTCTCCTCGCGCTCCACCAGGATGGTCAGGGTCGGCGTCTGCACCCGGCCGACGGTGGTCAGGTAGAAGCCGCCTTCCTTGGAGTTGAACGCGGTCATGGCTCGTGTACCGTTGATACCGACCAGCCAGTCGGCCTCCGAGCGGCACTTGGCAGCGTCGGCGAGCGGCAGCAACTCCTTGTCGGCGCGCAACTGCTCGAAACCGTCGCGGATGGACGCGGGAGTCATGGATTGCAGCCACAGGCGCTGGATCGGCTTCTTGGCGCGCGCGTGCTGTACGATGTAACGGAAAATCAGTTCGCCCTCACGCCCCGCGTCGCAGGCGTTGATCAGTTCGCCCACATCCTTGCGCTTGAGCAGCTGCAGCAGCAGGTTGAGCCGTTGCGCGCCGCGCTCGATCGGTGCCAGGCCGAAATGCGGCGGAATCAGCGGCAAGTTCGCGAACGACCATTTGCCGCGCTTGACGTCGAACTCCTCCGGCACCGCGAGCTCGAGCAGATGGCCGATCGCCGATGACAGGACGTAATCGTCGCTCTCGAAGTAATCGCCCTTGCGTGCGAAACCGCCCAGCGCGCGCGCGATGTCTGCGGCGACGGAAGGCTTCTCTGCAATGACCAGTTTCTTGTGCATGCGGCGCGAAAGGCCGCAGAGGATACCTGCAAAGAACGTGCCGTTACAACCGCCGCCCGATTCTCGAGGCGCGTACGCGCGCTCGAACCGCTCAGCTTGGCAGCCGCGTCCCGCGCAGCGAAAGCAGTTCTTCGGCCATCAGCTGGCTGGCAGGGGTGCGCTGGTTCCACAGTACCATCAGCACGATCAGCTTGAGCTGTTCCAACGACAGCGCGTCGCCGGCAGTCGCGAGCGCCCGTTCGATGACGTGTTCACGGGTGGGCGGCGTGAGGATGCCGGACTGCTCCAGGTACATCAGAAAGCCGCGGCAGTCGGTGTCCAGCTTTCCGAGTTCTCTTGGTGCGAACGCGCGGAACGAGTTGCCCCGCTCGGGCAGCGGCGCCAGCAAGCGCTGCGGCGCGCGTACCACGCCGGCCAGCCAGCTCAACGCCTCGCTGATGTCCGATTCCTCGAAGCCGGCCGCCGTCAGCTTCTTCGCCACCCGGTCGGGGTCGTGCGACAGATCGGCCTGGCGGCAGTTCTCGAACAGGAAGACGAGGATGTCGAACATGTCGTTGTTCTCCGGGATGAGCATCAACTGAGGCGTTGGTACAGCCCGCCGGGCAGCGCAGCGATGCGCCCGGCAAGCTCCAGTCGCAGCAGTTCAGCAGACACGCGTTCCGCGGGCAGTGCGCTGCGCGCACAGAGCGAGTCAAGGTCTACTGGGTCGAATCCCATGTGCGTCAACAATGCCTCCGGTTGCGCGGCCGGGTCGGCCGCGGCGCTCGTCGAGGCAAAGCCGGTGCGGCGGAAGGCGGTCAGTTCGGCGAGGACATCTTCTGCCGACTCGACCAGCTTCGCGCCTTGCTTGATCAAGGCGTGGCAGCCCTTGGTCAACGGGGAATGGATCGAACCCGGCAATGCGAACACTTCGCGGCCCTGCTCCGCCGCGGCGCGCGCCGTAATCAGGGATCCGGAGGCGAGCGCCGCCTCGATCACCAGGCAGCCCTGTGCCAGCCCGCTGATGAGCCGGTTGCGGCGCGGGAAATTGTGTGCCAGTGCGCTGAAGCCAAGAGGGAACTCCGACAGCAGCAACCCAGATTCGGCGATGCGTTCGGCAAGCGGGGCATTCTGGCGCGGGTAAATCACGTCCACCCCAGTACCGAAGACCGCAATGGTCGAGCTCGCCGCCGCGAGAGCGCCGCGATGCGCGGCAGCGTCGATCCCCAAGGCGAGGCCGGACACGATGGTCAAGCCTGCCGCGCTGAACGCCTTGGCGAACTGCTCCGCGTCGCGCGCGCCTTGCGCGGTCGCATTGCGGCTGCCGACCACGGCGAGCGAAGGCCGCCCGAGCAGTTCGACCCGACCAATGGCGTAGAGCAGCGGTGGCGGGTCCGGGATCTCGAGCAAAAGCCGGGGATACGCCGCATCTGCCAACGTGACGATCGCGTGCCCGGGCTCCTGCGTCCAGCGTAACGCGCGCTCGATCGCCGGCGCGATGGCCTCGGGCCGCAGCAATTCAGCCGCGGCAGGCCCCGCGGTGCGTTCAAGCTGCACCCGGGTTGCGGCGAGGATGTTTTCCGGCAGGCCGAATTGCTTGAGCAGGCCGCGAATCGTTGCGGCACCGAGCCCGGGTGTGAGCGTGAGTTGCAGCCAACTCGCCAGCCCGGAATCCTGCGTCATTCGGGTGGCGATATCCGGCGGACCTTGCCGCCGCCCCGCGGCGCCGCCGCTGCGTGGCGCTCGCGTCCAGGAAAACTAAGGAGTCTGAATGACATCCAGGGCGTTGACGGGCCTCGAGACGCGCATCACCAGCGCGTAGGATACGCGGTCAAAGATGCGGAACACAAACGCCAGACCGTAGCGTTCGTCGGGCAGCTTGAAAGTCACCGGCCCGGAGTTGGGCGCCTTGGACGCATCGGTAATCACCGGGCCCGGGCGGTATAGCGCGAATACATGGCCGACTTCCACCCCGTCCGCCCGCCCGCGATTCAGCGTGACGATGGACTGCGGCCCGCCTTCGCCGAGCTTGCCAAGGCCGCCGTAGATGTCGATGACACGGCCCTGCATGAAGACCGAGGGTGCGTGCGGTGCGTACTTGGGCACTTCGGGTACGCCGGCAGGCAGCAGCTTGTCGCCCGTGCCGACTTCCTGCGTTACCGTGGTCAGTTGGACAGTGGCAGGGTCGCCGCTGCGCGTGACGCGCGCCGTGCCGAGATAGATTGCCTCGTAACCCAGGGTGACGCTGGTGTCGGGATCGACTAGCGCCTTGCCGCGACGGTAGATGAACCAGTTCTCTTCTTTGGAGTCGCCGATTCCGCGGACGTAGGCGCGGTTGCCGGCCTCGATGATCACCCGGCTATCCTCGGTCGCGATGATAGTCGGCGCGTTGTCGAGGCCGTCGGCCTCGACCAGCAGCGGGCGCGACAGGAATGGTTCGATGATATTGGGCGGAATGCTGGGGATGGCGTCCTTGGCAGTAGATTCGGCGCGCACGCGAGGCGACAGCTTTACGGTACCGACTATGCCGCCTCCTTCGAGGCCGCGCCTGTCGGGCGCAATCGCACCCGTACGGGGGTCGATGCCGGTGACGGCGCCAGGGTCGGGAGTGCCATCCCGTCCCGCGATGGACAAGGTGCCGCTGGCGCGGTCTAGCACAATCACTTCACCCGGGTAGATCCAGTGCGGGTTGCGGATTTGCTCGCGATTGAAGTTCCAGATTTCCGGCCAGCGCCAGGGTGAATCCGTGAAGCGTTCGGAGATCCCCCACAGCGTATCCCCGCGCACCACGACATAGCGATCAGGGGCGTCCTGCTTGAATGCGATTGGCGTGTTGGGAACCTGTGAAAGCGCACCCCCGGCAGCCAGGCCGGACAGGACAAAAACGAGCGTTGTGATAGACTTACGCAATTGGTCGTGCATGGGGCCCCCGAACCTCTCCATGTTTCCGGGCTGGCTTGAAAATCCCTTTGCCATCCAAATGTAGCATAAACGGTGAATTGTTTACCTGTCGCCTTAGATTCTGCATCTAATTTATTCAATTTGCAACGCTATTTCCCTTTCAGATGGCCCTGCTGAACATCCTGCTCTACCCTGACACCCGGCTGCACAAAGTCGCCGCGCCAGTCACCGTATTTGACGCAACGCTCAAGCATCTGGTGCGCGACTTGGCCGAAACCATGTATTCAGCTCCCGGCTTGGGACTGGCCGCGACCCAAGTCGATGTGCACAAGGAAGTTATCGTAGTCGACGTTTCAGAGCGGCGCGACTCGCTGGTGGTACTGGTCAATCCCGAGATCGTCGAGGCCTCCGGCGTATCTGACATCGAGGAAGGCTGCCTGTCGGTGCCCGGCGTGTACGAAATCGTGGAGCGCGCCGAGCGCGTCAAGGTGCGCGCCTGCGACCAGAACGGCAACCCGGTTACGCTCGAAGCACAGGGCCTGCTCGCGGTGTGCATCCAGCACGAGATGGATCACCTTAAGGGCAAGGTCTTCGTCGAGTACCTGTCGCAGTTGAAACAGCAACGCGTGCGCGCTAGGCTCGCCAAGCAGCTGCGCAAGTCTGCCTAAGCCTTCCTGCGCCTAGTCTTCGCGGGTACCCCGGAATTCGCCGAGCGCGCTCTTGCGGCGCTGCTTGAGGCGGGTCACGAAATAGCGCTCGTTGTGACGCAGCCCGACCGGCCTGCGGGGCGCGGCATGCGGCCGGCGGCCAGCACCGTGAAGCAATTCGCGCAGTCGCGCGGGCTGCAAGTTTTCCAACCTGTTTCGCTGCGCGACGAAGCAGCGCGTTCTCGCATCGCGGCGGCACATCCCGCTGTTCTCGTCGTCGCCGCGTATGGGCTGATCCTGCCCCAGGCGGTGCTCGACATCCCGACGCACGGTGCGCTGAACATCCACGCATCGCTCTTGCCGCGCTGGCGCGGCGCAGCGCCGATCCAGCGAGCGCTGCTGGCCGGCGATGCCGAGACCGGCGTCAGCGTCATGCAGATGGATGCTGGGCTCGATACCGGCCCCATTCTTCTGCGACGGGGCGTCGCCATTTCGCTGGATGACGACGCGCAATCCTTGCACGACAGGCTCGCAGGGCTTGGCGCGCAACTGATCGTTGCTGCAATCGCACAAGTCGCAGGCGGGCAAGCGCGGCCTGTGGCGCAGCCGCAAGCAGGGGTGAGCTACGCGCAAAAGATCCAGAAGCGCGATGCCGAGGTCGACTGGAAGGCACCCGCGGCCCTGGTCGAGCGTACGGTGCGCGCGATGCGTCCGTCCCCAGGCGCTACTGCCCGGTTGCAGGGTTCGGTGCTGAAGCTCTGGCGCGCGCGGGTCGCTGACGCGCGTGGTGCGCCCGGCCACGTACTCGCCGCCGGTTCGGAGGGCATTCTGGTGGCCTGCGGCGATGGCGCCCTGCTGGTCACTGAACTCCAGCGCGCGGGCAGCAAGCGGCTCAAAGCCGGAGAGTTCCTGCGCGGGGTGCCGCTCGCACCGGGCGAGCGGCTGGAATGAAACGCTCCGCCGACCTCGCGCCGGCATTGGCGGAGGCGGCGCGCGCGGTCGCCGGAGTCGCCGCAGGACGCAGCCTGGCCGACGCCATGGTGCGTAGAGCCGAGGGCGCGGCCGGTGGCGCTGTGGCGGATCTTTGCTACAGCACCCTGCGTCGTTACGGCAGGGTGCAGGCACTGGTGCGGACGTTGTCGCACAAGAACGCGGCCGAACCACGGCTGGAGGCGTTACTCTGGTGCGCGTTGTTTGCGCTCGAATGTGGGCGCTACAGTGACTACACGGTGGTGGACCAAGCGGTGCGCGCCAGCGCCCTGCTCGAGCTCTGGCCGGCGCGCGGCTACGTCAACGGTTTGCTGCGCAGCTACCTGCGCCAGCGCCATGCGCTGGAGCGGCGCATTGCCTCGGATCCGCAAGCGCTGCATCAGCACCCGCGATGGTGGTTGGCGGCGCTGGAGCGAGCCTACCCAGGGAGCTGGCGCGAGATCGCTGCTGCCGGCAATACACATCCGCCCATGGGCCTGCGCGTCAATGTCAGGCGCGCCAGTACGACCGGCTATCTGGCGCGGCTCGCAGACCATGGCGTCGCAGCCCGCCGCGTCGGTCGAAGCGCTGTGCTGCTGCACAAACCCCTGCCGGTGGCCAGTGTTCCCGGCTTCGACCAGGGTGAGGTGTCAGTGCAGGACGCTGGCGCGCAACGCGCTGCGGAGCATCTCGATCTTGCGCAAGGCCAACGCGTGCTCGACGCCTGCGCAGCCCCCGGCGGCAAGAGCGCGCACATTCTCGAGACGGCGGACGTCGAGCTCGTCGCGCTCGAGCAGGACGCAGAGCGTGCGGCCCGCATCGGAACAGGGTTAGCGCGGCTGGGCCTTGCAGCCCAGGTACGGGTGGCAGACTGCACAGCGCTCGATGCATGGTGGGATGGCCGCGTGTTCGATCGCGTGCTCGCCGACGTGCCCTGCACCGGCTCCGGCGTGGCGCGGCACCATCCGGACATCAAGTGGCTGCGACGCGAGTCCGACGTGCCAGCATTTGCGCTCCGGCAGGCGGCAATCCTCGACGCGCTTTGGCGGGTCCTCGCCCCGGGTGGTAAATTGCTGTATGTCACCTGCTCGGTGTTTCCCGAGGAGAACGGCGCCGTGGTGGACGACTTCTGTGCCCGCACCGCGCAAGTACGGCGGCGCGAACTTCCCGGCGGCGCGCCGGCGCAACTGTTGCCCGGCGCCGAGCACGACGGGTTCTACTTCGCGCTGCTAGAGAAGTCCCGTTGAGGCGCCGCGCGATGCGAGCCAGCGCCATTCTGTCGAAGATTTTTCTGGTGCTGATTTGCGCCGTGGCGCTGTGCGCGCGCGCCGACGATGTCGAAGTGATCGATGCGCGCCTTGCCGCCTCGGAGGAAGGACTTCTGCTCAGCGCGGATTTCGCCTTCGAGTTCAATGCGCGCCTGAGCGAGGCGGTCGCCAACGGAGTGCCTCTGTATTTCGTGATCGAGTTCGAGCTGACGCGGCCGCGCTGGTACTGGTTCGACGAGAAAGCGGTCTCGCGCCGCACGCAACTGCGCCTGTCCTACCATGCGCTGCTGCGGCAATACCGTGTGTCGACCGGGCCGTTGCACCAGAATTTCTCCACCCTTGATGACGCCCTCGACGTCATGCGACGGCTGCGCAACTGGCAAGTGCTGGAACACTCCGTGACGCTGGACGGCTCGAGCTACGAGGCGGCGGTGCGCATGCGCACGGACCCCTCGCAGCTGCCCAAGCCGCTGCAGCTCTCGGCGCTGACCAATCGCGAATTGCGGCTGGAGTCGCCGTGGAAGCGCTTCATTTTCGTGCCGCCGCGCGCGGCGGCCACGCCCCCGCCCGTGGCCCCGACCCCCGCGGCGGCGCCGGCGCCTGTTGCCGAGCCGCGCGAAGCGCAGAGCGGAGGCCAGAAATGAAAGCGCTGCTGATCGTCGGCGCTGCGCTTGCGGGCGTGCTGCTGTTCCTGCTTGCGACGGCCAGCTCCGCCGACAGCACGCTGTTCGTGCGCCACTATCCCCTGCTGCTAGGGCTCAACGCCGCGTTTGCCGTGGCGCTCGCCGCCCTGCTTGGCGTGCAGCTTTCCGCGCTGTTGCGCCGTTATCGCGGCGGGGTGTTCGGCTCGCGCCTGTCGCTGCGTTTCCTGCTGCTCTTCGCGCTGATGGCGGTGGTGCCGGGCGCTCTGGTTTACACCGTCTCGGTCCAGTTCCTGACCAAGAGCATCGAGTCCTGGTTCGACGTCAAGGTGGATGCAGCGCTGGAAGGTGGCATCACGCTCGGCCAGTCCGCCGTCGATCGCATGCTGGGCGAGCTGCAGGGCAAGGGGCACGCCATGGCTCTCGAGCTCGCCGACCTGTCCCCCGCGCAGCAGGTTTTGCTGCTCAACCGCCTGCGCGAACAGGCGGGGGTGCAGGAAGCCGTAGTGGTGAGCGCCAGCGGCAAGCTGCTGGCGAGCGCGAGCGGCGAGGTGTCGAATTTCCTGCCCGAGCTGCCCACTTCGCTGATGCTGCGCCAGGCCCGTTCGGCGCGCGGCTACAGCTCGATTGATTCCACCGCGGGCAGGCCACTGGCCCTACGCGTGGTGCTGCCAGTCGCGGGTCTCGCACTCGCCGACCAAACGCGCTTCCTGCAATTGCGTCAGGCGGTGCCGACCAGCCTGGCAAGGAGCGCCGAGGCGGTGGAAGCCGCTTACCGGGATTACCGCGAGCTCGCGCTTTCGCGGCAGGGGCTGCGCCGCATCTACATCGTCACGCTGACGCTCGCGCTGCTGATGGCATTGTTCGTCGCCGTGTCGCTCGCGGTGATCCTGTCCAATCGCCTGTCGGCGCCGCTCGCAAACCTCGCCCGGGCGATGCAGGCCGTGGCGCGCGGCGATTTTTCGCAGCGCCCGCCGGTCACCAGCCGCGACGAAATGGGCGTGCTCACCGAGTCCTTCATCTCCATGACGCGCCAGCTGGACGAGGCGCGCCGCGTGGTCGAATCGAACCGCATCGCGCTGGAAACCGCCAAGGCGTCTCTCGAGAACATCCTGGCGAATCTGTCGACGGGAGTGCTGGTGTTCGACCGCGAGCTGCGACTGTCGATTTCCAACCGCGGCGCAGCCGAGATCCTGGGCGGCGAGCTCGGCGTGCACGCGGGCAAGCCGCTTGCCGAATGGACCGGGGCGCTGGAGACCTTTGCCGCTGCCGTGCGCGAGCAGTTCCTGTCGCGCGGCGCGAAGACATGGCAGCTGGAGATCGGGTTCAAGGGCACGGGCAAGACACTGCTGGCACGCGGCGCGGTGCTGCCCGAGGCGACCGGCGGCGGTTACGTGCTGGTGTTCGACGACATTACCCAGCTGATCCAAGCGCAGCGTGCGACGGCCTGGGCCGAAGTGGCACGGCGGCTCGCGCACGAGATCAAGAATCCGCTCACGCCGATCCAGCTCTCCGCCGAGCGCCTGGAGATGAAGCTCGATGGCAAGCTCGCGCCCGAAGAGGCGGAGATCCTGCGCCGCAACACCCAGACCATCGTCAACCAGGTGACAGCGTTGAAGTCGATGGTGGATGATTTTGGCGACTACGCGCGGCTGCCCGCACCAGTGCCGGCCGTCCTCGACCTGAACGCGCTGGTAGCGGACGTGCTGGCTCTGTACGAGACCTCCCGCGTACCGATCGCCAAACGCCTGGCGGCGGCGCTGCCGCCGGTATGGGCCGATTCAGCGCAGATCCGGCAGGTAATCCACAACCTGGTGCAGAATGCCCAGGACGCGCTCGAGAACCGCAAGGAGCCGCGCCAGCTGGCGGCGGTCGAGGTGTGTACCGAGCTGGCCGGCGACAAGGTGCGTCTGTCGGTAACGGACAATGGCGACGGCTTTCCCGAGGAGTTGATGGCGCGAATCTTCGAGCCCTACGTCACCACCAAACTGCGCGGCACCGGCCTCGGTCTCGCCATCGTGAAGAAGATCGTCGACGAGCACCACGGTTCGATCGCGATCGAGAACCGGCCCGAGCGCGGCGCCTCGGTCAGCGTGCTGCTGCCGCTGGCGGAAGCCGCCTGATCCGATGGCGCAGATCCTGGTGGTGGACGATGAGGTCGGCATCCGCGAACTGCTGTCGGAGATCCTGTCCGATGAAGGCCATGGCGTGATGCTCGCCGAGAGCGCTGGCGCTGCGCGCGGCATGCGCGCGGCGAATCGCCCGGACCTGGTGCTGCTCGATATCTGGATGCCCGACACCGACGGCATCACCCTGCTCAAGGAGTGGGCGGGCAACGGGCAGTTGACGATGCCGGTGGTGATGATGTCCGGGCATGGCACCATCGAAACCGCCGTCGAGGCGACGCGCATCGGCGCGCTCGACTACCTGGAGAAGCCGATCGCGCTGCAGCGGCTGCTCGCCACGGTCAAGCGCGCCCTGCGCAATCACGAGCTCGCCACCCCGCGGCAGCTGTCGATGTCGGCGCTGGGCCGCTCGGCCGCGCTTGCCGGGGTGCAGAAGCGCCTGGCACAGCTCGCGCAGAGCAGCGCCCCGCTGATGCTGCGCGGCGAGCACGGCATGTTGCCCGAGATGTTCGCCCGGCTGCTTGTCGCCCCGGGGGCGCCATTCATTGCGGGCAGCGAACTGTTGGCGGACGCCTCCACCGAGCTGCTGGAGCGCGTCGCGGGCGGTATCCTGTTTCTGCCCGACCTGTCGCGCTTGAGGCGCAACGAACAGAAGAACCTGGAGTTCCTGCTGGCGCGCGCGGACAGGCACAAAGCGCGCATCGTCTCGTTTTCGCCCGTGGATCCGCGTCTGCTGGTGGAGCGGCAAGGCTACGACCCCGGCGTGGCGGCCCGCCTAGGCGAGCTGACCCTGCGGCTGCCGACGCTGCGCGAGTTTGCCGAAGACGTGCCCGAGCTGGCCGCGCTGATGCTGATGCAGCTGGTAGAGTCCCGCGCCTGTCCGCCGCGCCGGTTCTCCGTGGCTGCACTCAACTCGCTGCGCCACCATCGCTGGCCGGGCAACCTCGCCGAACTGGAGCATGCGGTGAAGAACCTCGCCATTACGTCGCTGGATGAGGAGGTGCGTGTCGAGGACGTCGAGCGCGTGCTCGCCGCGCAGGGCGCGCAGGTGAGCGCACCGGAACTCGGCCTCGACCGCCCTTATCGTGAGGCGCGCGAGGCCTTCGAACGCGTGTACTTCGAAAATTTGCTGGCGCAGGAGCGCGGCAGCATGTCGCGGGTGGCGGAGAAATCCGGGCTCGAGCGCACGCACCTGTACCGCAAGCTGAAGGCGCTGGGCCTGCCGGTGGGCAAGCGCGAGGAAGGTTGACAAGCCGATGAAGATCATCATTCTCGGCGCGGGCCAGGTCGGCGCCTCGGTGGCGGAGAGCCTGGTTTCGGAGCAAAACGACATCACGGTGGTCGACGTCGAGCCGGCGCGGCTGCGCGCCCTGCAGGACCGGCTGGACCTGCGCACCGTGGCCGGCAGCGCTTCGCATCCGTCCGTGCTGATGGAGGCCGGCATCGACGACGCCGACCTGCTCATCGCGGTGACGCAGTCGGACGAGACCAACCTCGTCGCCTGCAAGCTTGCGGCACGCATGTTCAACGTGCCGCGGCGCATCGCGCGCATCCGCGCGACCGATTTCCTCGACGATCCCAAGGTCCTCGGCCCGGACGGTTTCGATGTCGACCTGTCGATCTGTCCCGAGCAGGTGCTGACCGAATACATCGTCAAGCTGGTCGAGTTCCCGGAGGCGCTGCAGGTGCTCGATTTCGCCGGCGGCAAGGTAAGCCTGGTGGCGGTGCGCGCCTATCAGGGCGGGCCGATGGTAGGCCGCCCGGTGAAAGAGATCCGCAGCCATATCCCGAACATCGACACGCGCATCGTGGCCATCTTCCGGCGCGACGGCGCGGTGCTGCCCGACGGCGATACGGTGATCGAAGACGGCGACGAGGTGTTCTGCCTGGCGGCCGCCGACAACATCCGGCAGGTGATGAAGGAGTTGCGGCGCATGGACCAGCCGGTCAAGCGCGTGATGATCGCGGGCGGTGGCAACATCGGGCTGCGCCTGGCGCGCGCGCTGGAAACCGGCTACTCGGTGCGCCTGATCGAGCACAACAAGCGGCGCTGCGACGTGCTGGCGGCGAAGCTGAACCGTGCCCTGGTGCTGAACGGCGACGCCACCGACGAGGAGCTGCTCGGGCAGGAGAACATCGAGCAGATGGATCTGTTCGTGGCGGTGACCAACGACGACGAGAACAACATCATGAGCTGCCTGCTGGCGAAGAAGATGGGCGCGCGCCGCGTGGTGGCGCTGATCAACCGCCGCAGCTACGTCGACCTGCTGCAAAGCGGCCAGATCGACATCGCCATCTCGCCGGCGCAGGCCACCATCGGCAAGCTGCTGGCCCACGTGCGCCGCGGCGACGTGGTGGCGGTGCACAGCCTGCGGCGCGGCGCGGCCGAAGCGCTGGAGGCCGTGGTGCACGGCGATCGCGAGTCGTGCCGCCTCACCGGCCGGCGCGTCGAGGAGATCGAGCTGCCGGCCGGCGCCACCATCGGCGCCGTGGTGCGCGCCGGCGAGGTGCTGATGGCGCACCACGACACGCGCATCGAGGCCGAGGACCACGTCATCGTGTTCGTCATCGACAAGAAGACCTTGCCGCGGGTCGAGAAGCTGTTCCAGGTCGGCGCGCGCTTCCTGTAGCCCTCTCATCGTGCGCCTGTCTGCGGTCCTGCACATGTTGTCGCTGGTGCTGCTGCTGTTCGCCGGCAGCATGCTGGTGCCGCTCGCCTTTTCGTGGGCCTACGCCGACGGCGCGCATGCAGCCTACGCCAAGGCCATGGGCCTCACCTTGCTGGCAGGCGCCGTGCTGTGGGCGGCGACGCGCCGCGGCAGGCGCGAGTTGCAGGTGCGCGACGGATTCCTGCTGGTGGCGCTGGTGTGGACCGTGCTGCCGGCCTTCGCCACGCTGCCGCTGATGCTGCAACTGCGCGAGCTGTCCTTTACCGATGCCTTTTTCGAGGCAGTGTCGGGCCTGACGGCGAGCGGCGCCACGGTGCTCTCGGGCCTCGACCGGCTGCCACCGTCGCTCAACATCTGGCGCGGTTTCATGATCTGGCTGGGCGGCATGGGTGTGATCGTGCTGGCGGTCGCCATCCTGCCGCTACTCGGCGTTGGCGGCTCGCAGCTCTTTAAGGCGGAAACGCCGACGCCGATGAAGGACCACAAGCTCACGCCGCGCATCGCGGAGACCGCAAAGGGGCTGTGGCTCATCTATTTCGGTCTGACCGTCGCCTGCGCACTGGCTTATCGCTGGGCCGGCATGAATTGGCTCGATGCCGTGATGCACGCCTTCACCACCATGGGTCTGGGTGGGTTTTCCACCCATGACGAGAGCTATGCCTATTGGAACTCGCCGCGCATCGAGGCGGTGGCGATCGTATTCATGCTGCTCGCGGCGATCAATTTCGCTACACATTTCCTTGCCTTGCACCGGCGCTCGCTGCGCGCCTACCGAGTGGATCCCGAGGCGAAGGTATTTCTCGCCGTCGTGTTGGCCTCGGCACTGGGCATCGCCGCCTTCCTGGTCTGGAAGGGCGTGTACCCCGACTACGGGACCGCGCTGCGCTACGCGGCCTTCAACGTGGTGTCCATCGCCACCACCACCGGCTATGCCAATACCGATTTCAACCTGTGGCCGATCTTTGCCCCGCTGTGGATGCTGTTCCTGAGCAGCTTCGCCAGCTGCTCGGGGTCGACCGGCAGCGGCATGAAGATGATCCGCGCGCTGATACTTTTCAAGCAGGTGTTCCGCGAACTGCTGCGCATCATTCATCCACGCGTCTACAGCCCGGTGAAGCTCGGCGGCCAGCCGATTGAGAACAACGTGGTGTTCGCAGTGCTGGCCTACGTTTTCGTCTATTTCTCCTGCATCATCGTCGTCACGCTGCTGCTGGCGCTGAGCGGCGCCGACGTAGTGACGGCGTTCTCGGCGGCCGTCGCGTCCGTGAACAACACCGGTCCCGGCTTGGCGCAGGTGGGCCCTGCATCAAACTACGCGGTATTGAACGACTTCCAGATCTGGGTATGCTCGTTCGCCATGCTGCTCGGGCGGCTCGAACTGTTCACGCTGCTGGTGGTATTAACGCCCGCGTTCTGGCGCAAGTGAACCGCGTACCGGTGCAGGCGGAGCAACCGGCCTAGCTGCGCTTTTTCTTCTTCGGCACGCGGTGCGGGCGCGTCTTGCCGTAACTTCCCTTGTAGATCTTGCCCTTGCGCGTGCGTTTGTCGCCTCTGCCCATGGAACTCTCCTGGTTCGAATAGCCGTGGATTATAGCTACGCCGCCTTGCTGCGCGCGTCGGGATCGTAGGCGAGCCAGGGCGCGAGCCATTTCTCTGCTTCGGCGAGGCTCATCTCCTTGCGCCGTGCGTAATCCTCCAGCTGGTCCGCCCCGATCTTGCCGACCGCGAAATAGCTGGCAGCGGGATGCGACAGGTAAAAGCCCGCTACGGCGGCCGTCGGCAGCATGGCGTAGGACTCGGTGAGCTGCATCTCGGCATTGCGCCCGGCATCGAGCAAGGCGAAAAGCGCGCCTTTCTCGGTATGGTCCGGGCAGGCCGGATAGCCGGGCGCAGGGCGGATGCCGCAGTACTTCTCCGCGATGAGTTCTTCGTTGCTCAGTGCTTCGTCTGCGGCATAGCCCCAGTACTCGCGGCGCACGCGCTGATGCAGGTGTTCGGCGAAGGCTTCCGCCAACCGATCCGCGAGTGCTTTGAGCATGATGGCCGAATAGTCGTCATGGGCGCGCTCGAACTCCGCGAGTTTCTTCTCGATGCCGAGGCCCGCGGTCACCGCGAAAGCCCCGATCCAGTCCTGCACGCCCGATTCCTGCGGCGCGACGTAGTCGGCCAGGCACTGATTGGCGCGGCCGGTGGGCTTCTGGTTCTGCTGTCGCAGGTGGTGCAAGGTCAATTGCACTTCGCGGTGCGCCGCATCGCGGTAGATCTCGATGTCGTCGCCCAGCCGCGCAGCGGGAAACAAGCCGAACACCCCGCTCGCGCGCACCCAGCGGCCCTCGATCATTTTCTTCAGGAACGCCTGCGCGTCGGCATGCAGCTTCCTCGCCTCGGAGCCGACGACTGCATCGTCGAGGATTGCCGGATAGGGCCCCGACAGCTCCCAGGTCTGGAAAAACGGCGCCCAATCGATGCAGGGCGCAAGCTTCTCGAGCGGGTAGTTCTTCAGCGCGGTCACGCCCGGCTTCACCGGCTGCGGCGGCCGGTAGGCTGTCCAGTCGGTCGCGTGGCCGAGCTCGCGGGCCCGGCCAATTGGCAGCAGCGGCCCCGCGCCCTTCTTCTCGGCGTGCTGGCGCCGGATCTTTTCGTAGTCGGCGCGCACCTCGGCGACGTAGGCGTCGCGCGCGTCCGCCGACAGCAGGCTTTGCGTCACGGTGACCGAGCGCGATGCGTCGGGAACGTACACCACCGGTCCCGAATAGGCCGGAGCGATCTTCACCGCGGTGTGCGCACGTGAGGTGGTGGCGCCGCCGATCAGCAGCGGTAGCGACAGGCCTGCGCGCTCCATCTCCTTCGCCACATGCGTCATTTCCTCGAGCGATGGTGTGATCAGGCCCGACAGGCCGATGGCGTCGGCCCTTTCCTCGCGCGCCGTGTCGAGGATCTTTTGCGCCGGCACCATCACGCCGAGGTTCACCACATCGTAGTTGTTGCACTGGAGCACCACCGCGACGATGTTCTTGCCGATATCGTGCACGTCGCCCTTCACCGTGGCGATTACGATCTTGCCCCTGGGACGGCCGGCCTGGCCGGTTTTCGCCTTTTCCGCCTCGATGTAGGGCACCAGGTGCGCCACTGCCTGCTTCATCACGCGCGCGGATTTCACCACCTGTGGCAGGAACATCTTGCCGGCGCCGAACAGGTCGCCGACCACGTTCATGCCGTCCATCAGCGGGCCCTCGATCACCTCGATCGGGTGCGCGGCGGCCAAACGGGCCTCCTCGGTGTCGGCCAGGACGTGGGTCGCGGTTCCGGTCACCAGTGCGTGCACCAGCCGCTCGCGCACCGGAGCGCGTCGCCAGGCATCGTCCTCCCTTGCTGCCTTGCCGCCGGATTTCACGGTATTGGCGAGCTCAACCAGGCGTTCGGTGGCGTCGGCCCGGCGGTTCAGGATCACGTCCTCGACGCGCTCGTGCAGCTGCGGCTCGATCTCCTCGTACACGCCCAGCTGCCCGGCATTCACGATGCCCATGGACATGCCGGCGCGCACCGCGTGGTACAGGAACGCCGTGTGCATTGCTTCGCGCACCGCGTCGTTGCCGCGGAACGAGAACGACAGGTTGGACAGGCCTCCAGAGACCTGCGCGTGCGGCAGGTTCTTGCGGATCCAGCGCGTCGCCTCGAGGTAGTCTAAGCCGTAGCGCGCGTGCTCTTCGAGACCGGTGGCCACGGCGAAGATGTTCGGGTCGAAGATGATGTCCTCGGCTGCAAAGCCTGCTTTCGCGATCAGCAGGTCGTAGGCGCGCCGGCAGATTGCGGTGCGCCGCTCGACCGTATCCGCCTGGCCCTGTTCATCGAAGGCCATCACCACTACCGCCGCGCCGTAGCGGCGCGCCAGGCGCGCCTGGCGCAGGAACTCCTCCTCACCCTCTTTCATGCTGATCGAATTGACGATGCTCTTGCCCTGCACGCATTTCAGGCCCGCCTCGATTACGCGCCACTTCGAGCTGTCGATCATCACCGGCACGCGCGCGATATCGGGCTCCGCAGCGACCAGGCTGAGAAAGCGCTGCATCGCCGCTTCGGAGTCGAGCATCCCCTCGTCCATGTTGACGTCGATGACTTGGGCGCCGTTCTCCACCTGCTGGCGCGCCACGGTGAGCGCCTCGGTGTAATTGCCGGCGAGGATCAGCCGCGCGAAGGCCTTCGAGCCCGTGACATTGGCGCGCTCGCCGACGTTGACGAACAGCGACTCCGCGCCAATGTTGAGCGGTTCGAGACCGGCGAGGCGCAGCTTCTTCGGCAGTTCGGGAACGCGGCGCGGCGCGACGCCTTTCACCGCCGCGGCGAGCGCGCGGATGTGCTCGGCGGTGGTGCCGCAGCAGCCGCCGATGATGTTGAGCCAGCCGTTCTTCGCCCACTCGCCCATCAGCGTGGCCATGTTCTGCGGCGTGTCGTCGTACTCGCCGAAGGCGTTTGGCAGCCCGGCGTTGGGGTGGCAGGAAACGAAAGTCTCCGCGACCGCCGACAGCTCTTCGACGTGCGGACGCAGTTCCTTCGCGCCGAGCGCGCAATTGAGCCCCACCGCCAGCGGTCGCATGTGGCGTATGGAGTTGTAGAACGCTTCGGTGGTCTGTCCGGAGAGCGTGCGTCCCGAGGCGTCGGTGATGGTGCCGGAGATGATCACCGGCCAGCGCGTGGCGCGGCGCTCGAACAGTTCCTCCAGCGCGCACAGGGCTGCCTTGGCGTTCAGCGTGTCGAACACGGTCTCCACCAGGAACAGGTCCACGCCGCCTTCGGCCAGCGCTTGCGCGGCTTCGGCATACGCCGCCACCAGCTGGTCGAAGCTGATAGCGCGGAAACCCGGGTCGTTGACATCGGGCGAGAGCGATGCGGTCTTGGTGGTCGGCCCGAGCACGCCGGCGACGAAGCGCGGCCGCGACGGATCCTTCGCTTCCCACGCGCGCGCCGCCGCCACCGCGAGGCGCGCCGCGGCAAGGTTCAGCTCGGCGACCTGCGCCTGCATGCCGTAGTCGGCCAGCGACACGGCGGTCGAGTTGAAGGTGTTGGTCTCGATGATGTCGGCGCCCGCCTCGAGGTACTGCTCGTGGATGCGCCGGATGAGCGCAGGCTGCGTCAGCGCCAGCAGGTCGTTGTTGCCCCTCAGGTCGCGCGGCCAGTCACGGAAGCGCTCGCCGCGGAACTGTGCCTCGTCCAGCCGCTCGCGCTGGATCATGGTGCCCATGGCGCCATCGAGGACGAGGATCCTCTGGCCCATCAGGGCGGCGATCTGCCTACTGCGGTCACTCTGCGTCATCGGTTCCTGGAAAACAAAAACGCCCGTTCGGTTTGCGCGGAAACGGGCGTCTTGGCACGTCTCTTTAGCGGTATTTGTAACGCGCCCGCAAGCTGAACATCAAATCGGCGCGAACGTGCAGTGTGCCTAGTTAAGCCTGCTATGTCAATCGCTTACGCGTATAATGCGCTCCCCCATGGAGCACCTCGAAGCCAAGCGCGCGCAGGAATTCCTGAAGCAGCACGCGGACGCTCTGTTCGTCGACTGCCGCAGCGAGATGGAGTACCTGTTCGTTGGCCACCCGGTTGGCGCGCTGCACGTGGCCTGGAACGACGGGCCGGACTGGGCGGTGAATCCGCACTTCGTTGGCCAGGTGAAGAAGCTCGCGGGCACCAACCACAATACGCGCCCCATCATACTCATCTGCCGCAGCGGCAACCGTTCGCTGGAAGCGAGCGAGGAGCTGGAGCGCGCCGGCTTTAGGCAGGTGTACCAGGTGCGCCACGGTTTCGAGGGTGAGCTGAACGACCAGCACCAGCGCAACTCGCTTGCCGGCTGGCGCTTCGAAGGCCTGCCGTGGGAGCAATGCTAGGCCGGTAGGCGTGCATCCGCCCGCTCGACTTGCCTGGGGCATGTGGGCGCTGGGGGCCTCGCTCTACCTTGCCGGTTTCTTCCAGCGCGTCGCCCCCGCGGTGATGACGCAGGAGCTAATGGCGGAGTTTTCGCTCGCCGCCGCTGGCCTGGGCAACCTTTCCGCGCTCTATCTCTACGGCTATGTCGCCATGCAGATCCCGACGGGGCTCATGGTGGATCGCTACGGCGCCCGGCGCGTGCTCGTCACCGGCGCGGCAGTGGCGGCGGCAGGCAGTTTTCTGTTCGCACTGGCAACCGACCTCTATGCCGCGAATCTAGGCAGGCTCCTTATCGGCGGCTCGGTCGGTGTCGCCTGGGTCGGCACGCTGAAGCTCGCCGCCCATTGGCTGCCCGCACATCGCTTCGCGCTGGCGAGCGGCCTGGCGCTCGCCGCGGGAATGAGCGGCGCGGTGGCCGCCGGCGTGCCGCTCGCGGCGGCCGTCGGCGCGTTCGGCTGGCGGCCGGTCATGCTCGCTGGCGCGATTGCGATTGCCTTCCTCTGTGCGGCGATCTGGCTGATGGTGAGCGACGATCCCGCAGACCGTGGCTATGTCGGCTACTTCAGCGCGCCGGCCGTCCACGCTGCCGCCCGGCCTTCGGTCTGGCGCGGCCTGGCCGAGGTGCTGCGCTATCGCAATACCTGGCTGATCTTCTTCGCGCCGCAAGGCATCAGCGGCGCGACCATCGCCTTCGGCGGGCTGTGGGGCGTGCCCTACCTGGTGTCGGTGTACGGATTCTCAGCCCAGCGCGCAGCGTTCTACTGCTCTGCGCTGATGCTGGCCTGGGCGCTGGGCGGACCCGTGTTCGGCGCGTTCTCCGACCGGCTGCGCGAGCGCAAGCCGCTTTACGTCATCGGCTCGGTCTGCGCGCTCGTGCTCTGGTCCGTGATCGTGCTGGCGCCGCCATCGCCCAACGTTCTGTTGGCAGTGCTGGTTGCCGCCGGCTTCGCTTCGGGCTGCATGGTGACCGGCTTTGCGTATGCCAAGGAGTCCGTTCCCGCGTCACTTGCGGGCACAGCGACAGGCGTGGCGAACATGGGCTCGATGACGGGCGCGATGCTGCTGCAGCCGCTGATCGGCGTGGTCCTCGACCACGGCTGGCTTGGTGAGCTTACCTACGCGGGCGCGCGCGCCTACGGCGCGCAAGCCTACCGCGACGCGTTTGTGCTGCTGCTGGGCTGGCTCGCGGTGTCGCTCGCCTGTGCGCTCGCCACGCGCGAGACGCACGCGCAGCAGATGCGCTGATAAGATTCCGGGCCATGAACGAAGCGGAGTTCCGCTCGAAGATCGCGGCATTTTCCTGCGAGGTCTACTGGGGAGACTGCGATCCGGCCGGGATCATCTTCTACCCAACCTATTTCC
>JANNTQ010000288.1:0-23287 GCA_031394435.1 Betaproteobacteria bacterium
GGGCAACAAGGTGGCGCAGAAGGAAATCGCCATGATCAAGGTGCTGGCGCCGAACATGGCCTGCCAGGTGATCGACTGGGCGATGCAGGTGCACGGCGGCGGCGGGGTCACCGACCAGTTCGGCCTCGCCAACATGTATGCACACGCGAGGACGCTCAGGTTCGCCGACGGCCCGGACGAAGTGCACCGCAATGCGATCGCCAAGCTCGAGATCGCCGAACAGACCTCGCTCGCCGAGGCGCTCGCCGGCCGCAAGCGCTGACATGGATCTGAAAGGCAAGATCGCGGTCGTCACCGGGGCGGCGAGCGGCATCGGGCGCGCCGCGGCGCGGCGCTTTGCTGCGGAGGGCGCGGCGGGCCTGGTGCTCGCCGACCTCAACCTGCACGGGCTGGAGCCGGTGGCCGACGAAGTAAAGGGCCTGGCGGTAGCCTGCGATGTCAGTCGCGAGGCCGACATCAGGCGCCTGGTAGCGCAGGCCGAGGAGAAGTACGGCCGCATCGACGTGTATTTTTCCAACGCTGGTATCGTGCAGCGCGGCGGGCTCGAGGCGGGCGACGCGGACTGGGAGCGCAACTGGAAGATCCACGTCATGGCGCACGTCTGGGCAGCGCGCGCGGTGGTGGAGAAGATGGTGGCGCGCGGCGGCGGATATTTTCTGGTCACCGCCTCGGCCGCGGGATTGCTCAACATCGTCGAATCCGCCACCTACGGCGTCACCAAGCACGGCGCGGTGGCCTTCGCTGAGTGGCTGGCGATCGCCTACGGGCGCAAGGGACTGCGCGTGTCGTGCCTGTGCCCGCAGGCGGTGATCACCGGCATGTACAAGGGCGACGGCGGCTCGGCCGGCGTGGACGGGGCGCTCACCGCCGAGCAGGTCGCAGGGGAGATCGTGAAAGTAATGGGCGAGGAGCGCTTTCTCGTCCTGCCGCACCCGACGGTGCTCAACTACATGCGCAACAAGACCGCCGACTACGACCGCTGGATCGGCGGCATGCAGAAACTCTACGCCAAGCACCAAGGAGAAAAGCGATGATCAAGCTGTGCGGATTCCGCATCAGCAACTACCACAACAAGGTGCGCATCGCGCTGCTGGAGAAGGCTATCCCGTTCGAGGAGGACGATAACGTGAAGCCTTCGCAGAATGAGGAGTACCTGGCCAAGAGCCCGATGGGCAAGGTGCCTTACCTGGAAGTGGACGGAACGCGGCTGCGCGAGTCAAGCGCGATCCTGGAATACCTCGAGGAAGCCCAACCGCAGAAGCCGCTGCTGCCGAAGAACCCGATCGAGCGCGCGCGTGTGCGCGAGCTGGTCGTGTTCATCGAGCTGCACATGGAGCTGGTGGTGCGACGGCTGTACGGCGGCCTGTTCTTCGGCGGCAGCATTTCCGACGAGACCAGGTCGCAGGTGGAGAAGGACATCGCCAAGGGCGTGCGCGCGCTGAAAGCCGTGGTGAAGTTCGATCCGTACATCGCGGGCAAGGATCTGACGCTCGCCGACTGCGCGGCGTTCGTGCACCTGCCGCTGGTGACTCTGGTGACGAAGACTGCCTACGGACGCGACTTCCTCGAGGACATCCCGCAGATGAAGCCCTACCTCAAGATGCTCGGCGAGCGGCCAGCGTTCGCCAAGGTAAACGAGGATCGCCGGGCAGCGAGCGCCGCGGCGAGGAAATGAGCGGACTGAACGACTACCTGCGCTTCGTCGTCACGCTGACCGCGGTCGTCGATCCCTTCCTAGCGGTCCCGTTCTTCCTTACCTTCACCGCGTCGCACAGCGAGGTACAGCGCCGCCGCCTCGCGCAGGTCGTTGCGCTTACCGTGTTCGTCGTACTCGCGGCATCGGCATTTGTGGGCGAGGCGCTGCTCGAGCTGATCGGCGCGAGCCTGCCCGCGTTCCGCGTCGGCGGCGGGCTGGTGCTGCTGCTGATGGCGCTCGCCATGCTCAACGCGCAGGCGGGCGGCGTGCGCCAGTCGCAAGCGGAGGCAAGAGAGCTGGAGCAGGGCGAGCTGCAAGGCGTGGTGCCGCTCGCCATCCCGCTGCTCGCCGGGCCGGGCGCGATCAGCACTTCGATCATCGCGGCCGAAGGCGGCAGGCTGGCGCACCAGTTGACGATCGTTCTATGCATCGCCGTCGTGTGCGTGGTGAGCTGGCTGACGATGCGCGCCGCGCACCGCATCGCCGCGCGCATGGGCACCACGGGACTCAACGTGGCGACGCGGATCCTGGGACTGTTGCTGGCGGCCATGGCGGTGCAGACCATGGCGGTGGGGTTGAAGCAGTTGTTTCCTGGGCTGGCGTAGCGTCCCCTACTGCCGTTCGAGCCACTCCGCCGCCTCGCGCCAAAGCGTGTCCCTGAACCGCTCGCGAAAAAATCCGAAATGTCCGATGCTGCCACCGCCGTGGGCCGCAGGATCTACGGCCACAACCTCGCTGTGCGCCGAGGAATACTCCTTGAGGATAGCCTCAGTTGCAGCCTGCGGTGCATAGCGGTCGTCGGCGATCCAGTAGCTGCGGATTGGCGCCTTGAAATTTGCGTAGCCTTCGTCGCCCACGACACCGGCGGCGTAGCGCGGGTTGCGGCACCAGGCCGCCCACTCCGCCGCCACACCCGCCGGCAGGTCTTCGCCCTGGTCGAAAACTTGCGCCGGGACGTAACCGAGGACCCGGGATATCACCGGCAGCACCACGTGCGTGAGCAACCACATCCCCGCGCGGCCCGCGCCGCGCCAGTGCCGCCAATAGGCGCTCTGCACACCGACAAACAGCGCACCCGCGTAGCGCTCGTTTCCCGGCACCAGGCCGAGGCTGCTGCCACCAAAACTGTGTCCCACCGCAAGCAGGCGCGCGCCGGGCGCGGCGCGCGCCAGCTCGTCAAGCGCCGCGGCCGCGTCGCGCTGCGCCCAGTCGCGGATGCGCGCCGGCAAGTTGCGCAACGGCCCGTGCCGCGAGGCGCCGATGCCGCGGTAATCGAAGGTGAGCACCGTGAAGCCGCGTTCTTCCAGAAAAGCGGCAAGACCGGAGTAGAACTGCTGGCGTACGCCCACCGCGGCATGAATGAGCACTGCGCGGCCGTTGGGCTGCGCGGGGCGGTACAGCGTGCCGCCAAGCCGGAAGCCGTCGCGTGCGGCGAACTCGACCGGCCGCACGCTCACTTAGGCACGGGGCGCGGGCGGCCGTCCCGGTCGATGGCGACGTAGGTGAGGGTCGCCTCGGTCACTTTGACGATCTTCGCCTCCGCCCGGCCGCGCTCGGCGTACACCTCGACGTTGACGGTGATCGAGGTGTTGCCGATGCGCACCACGTCGGCGTACAGGGACAGGATGTCGCCGATCTGCACCGCCTGCTTGAAAACGAAGGAATTCACCGACACGGTCGCCACGCGCCCGCGCGCCACGCGCCCGGCGACGGTGCCGCCGGCGACGTCCACCTGCGCCATGATCCAGCCGCCGAAGATGTCGCCGTTGTGGTTCGCGTCGGCCGGCATCGGCACGACGCGCAGCGCCGGAATCTTCCCCTTGGGCAGCTTGAGGCCCGGGGGCTGGTGGGAAGCGCGCCCCACGCTACTTGCGCGACGCGAGGTAATGCAGCGGCCCGCCGCGGAACGGCGCGAAGCCCGTGCCGAAGATGAGGCCCGCGTCGATCAGCTCGGCGTCGGCGACGATGCCTTCAGCCAGCACCGCTCTTGCCTCGCTGAGGTAGGGCTCGATCAGCGCCTCGACCAGTTCGGGCTTCCAGGCATCGGCTTGGCCCTTCACCGCCTTGCCGTTCTCGTAGCGGTAGATGCCCTGGCCGGTCTTCCTGCCAAGCTGCCCGAGCGCGATCTTGTTGAGCAGAACCTGCGGCGCGTCGGGCTCGTCGTAAGCGTCTTTCCGCGCCAGCTCCTTGCCCGCGGCAAGGCAGATGTCCAGGCCCACCGTGTCGGCGAGCTCGATCGGCCCCATCGGCATGCCGAACTCTTCCATCGCCGCGTCGATGGTTTCGGGCTTGGCGCCGTCGTCGAGCAGGCGGAAAGCGTTCTGCATGTAGGGCCCGAGCACGCGGTTCACCAGGAACCCCGGGGAATCCTTCACCGGCAGCGGAAGTTTGTCGATCTGGCGCACGAAAGCGGTCGCCCTCTTAGCCATCTCTACGCTGGTGCCCGAACCGGACACCACCTCCACCAGCTGCAGCTGCGGCACCGGATTGAAAAAGTGGATGCCGACCAGGCGCGCAGGATCCTTGAATTTCGCCGCGACATCCGCGAGCTTGAGACTCGAGGTGTTGGTGGCGATCACCGCGTCGGGCTTGGCCACGGCTTCAATCTTCGCGAACAACTCGCGCTTGGCCTGCAGGTTCTCGAAGATCGCCTCGATGATGACGTCGGCGCGCGCCACACCGGCGCCTGCGACGTCCGGGATCAGCCGGTCCATCGCGTCGCGCACGCGACGCGGGTCCTTCAGCCGCTTCTGGAACAATTCCGCCGCGCGCTTCACCGCCGGCGCCAGGCGCTCGGGCGAAGTGTCCTGCAGCGTCACCGTGATGCCGCGCATCGCGCACACCGCGGCGATGTCGCCGCCCATCACGCCGGCGCCGATGACATGCACGTGCCGCGCCTTGAAGTCCACGCCCTTGGCCAGGCCCTTCATGCGCTCCTGCAGGAAGAAGATGCGGATCAGATTGCGCGTGGTCGGGTGCTCGAACAGCGCACCGAGCGAGCAGGACGGGTCGTCCTGCGCCGCGAACGGGTCGCCGTCGTACTTCACCCAGGCATCGAGGATCGCGTAGGGCGCCGGGTAGTGCTCCCTGCGCGCGCGCTTCGCCACCTGTTTTCTCGCCTGCGCGGCCACGAAGCCGCGGCCGACGCCGAGCATCAGGCGGTCGAGGAAGCGGAGCTTTCGCGGCGCACGCGCCTCCAGGGTCACCGCGCGCGCCGTATTCTCCAGCACGCGCAGCGGCGCCGCCTCGGTGGCAAGGCCGATCTTTTTAGCGCGCCGCGCGTCCACCGCGCGGCCAGTGAGGATCATGTCCAGCGCCGCCGACGGGCCGACCAGCTTGGGCAGCCACTGCAGTCCGTGCCAGGTCGGCCAGATGCCGAGCATCACCTCGGGGAAGGCGAAGCGCGTCTTCGGATCGTCGAGCGCCACACGGTAGGTGCAGGCGAGCGCCAGCTCCAGCCCGCCACCCATGCAAAAGCCGTTCACCATCGCGGTGCTGGGAAACGGAAGGTCGCGCAGCTTCTGCAGCGTGTCCCAGCCGAGGCGGTTGAAAGCAAGCGCTTCGTGCGCGTTCGCGAAGCGGGTGAATTCCTTGATGTCCGCCCCGGCGATGAAGTTCTCCTTCGCCGAGCGGATGACAAGGCCTTTGGGTTTCGCTGCCGCGATGGCGTCGAGCGCGGCACCGAGTTCCTGCAGCGCTTCGCGCGAAAAGGTGTTGGTGGATTCGCCCTGCTTGTCGAAGGTGAGCCAGGCGAGGCCGTTCGCCTCCTTCTCCCAGCGCCAATGCTTCAGCAAAGAGTCGGTGTGCGCGCGATCCATGGTCAGGCCGCCTCCAGCAGCATGGCGCCGCCCAGCCCGCCGCCGATGCAGATCGAGGCGATGCCGCGTTTTGCGTTTTTGCGCTTGAGGAGCTTGAGCATGTGCAGCACGATGCGCGCGCCGGAAGCGCCCACCGGGTGACCGAGCGCCACGGCGCCGCCGTCGACGTTGAGTTTTTCCTGGTCCAGTTCGCCGAACGCGCGCTCCAGGCCCAGTTGCTCCCGGCAGTACTTCTCGTCCTTCCAGGCCGCGAGGCAACCCAGCACCTGCGCGGCGAAAGCCTCGTTGATCTCCCAATAGTCGAGGTCGTTAACGCCGAGGCCATGGCGCTGCAGGATCGGTGTTGCGGCGTGCACCGGGCCCAGGCCCATTTGCGCCGGGTCGAGGCCCGCCCATTGCGTATCCACGATACGCCCGATCGGCGAGAGGCCGTGGCGCCGCACCGCTTCCTCCGAAGCGAGCACCAGCCAGGCCGCACCGTCGGTGATCTGCGAACTGTTACCCGGCGTGACGTTGCCGTACTTGCGGTCGAAGAACGGCTTCAGCTTGGCGAGGCCCTCGAGCGACGCGTCGCGCCGCACGCCGTCGTCCAGCCCGTAGGCATTGCCTTTCGCGTCGTAGAGTGCTTCGACCTCGCCGCCGCCCGCCTTGAGCGCGCCGTCGTCCTGCGCACGCGCCAGACGCTGGTGACTGCGCACGGCGTAGGCGTCCATCTGCCCGCGCGTGATGCCAAAGCGGTGCGCGAGGTTCTCCGCGGTCTGGCCCATCAGCAGACCCACCATCGGGTCGGTGAGTCCCTTCATGATGCCGATCACGGGAGCGAGCAGCGCCTTGAACGGCAGACGAGCAAAGAGCGCCGCGCGCTGCCCGCCGGTCTTCGCCGCGGCCATGTCGGAGAACCAGTTCACCATGGCGTCGTTGTAGAGCAGCGGCGCGCGCGACAGTGCGTCTACTCCACCGGCGAGCACCAGCTGCGAGCGCCCGGCGAGGATGTTGTTGACGCCCGAATCGAGCGCCTGCATGCCGCTCGCGCAGTTGCGCATCACGGTCCAGCCCGGCACCTTCTCGCCGCAGCCCAGGCGCAGCGCGGCCACGCGGCCGATGTTCACCTCGTCCACCGAGGGCGCGGCGCAGCCGAGGATCACCTCGTCGAATCGCTGCGGCGCGAATTTCTGCCGCACCAGCAGCGCGCGCCCGGCCTGCACCGCGAGGTCGCCCGCCGCGAACGGACCGGGGCGGTTCTTCGACTTCAGGAACGGCGTTCTCGCGCCGTCGATGACGTAAACGCTGTTCATGTCAGGCCGCCTTTGCGTGTACCGGCTTGGCGTCGGCGAGCTTGTCCATGATCTCGGCGCGGCCGAAGTCCTGCGGGAAGTCGTCCACCAGGATGACGCGCTTGCGCAGCGCTTCCTTCCTCTGCCACAGCGCGTACTCCTCGGCGGTGATGACGCCCTTGTCGCGCGCCAGCAGCGCCGTGTCGACGCCCGAGCGCGGCTGCAGGACGCCGCCCTTCACCGCGTCGCGGAATTTCTTCTCGATCGGCTCGCAGGCCACCGTGGCGAGGAACGCGGTCTCCAGCACGCCGGTGGCGTCGGCCTCGCCCTTGGGCAAGTAGATGCCGGCGGTCAGGCGGTCGCGGGCGGCGCCCGGTTCGAGCGCGATGCGCGCGCACTCGTGATTGCGCGAATCCAGCGGCGGGCGGAACGGCATGCCGAGCGGGAAGATGGTCCAGCGCAGCAGTGTCGCCAGCGACTTGATGGGGAAGTTGGACAGCACCTGGTCGATCGCCTGCTGCGCCGCGTAGAGCGCGTCGCGCACCGCCCAGCGCACCAGCGGCAGGTCGGCCTTGATGCGGCCCTGGTCCTCGTAATGCTTGAGGGTCGCCGACACGAGGTACATCATCGAGAGCACGTCGCCCAAGCGCCCGGAGATTTTCTCCTTGCGCTTGAGCGCGCCGCCCATCGCCAGCATCGACGCGTCGGCGAGAAAGGCGAAGGCCGCCGACAGCCGCGTGACGTGGCGGTAGTAGTGGCGCGTTTCGGCCGCGGCGCTGAGCGGCGCCGCGGCGAACACCGAGCGCGTCAGGCCGTGCACCACGGCGCGCACGCCGTTGGAGAGCGTGTGGCCGATGTGCGAAGTGAGGGCGTCGTCGAACTCGCGCGAGGCTTCCTCGCCGCGCAGTTCCTTGGCGGCGCGCATCTCGCGCAGCACGTAGGGATGGCAGCGGATCGCGCCCTGGCCGAAGATGATCAGGGTGCGCGTGAGGATGTTGGCGCCTTCCACCGTGATCGCGACCGGCACCACCTGGTAGCCGCGCCCGACCCAGTTGTTGGGCCCGAGGCAGATGCCCTTGCCGCCATGGATGTCCATGGCGTCGTTGACGCAGTCGCGCGCTCGCTCGGTCATGTGGTACTTGGCGATCGCCGAGAGCACCGAGGGCTTCTCGCCCAGGTCCACCGCGCCCGCGGTCATCACGCGCGTGGCTTCCATCATGTAGGCGTTGGCGGCGATGCGGCCGAGCGCCTCTTCCACGCCCTCGAGCTTGCCGATCGGCGTCTTGAACTGGCTGCGCACGCGCGCATAGGCCCCGGTCACGCGCGCCAGCGCCTTGGCGCCGCCCACCGAGGAAGTCGGCAGCGAGATCGCGCGGCCCGCGGCGAGGCTGTTCATCAGCATCATCCAGCCGCGGCCGGCGTAATCGCGCCCGCCGATGATCCAATTGAGCGGCACGAACACGTCCTTGCCGGAATTGGGGCCGTTCTGGAACACGGCATTGAGCGGCAGGTGGCGCCGGCCAGTGTTCACTCCAGGCGTGCTGGTGGGGATCAAGGCGCAGGTAATGCCGAGGTCGTCCTTGCCGCCGAGCAGTCCCTCGGGGTCGTATAGGCGGAAAGCGAGGCCGAGCAGCGAGGCCACGGGCCCGAGCGTGATGTAGCGCTTGTCCCAGGTGAGGCGCATGCCGAGCGTTTCCTTGCCCTGCCAGGTGCCCTTGCACACCACGCCGTAGTCGGGGATCGAAGCGGCGTCCGAGCCCGCTTCCGGGCTGGTGAGCGCGAAGCAAGGAATATCGAGTCCCCTGGCCAGGCGCGGCAGGTAGTGGTTCTTCTGCTCCTCGGTGCCGTAGTGCAGCAGCAGTTCGGCAGGCCCGAGCGAATTGGGCACCATCACCGTGACGGCGAGGGCGTTCGAGCGCGAAGACAGCTTCATCACCACCGCGGAGTGGCCGAGCGCGGAGAACTCCAGCCCGCCGTACTTCTTCGGGATGATCATGCCGAAGAAGCCCTGGTCCTTGAGGAACTGCCACAACTGCGGCGGCAGATCATATCGCTCGTGCGTGATCTCCCAGTCGCTGGCCATGGCGCAGGCTTGCTCCACCGGGCCGTCGAGGAAGGCCTGCTCCTCGGCGCTGAGCCGCGGCGCGGGTGTGTGCAGCAGCCGCTCCCAATCCGGGCGGCCGGAGAACAGATCCCCGTCCCACCACACCGTGCCAGCGTCGATCGCCTCCTTCTCCGTCTGCGACATGTCGGGCAGGATGCGGCGGTAGATGGCGAGCACCGGGTCGCTGACCAGCCGCCGGCGCAGCGCGGGCAGGTTGGCCACCGCGGCAACGGCGAGGAACGCCGCGGCAAGCGCGGCGTTCATGCCGACGCCCAGGCCGAGCACCGCGGCCCAGGTCGCGCCAATCACGCCGACGGCGGCGGTCCAGACGAAGATCGGCGCGCGGAAGAATGCGAGCAGCACCAGGACGGCGAGCGTGGCGAAGACAAAAACGGTCATGGCAATGGTCCTCCCCTCATTTACGGCAGCCTAAGCGGCTTTCCTTACGCCGGTTACGCCGGCGAGCGGCGCCAGCAGCCCGGCGCTCATGAACGCGGTCAGCCGGTCTGCCAGCACGCGCGCGTCGTAGCGGTCCTCTGGCTTGGCCCCGGCGATGAGCTGCACGCTGTCGGTGGCGGCGAGCGTATAGGCGAGCGTGCCGAACATGAAGTGCATGCGCCATACCAGTTCATCTTTGGGCAGCTCGGGCAGCGCTTTGGAGAATGCCGCCTTGAAGCGCTCCACGGCCGGGGCGTACATCTGGCCGATCAGCTGGCGGATCGGCTTCGCCGGTTCGGTGTAGGCGCGCCCGAGCAGGCGGGTGAAATTGCGCCCGCCGCCGCGCGCGTCCTCGATCATGCGCAGACTCACGCCGACGAAAGCGCGGATGATGAGGTCGGGTGCCAGCGGCCGGCCGGTGGTTTCCGCTTCCAGCCGATCGAGCTCGGCGATGCGCGCCGCGTTCATCGCGTCCAGGCGCCGGCGGAACACCGCCTCGATGAGGGCGTCCTTCGAGCCGAAGTGGTAGTTGACGGCGGCGAGGTTGACCGCAGCCTTGGCTGTCAACATGCGCATCGACGCGCCTTCGAAGCCGTGCTGCATGAACAGTTCTTCGGCGGCGTCGAGGATGCGGGTCTGGGTTTCGTTCAAGGGCTTGATGGCGCGCAGGCTCATGGGTTTTCCGGATTCAAACGAACGTTTGAATGTTAAGTGCCCGCGGCTTTGGGGTCAAGCACTTTTCCGACAGCGCTTGCGCCCGCGATGCCGCCTCCGCCGACGCTCGGTACCGCTGGCTTATGATGGTAGATTGTGCGGCTGAAGTCGCGCCGGCGTCTCGCAAGAAGGGCATGGCGCAGGCTGCGCAGCGCCCCGCCGGCGCTGCTGGTCGCGCTGGGCGTCGCGGTGTGCGTCTTACTCTGGCTCGCCGCGAACGCTCTGGTCCAGGTCGCACGCAAGCCCACCGAGCTTTTTTTTCCCGTGAGCGGCACGCTGGACAAGACCCCCGCCGAAACCTGGTGCAGCTACGAGCCGATTTTCCGCGACCACGCGACCCCGACCATCACGCCCGACTTCCTCGCCGCGCTCGCGCAGTTAGAGAGCTCGGGCAATCCCGTGGCGCGCACGCGCTGGCGCTGGCGTCTGACCGAGGATCCGTTCGACGTCTACCGGCCAGCCTCCAGCGCCGCGGGCATGTACCAGATCACCAACGGCACCTACCGGCAGGCGAGGCGCTATTGCATCCATGACAACGAAGTCGCAGAAAATGGCCCGTGGCACGACTGGCGCTCGTGCTGGTTCAACTGGTTCTACTTTAGGGTCGTGCCCAGCCATGCGGCGGAGATGACTTCCGCATTCCTCGACTTCAGCGTGTCGAGGACCTTGCGCCAATTGAAGAAGGAGAAAGCCAGCCTGCGCCAGAAGCAGGATCTCGCCGCGATCATGCACCTGTGCGGCGTGGCAGCGGGCGAGGCCTTCGCCAGGCGCGGATTCAGCTTGTCCTCGAACCAGCGCTGCGGCAACCAGGACGTGGGCTCCTATCTCGGGCAGATCTACACCATGCAGCGCGCCTTCGCCGCGCTCGCCCGCTGAAGCTCCGCCTATTTTCACCAAGTTAGAATCGGTCCCTCTTATGGCCACCCACGGTCACCACGGCGCGGCTCCGACGCGGGCCCTGCGCGGCAACGAATGGCGCGTGCTCGGCACGCTCGTGCCCTACCTCTGGGAGTACCGCTGGCGCGTGCTGCTGGCGCTGATCCTGCTCGTCGCGGCCAAGCTCACCAATGTCGCGGTGCCGCTGGTGATGAAGGAAGTGGTGGACGGGCTCGACCCCAAGTTCGCGGTGCTGGCGGTGCCGGCGGCGCTGGTCGCCGCCTACGGTCTGCTGCGCTTTTCCTCCACCCTGTTTGCCGAACTGCGCGACGTGGTGTTCGTGCGCGTCACGCAGCGCGCGATCCGGCGTGTGGCGCTGGGCGTGTTCCGCCACTTGCACAGCCTGTCCCTGCGCTTTCACCTCGAGCGCCAGACCGGCGGCATGACGCGCGACATCGAGCGCGGCACGCGCGGCATCTCCACGCTGCTGTCGTATGTCATCTTCTCCATCATCCCGGTGATCCTCGAGTTCGCACTGGTGGCAGCAGTGCTGCTGGCGAAGTTCGACTGGCGCTTTGCCGCCATCACCTTCGGCGCGGTGGCCGCGTACCTCAGCTTCACGTTTCTCGTCTCGGAGTGGCGCATCGCCATTCGCAAGCGCGCCAACGAGCTCGACTCGAAGGCGAACACGCGCGCCATCGACAGCCTGCTCAACTACGAGACGGTGAAGTATTTCGGCAACGAGGAGTTCGAGGCGGGGCGCTACGACGAGAGCCTGCGGCGCTACGAGTCGGCCGCGACTGTCAGCGAGGCATCGCTCGGATTGCTCAACATCGGGCAGAGCCTGGTGATCGCGCTGGCCGTGACCGCGCTCATGTTCCTCGCCGCCGAGGGCGTGGCCACGCAGCAGCTGACCTTGGGCGACCTGGTGCTGGTGAATGCGCTGCTGATCCAGCTCTACATCCCGCTCAACTTCCTCGGCATGGTGTACCGCGAGATCAAGCAGTCGCTGGCCGACATGGAACGCATGTTCCGGCTGCTGTCGGAGAACCTCGAAGTGAAGGACTCGCCGGGCGCGGCGGACCTAGCGTCCGGGCCGGCGACGGTGGAGTTCCGCGGCGTGGATTTCTCCTACGAGCCGGCGCGCAGGATCCTGCAGCAGGTGTCCTTCGTCATCCCGGCCGGACACCGGGTGGCCGTGGTCGGGCATTCCGGCTCGGGCAAGTCGACGCTGGCGCGCCTGCTGTACCGCTTCTACGACGTTGGCGCCGGCGCGATCCTGGTCAACGGCAGGAACATCCGCGAGCTCACGCAGAAGAGCCTGCGCGCGGCGATCGGCATCGTGCCGCAGGACACGGTGCTGTTCAACGACACCATCCTTTACAACATCCAGTACGGCCGGCCGGAAGCAGCGCCGGAGCAAGTGATTGGAGCGGCGCGCGCAGCGCACATCCACGACTTCATCGAGACCCTGCCGTTGAAGTACCTGAGCCCGGTGGGCGAGCGCGGGCTGAAGCTCTCAGGCGGCGAAAGGCAGCGCGTGGCGATCGCGCGCGCCATCCTGAAGAACCCCTCGATTCTGATCTTCGACGAGGCCACCTCCGCACTTGATTCCAAGTCGGAGAAGGCGATCCAGGCGGAGCTCGAGCGCATCTCCCAGGGCCGCACCACGCTGGTCATCGCGCACCGCCTCTCGACAGTGATGGACGCGGACCAGATCCTGGTACTGGACCACGGCCGCATCGTCGAGCGTGGCACGCACCGCGAACTACTCGCCACGGGCGGGGAGTACGCCCGCATGTGGGCACTGCAGCAACAAGCGGCCGAGGCGGAGGCGGTCCTGGAACGGACCAAGGCGGCGTGAAAAAAGGGGGTTAGACCTCGTTTTTGTTCACTTCCTTTCTAGGACAGGGTTCCTAGTTCCTTATTTTTGCTTGCATTTCTGGATTCGCCTGCTAAACTCCGCGAACTTCGGATTTGCACCGGAACCATGCTTCGCACCGAGCGCAAACTGCATTCGCTGGAAAAAATCGTCGTGCTGGGCGCGCTGGTGGCTGTGCTGTTCGTATCAGTAGGGTTTGCGCAGGGCGCGGGGCCAAAGCGCAAGCACGCGGAGCTGCCGGACAAGATGGCGCTGCGTTCCTCGGCGGCGCTGGTGCAGGATGCGGCGAGCGGCGAAACCCTGTTCGACAAGAACAGCGAGACCATCCTGCCGATCGCGTCGATCACGAAACTCATGACCACTATTGTGGTGCTCGAGCAGCAGCTCGACCTCGAGCAGCACGTGGTCATCAGCCAGGAAGACGTCGCGGCTTCGCGCAGCTCGAGCATCCGCGGGCGGCTGCGCACGGGCTCGGTGCTGACGCGCGACGAACTGCTGCTGCTCTCGCTGATGGCCTCCGACAACCGCGCCGCGGCTGCTCTCGCGCGTACCTTCCCCGGCGGCACGGAGGCTTTCGTGGCGGCGATGAACGGCGAGGGCGAGCGCCTCGGCCTGCTCGACACGCGCTTCTCCGACCCCACCGGCCTCTCCCCGGACAACGTCTCCAGCGCCCAGGACCTCGCGAAGCTGGTGAGGGCTGCGCACGCCTATCCCCTGATCCGCGAGTACTCGACGCGACGTAGCGCTTTCATCAAGGCGCGCGGCGGCAAGGTCGGCTTCAACAACACCAATAGCCTGGTGCGCTCGGGCAAGTGGGACATCGAGCTTTCCAAGACCGGCTACATCAACGCCGCCGGCCGCTGCCTGGTGATGCGCATGCGCGTCGGTTCGCGCGACCTGGTGGTGGTACTGCTCGATTCCTACGGCAGGTACTCGCGCATCAGCGACGCGCAGCGCATCCGCAAGTGGCTCGAGAGCAGCGCCGGGCGCGAGCCCCGCGGCTAGGCCGGACCACGCGGCAAGGCCGCACCCGCCATTACGGCCCGGTCGTTGCCGCAGGCGGCTTGCGCGAGGATGTGATCGCCGGGCTGTCGCTGCCGCAGAAGGCGCTGCCCCCCAAATATTTTTACGACGATGCCGGCAGCCGCCTGTTCGAGCGCATCTGCCGCCTGCCCGAGTACTACCCGACGCGAGCTGAGCTTGCGCTGACGCGCCGGCATCTTCCCGGAATCGCGCGCTTTGCCGGCAAGGGTTGTGAACTGATCGAGTACGGCAGCGGCGCCAGTCTCAAGACCCGCTTGCTGATCCGCGCGCTGAACCCAGAGGTGTACGTGCCGGTGGACATCTCTGCGGACGCACTCGCCGGCGCGGCGCGGCGCCTGGCGCGCGAGTTCGGCTGGCTGCATATATTGGCGGTGACCGGGGACTTCTCGCTGCCGTTGCGCCTGCCGGTGCATCGCCTGCGCGCCGGGCGCCGCCGCATCGTGTATTTCCCCGGTTCCACCATCGGCAATTTCACGCCGATGGAGGCGCAGGCTTTTCTCAAGATGACGCGCGGCCAGGTGGGGCGCGCGGGAGCCATGCTGGTCGGCGTGGATCTGAAGAAGGACGCCAACGCGCTGCATGCGGCCTACAACGACTCGCGCGGTGTTACGGCACAGTTCAACCTGAACCTGCTGCGGCGGATCAACCGCGAGCTGGGGGCCGACTTCGACCTGCAGTGCTTCCGCCACTACGCCTTCTACAACCCCGCCCTGGGGCGCATCGAGATGCACCTGGTGAGCCTTGCGCGCCAGAAGGTCAACGTGGGCGCCCACTGCTTCGAATTCGCGCCCGGCGAAACCATCCATACCGAGAATTCCTGCAAGTACACCGTCGAGGAGTTCGCTGCGCTCGCTGCCAAAGCTGGTTTCCGCGCGGCGAAGGTGTGGCAGGACGCGCAAAAGCGCTTCGCACTGTTCGGCCTGGTAGCAATGTAAAAATAGGGGTCTGACCCTATTTTTGAAATAAGATCAGACCCTTTTCTTTCAGGCCGAGCCGATGCGCGCCTCGCGCTGACGGTGGCCAACCGAGCGCGAGACGCGGTCGGCGGTCTCCTTGATCAGCGGGCCCCATTGCGGCTTCATGCGGTCGGCCGGGGTGGACAGCGACAGCGCAGCGATCAGCAGCCCGGCGTCGTCGCGCACCCCGGCCGCCACGCAGCGCACGCCGAGTTCGGCTTCCTCGTTGTCGGTGGCCCAGCCCTGGCGTTGGATGCGCTCCAGGTCGCGCTCGAGCAGTGGCGCGTTGCCGATCGTGTTGCGCGTGTGCGCGGCAAGCCCGGTGCGCTTGGCATACTCGCGCAGCCGCGCGAAGCCGTCCTCCAGCAGGAACAGCTTGCCCGCGGCGGTGATGTGCAGCGCGGCCCGCGCGCCGATCACGTGCACCACGCGCATCGCCGAGCGGCCGGAGGAGGTGCGCTCGACGTAGACAATTTCGTCGCCGTGGCGCACCGAGAGGTTCACCGTTTCGCCGGTCTGTGCGTGCAGCTCGCGCATCACCGGCAACGCCAGTTCCCTTACGCTGATGCGCGAGCGCACCAGATTGCCCAATTCCAGCAACCGCATGCCGAGCCGGTAGCTGCCAGGTTCGATGCGGTCCACCAGCCGCCCGCCGCCCATCGCCGAAAGGATGCGGTGGGCGGTGGACGGGTGCAGCCCGCTGTACTGCGCCACCTGCTTGAGACCCAGCGGCTCGGGGTGCGCGGCGAGCACATCGAGCAGCTTCATCATCCGGTCGATGACCTGGATCGGGCCCTTGGCGGCGTCCTTGGCGCTCATGCTGCCGGAATTCTATCTCACGATGTGAAACGTGCGTGCTAACATTTGCACGCATGCCGGTGGTGACCAATATCGAAGACCTGCGCCGCATGGCGCAGAAGCGCGTGGCGAAGGCGGTCTTCGACTACGTCGACCGCGGCTCCTACGACGAGCAGACCTTGCGCGCCAACCGCGCCGACCTCGACGCGCTGCATTTCCGCCAGCGCGTTGGCATCGACGTCGATCGCCGTTCGACGCGCACGACAATGGCCGGCCAAGACGCGGCCATGCCGGTGGCGATCGCCCCGGTCGGGCTGAGCGGCCTCAACTGGGCCGACGGCGAAATCCTCGGCGCGCGCGCCGCAGAGAAATTCGGCATCCCGTTCACGCTCTCCACCATGTCCATCTGTTCGATCGAGGACGTGGCGGGCGCGGTGACGAATCCGTTCTGGTTCCAGCTCTATGTGATGCGCGATCGCGGCTTCGCCGCCTCGCTCATCGAGCGCGCCAAGGCGGCGAAATGCTCGGCGCTGGTGATGACGCTCGACCTGCAGATCCAGGGCCAGCGCCACATGGACCTAAAGAACGGCCTCGCCGTGCCGCCCAGGCTCACCCTCGGCACTTTTCTCGACGTGATGACCAAGCCCGGCTGGGTGCTAAACGTGCTCTCCGGCCGGCGCAAGAGCTTCGGCAACCTCGAGGGCCGCATTCCCGACGCCAAGAGTCTTACTACTCTTTCGCAGTGGATCGCCGGACAGTTCGATCCATCCCTCTCCTGGAAGGACGTGGAGTGGGTGAAGAACCTGTGGGGCGGAAAGCTGGTCCTGAAAGGCATCCTCGACGCGGAAGACGCGAAGATCGCCGCCTCGACCGGCGCCGACGCGATCGTGGTGTCGAACCACGGCGGGCGGCAGCTCGACGGCACCGTGTCCTCGATTCGCGCGCTGCCCGAAGTGGTGCAGGCGGTGGGCAATCGTACCGAGGTCTGGTTCGACGGCGGCATTCTGTCGGGGCAGGACGTGCTGCGCGCGCTGGCCCTCGGCGCGCGCGGCACGCTGATCGGCAAGGCCTTCGCCTACGGCCTGGGCGCGATGGGCGAGACGGGCGTGACGACGGCGCTCGAGATCATCCACAAGGAACTCGACGTCACCATGGCCCTGTGCGGCCTGCGTGACGTCAAGGACGCGAGCCCGGCGATCCTGCGCGGCGCTTCGCTCTAGCCGCGAATCTCCCCGGAGCGAGCGCGTCGGCCAGCGGCGCTTCCAGCGGCAGCGGCTCGCCTTCCATCAGGCTCGCGAGCAGTTCCGCGCCCAACCCCGCCCACAGCAATCCGCGCGAGCCGTAGGCAAACGCGCCGTAGAGCCCTGGCGCGTCCAGCACGCCGACGAGCGGCAACCGGTCGTGCGCCGCGGCGCGGAATCCGACGCGGCCGTCGAGCTTTGCCGGGTCGAGACCGCGCGCAGCGCCCGGCAGCATGCGCTCCAGGCGCTCCAGGTTGCCGGCGTGGCTGTCGGCGCGCATCTGCGTGTCCTCGTCATCGAGGTCGAAGCTGGCGCCGGTGACCGAGATGCCGTCAATTGGCGGGAGAACCATGCCGCCTCTCAACACAACGGTCTTCAGGTCGTGCAGCGGTGGAAGGTAGGTGAGTTGGCCGCGCACGCGGCGCAAGCGGATGTGCGGTGATGGCGCAAGCTTCATGGCGTCAGCTGCATTTGCCAGTATCACGAATGGAGCCGATGATATTTCGCGGTCCGCCGCATTGCGCACGCTCCAGCGTTCGCCGCTGCGCACGAGCGCCGCGGCTTCGCGACCGAGCAGCATCGCGGACCGCGATCGATGGAAAAGCGACTGCACGAGACTCACTGGCTTTATCCATCCACCTTCCTGGAACCACAAGCCGCCGGCGGTGAGTTTCACGCCGGCACGCTCGCTCGCCTGCGTGGCATCGAGCGCCTGCGCGTATTGCGGTGGATAGCCGAGCGCAGCGATGGCGGCCCGTTGCGAAGCGCCTTCGGCCGCGTCGCGCGCAAGCTGTAACACGCCGCAGCGTCCCCATTCGGGCGCGGCGCCGAGGGCGTCCAGCTGCCGCCAGTGCTCGAGCAGCCAGTTGAACGCCGCGCGCGACAGTCGCGCCGCGTGGCTGTCGTCCGGGGTGATCAACGGGTGGAAGGCGCCGGCATGATTGCCCGAGGCTTCCATTGCCGGGGCCCGATGGCGCTCGACGAGCGTCACCTCCCAGTCGCGCGCGGCGAGGCGCTCGCACACGGCGGCGCCGGCGAGGCCGGCGCCGATTACCACCGCGCTGCGTTGCACTGGCTCGGGCGATGCGGCGCGCAGCGCGCGCCGCGGCACGAAGCTCGCCACCAGCATTTCGCTCTTCCTCGCGTAGCCGCGGCGCTTCTCGGCCACGAATCCCGCAGCGCGCAGGCCCTCGCGCACGGACGCAGCGACGCTCCAGGTCGCGGCCGTGGCGCCGGGCGCGGCAAGGCGCGCCACTGACTTGAGCAGCGCGGGTGACCACATGTCCGGGTTCTTCGCCGGCGCAAAGCCGTCTAGGAAGATCGCGTCCGCCGCGAGCCGCAGCTGCGGCAGGAGCTGCGCCGCATCACCGAAAGCGAGCGTGAGCACGACACGCCCGTCCTCGAATTCGAGGCGGTGCATGCCGGGGACCAGCATCGGCCAGGCGCTGCGCAATTCCTCGGCGAGCGGCGCGAACTCCGCGTGCTGCGCATGCAGCACCGCGAGGTCCTGGGCGCCGAACGGATGTTTCTCCACCGATACGTAGTGCAGCCTGGCGCAGCGCCGCGGATCTTCGCGCCAGGCCTGCCAGGCGGCGAGGAACGACAAGCCGAAGCCGAAGCCGGCCTCGAGGATGGTGAAGCGGCGCGCCCCGGACCAGCGCGCCGGCAGGCCGTTGCCGCCGAGAAACACGTGCCGCGCCTGCGCCGGGCCGCCTTCGGCGGCGTGGTAGACGTCGCCGTAGGCAACCGAGAACGGCGTGCCGTCTGCGGCGAAGGCGAGGCGGGCAGGGATCAGCGGCCCGGTCATGCGCGGAGTATATCGGCGTAGAATTTGCCGGCACGCAGGAGTTTGCCGCGATGAACAAACCCGCAGAACTGAAGCTCGACACCGTCCCCTGCTGGATTGCGGGCAAGTCCGTGATTCCCGCCGGCAGGATGGGTGAGGTCTACAACCCGGCCACCGGCCAGGTCACCAAGCGCGTGCCCTATTGCGACGCGGCGGCGATCGACTCGGCGGTGAAGGCGGCGAGCGCCGTGTTTCCGGAATGGCGCGATGCTTCGATCCTGCGGCGCGCGCGCGTGATGCAGAAATTCCTGCAACTCATGCAGGCGCAGCAGAAGGACATCGCGCAGTTGATCACCGAGGAGCACGGCAAGACGCTGCCCGACGCCATCGGCTCGGTGCAGCGCGGCATCGAGGTGGTGGAGTTCGCCTGCGGCATCCCGCAGTTGCTGAAGGGCGAGTATTCGGAGAACGTCGGCACCGCGGTAGACACCCACACGGTGCGCCAGCCGGTAGGCGTGTGCGCCGGCATCACGCCGTTCAATTTTCCGGCGATGGTGCCGCTGTGGATGTTCCCGATGGCCATCGCCTGCGGCAACGCGTTCATCCTGAAACCCTCCGAGAAGGTGCCTTCGGCCTCGATCCGCATGGCTGAGTTGTTCAAGGAGGCGGGACTGCCCGACGGGGTGTTCAACGTGGTGCACGGCGACAAGGCCGCGGTGGACGCGATCCTCGCGCATCCGGGCATTTCCGCGGTGAGCTTCGTAGGCTCCACGCCGATCGCAAAGTACATCTACGAGACCTGCGCGAAGAACGGGAAACGCGTGCAGGCGCTGGGCGGGGCGAAGAATCATGCCGTGGTGCTGCCGGACGCGGACCTCGAATTCGCCGCCGACGCGCTGATCGGCGCGGCCTACGGCTCGGCGGGCGAGCGCTGCATGGCGATCTCCGCGGTGGTGGCGGTGGGCGCGGCAGCCGATCCGCTCGTGAAGCTGCTGGAGAAAAAGGCCAGGGCGATCAGGATCGGGCCGGGCGACCAGGACGGCGTGGAGATGGGGCCGCTGGTCACGGCGCTGCATCGCGACAAGGTAGCGTCGTACATCGAGAAGGGAAAGGCCGAGGGCGCGAAGGCCGTGTTGGACGGAAGCCATCCGCCGGTGAAGGAAGGCTTCTTCCTCGGCACGTCGCTCTTCGACCACGTGAAGCCGGAGATGAGTGTCTATCGCGACGAGATCTTCGGGCCGGTGCTGGTGGTGGTGCGCGTGAAGACGCTGGAAGAGGCGATCGCGCTGATCAACCGGAATCCGTATGCCAACGGCACGGCGATTTTCACCGAATCGGGTGGCGCGGCGCGGCGCTTCGAAAACGAAGTGCAGGTCGGCATGGTGGGCATCAACGTGCCGATCCCGGTGCCGGTGGCCTTTTACTCCTTCGGCGGCTGGAAGAATTCGCTCTTCGGTGACCTGCACGTGCACGGCATGGAGGGGGTCAAGTTCTATACCCGGACGAAGGTCGTCACCACGCGCTGGCCGCACCAGGACACGCCGGCGCCAGGGCTTAACATGCCGACGCTCGGCTAAGAACAGGGTCAGACCCCTTTTCCCGATGAGTTCACTTCTCGTGACCCTGATCCTCGGCACCGCCACCCCCGGCGGCGGGTTCCCGGTGTATGGCGATGCGTTCGCCGATATGGTGAACGCGCAGGACCCGAAGCTTGCCATCCAGGCGAAGAACACCAAGGGCAGCGCGGAAAACGTTCCGCTGCTCGAGTCAAACATGATCGACCTGGGCCTTGTCGCCGGCGAGATCGCTACCGCAGCGCTCGCCAAGCCGGACACGAAATTGCGCATCGTCGCCGCGATGTACTCCTCGCCCGGCATGTTCGCGGTGCGCGGCGACAGCCCGGTGCGCGCGATCGCCGACCTCAAAGGCCGGCCGGTGGTGCTCGGCACGCAGGGCTCGGGCCTCACGGTGATGGGGCGCGGAATGTTGGAGGTGCTGGGCGTCGAAGTCTCGCCGATCACCCTCGAGAAAGCCGCGGACGGGCCGGCGATGGTGCTGGATGGCCGAGCCGACGCGCTGTGGGGCGCTGGCATCGGTTGGCCAGGTTTCACCGCGCTGGCCAAGGCGGGCGGGCGCTTCGTGGCGCCGAACGCCGCCGAGATCCACCAGATCCTGGCGAAGAACAGCGCGCTCAAGGCGCTCACCATGCCCGCGGGCAGCTATCCCGGACAGGATGCGCCGCTGAAAACGGTGGGCTCCTGGAGCTTCGTGCTGGCGAAACCGGATTTGACGGAGGAGGTCGCGTACCGGCTCGCCCGCGCGATCCACTGGGCCGAGGCGCCGCTCGCCGCGCGCCTGCCGCAGGCGCGCGAGACGACGATGGCCAACACCGCCGCGGCCGCGCCGAGCGCAGCGCTGATTCACCCGGGAGTGCGGAAGTACCTCAAGGAAATCGAAATGAAAAAATAGGGTCAGATCCCTTTTTAGAAAAAAGGGGTCTGACCCTATTTTCTCAGCCCGCGAAGCGCGCTTCGGCGAGGCCCTGCACGCCCGGCCGCAGCGCGAGCAGGCTCCCGGCAAGCGGCTGCTTCGCCAGGTCCTCGGGGGTCAAACGCTGCGTCGCCGTCGTGACGTAAAGCGTGCCGAGGTCCTCGCCGCCAAAGCAGCAGCAGGTGGGATTGGCCACTGGCAGTTCGAGGATGCGATCCACCTTGCCCTGCGGCGTATAGCGCACCAGGCGCCACGCGCCGTATTCCGCGTTCCACAGGCAGCCGCTGGCGTCGACGCAGGAGCCATCAGGCCGTCCACTCCCGGTGTCGGCGAACACGCGCTCGTTGGTCGCCGCACCGGTGGCGAGGTCGTAGTCGTATCCCCAGATGGTGTGGCGGTTGGTATCGGCGAAGTACATGCTGCGCCCGTCGGGGCTGAAGGCGAGGCTGTTGGGGATGATGATCGCATTCCTCAGCTTGCTGCAGCCGAAGTCCGCATCGAAGCGGTAGAGCGAGCCCGCAGGATCGCGCCGCACGTCGCACATGGTGCCGGCCCAGAAGCGCCCCGCGCGGTCGCAGCGCCCGTCGTTGAAGCGGTTCTCGGGCAGCTGCGACTCGGGATTCGCCTGCAGCGCCAGCGCGCCGCTCGCGGCGTCGAGGAAATGGATCCCGCTTCTGGTCGCCGCGATCAGGCCGCCCCGCTCGCGAAAAGCGATGCTGCCTACCACCTCTGGCAGCACCAGCATCATCACCGCGTCGCTCGACGGATCGAGCCGCTTCACCGCCGGCCCGCGGCTGTCCACCCACCACAGCATCTGCTCGCGCTCGTCCCACAGCGGGCACTCGCCGAGCCGGTCCGCGCCGGGCGCGGCGACCTCCACCTGAAACGCCATTGCCCGTTCTTCTCCCTGCAGGCACGATAGCACGCATGAAAGTCGTGTTCTACGGTTCGCTCATCCACCACCTCACCGATACCCTCCTCTCCAAGGTGACAACGCCCTGCACCACGTCGCGCTTCCTCGAGAGCGATGCGCGGGAGGACCTCGCGCGCGCGCTGGCCGAAGCGGACGTATTCATTTCCATGCACTGGAACAGGAGCTTCCCGCCGGCGCCGAATCTCAAGCTCATCCAGTCGCCCGGCACCGGCGTGGATTTCATCGATTTACGCGCCGTACCGGCGGGCGTGCGCGTGTGCAACTGCTACGGCCACGCCGAGGGCACCGCCGAGTACGTGATGCTCGCCATCCTGCTCTGGTGCCATGTGCACTTCGTGCCGGCGGCGACGAGCTTCCGCGCCGAGCGCAGCTGGCGCTACAGCGGGCGCGTCAACGGGCCGATTAACGACGAGCTCTGCGGCAAGACCGTGGGCATTCTCGGCCTGGGCACCATCGGCCGCGCGGTTGCGCAGCGCGCCAAGGGTTTCGGCACGCGCGTCATCGGCTGCAACCGCACGCTGCGCGAAGTGCCGCAGCTTGACGCCCAATACCCGCTCGCGCGCATCGACGAGTTCCTCGCCGAGTGCGACTTCGTGGTGATCGCCGCGGCGCTCGCGCCGGAAACCGAGCGGCTCGTCGATGCGCAGCGCATCGCGATGATGAAGCCGAGCGCCGTGCTGGTGAATGTGGGACGCGGACACATCGTCGACGAGGACGCGCTCTATGCAGCACTGAAGGAAAAGCGCCTCCGCGGCGCTACGCTGGATGTCTGGTATGCCTACCCGAGCAGGGACAATCTGAGCATCGCGCCTTCGAAGCACCCCTTCCACGAGCTCGACAACGTGTGGATGACCCCTCACACCTCGGCGTGGACCACCGGCATGGTCGAGCGGCGCTGGACCGAGATCGCGGAAAACCTCGATCGCCTGGCGCGCGGTGAGCCGCTGCGCTACCAGCTCGCATGAAGCTCGAGCGCTGGTCGCTGCATTTTTACCGCCTGCCCTACGCACGCGAGGTGGTATGGGCCAACGCGCGCGAGCATGCGGGCCTGTTCGCGCTGCTGAACTTGGAAGCCGCCGGTTGCACGGGCATTGCCGAAGGCACGTTGAAGGACACCTGGAGTGGAGTTTCCGCAAAGTCGCTCGCCGCGGCGCTGGAGGACTTCCTCATCCCGCGGTTGCGCGAGTTGGACCTCAGCGACGAGAAAGTGGTGGCGCAGGCCTTTGCCGGCATCCC
>JANNTQ010000030.1:0-1964 GCA_031394435.1 Betaproteobacteria bacterium
GCGCTCGGCGATCAGCTCGCCGCCGAAGGCGACGACGAAGGTGCGCCCGCGGAAGGCGTGCAGGTAGGGCGCGGCCTGGCGGAACCAGCGCACGAAAGTCTCGGGTTGAAGCGTCGCGGCCATGATTGCGCGCGATTCTAAAGCAAGGCTCAGTAGTCGCCCGACAGGGCGTTGAGCGCGGCCAGGGCGGCGAGCGCCGCCGTCTCGGTGCGCAACACCCGCGGGCCGAGCCGCACCGGCACGAAGCCCGCGTCCGACAGCATCGCTTCCTCCGCGGCGCTGAAGCCGGCCTCGGGCCCCGCGGCGAGCGCGACCTTGCCCTCCAACCGGGCCGCGGCATCGCGCAAGCTGAGCGGCGCGTCGGGCGCAAGCAGGAGCGCCGGGCCGGGGCTCGCCGTGCGGCAGTACTCGGCGAGCGGCATGGGGTCGAGCACCTCCGGCACCCGGTTGCGCCCGCATTGCTCGCAGGCGGCGATGACCACGCGCTGCCAGTGCGCTCGCTTTTGCGCCGCGCGGTCGCCCGCGATGCGCCCGACCGAGTGCGCGGCGATCACCGGCTGCAATGCAGCGACGCCAAGTTCGGTCGCTTTTTGCACGGTGAAATCCATCTTCTCGCTGGCGGACACGCCCTGCACCAATGTGACCGCCAACGGCGATTCGCGCTCGAGTGGGCAGTGCGCGAGCAGATCAACCGTCACGCGCAGCCGCTCGATGGCGGCGATGCGCCCGGCGTACTCTCCGCCGCGGCCATCAAACAGCGTCACCTCCTCGCCCTCCCACAGCCGCAGCACGTGTACCGCGTGGTGCGCGGCGTCCTCGGGCAGCAGGACCGTGCCGCCAGCGCGCAGCGCGGCGTCTGTGTAGAAGCGCGCGACGCGCGCGGGCCGCGTCACATCGTCGCGCCCAGCACCCAGGGCGCGAACTCGTCCTCGCCGTAGCCGAAGGCCTCGGACTTCGACGGCTTCCCAGAGGCAGTTTCCAGGAGCATGCGGAAAAAACGCTCGCCGACCTGCTGGATGGTCTCGGTGCCGTCGATGACCGTGCCGCAGTTGATATCCATGTCCTCTTCCTGGTGCACGAAGAGGGCGGTGTTGGTAGCGAGCTTGAGCGAAGGCGCCGGCTTGCAGCCGTAAGCCGAGCCGCGGCCAGTGGTGAAGCAGATCATGTTGGCGCCGCCCGCCACCTGGCCGGTGGCCGACACCGGGTCGTAGCCCGGCGTATCCATGTAGACGAAGCCTTTGGCGGTGACCGGCTGCGCATACTCGTAGACGTCCACCAGGTTGGTGGTGCCGCCCTTGGCCACCGCGCCGAGGGATTTCTCCAGGATCGTGGTCAGGCCGCCCGCCTTGTTGCCCGGCGAGGGGTTATTGTTCATCTCGTTGCCGTTGCGGCGGGTGTATTCCTCCCACCACTTGATGCGCTGAATCAGTTTCTCGCCGACCTCGCGCGATACTGCGCGGCGCGTCAGCAGGTGTTCGGCGCCATAGACCTCGGGCGTCTCGGACAGGATTGCAGTGCCGCCGTGCCGGACGAGGAGGTCCACCGCGGCGCCAAGCGCCGGATTGGCGCTGATGCCGGAGTAGCCGTCCGAACCGCCGCACTGCAGGCCGAGCGTCAGGTGGCTTGCGGGCACCGTCTGGCGCCGCGCCTTGTTCGCCTCGGGCAGGATCGCCTCGATGCGCGCGATACCTTCGCGCACGGCCTTGGAGGTCCCGCCCTTCTCCTGGATGGTGTAGGCGCCGAGCTGTTCCGTGCGCTTGAGCTGTTGCGTGGAAAGCAGGTCGTTGATCTGGTTCGACTCGCAGCCCAGCCCGACCACCTGCACGGCGTAGAAATTCGGGTGGCGCGCGTAGCCGGCCATGGTGCGGCGCAGCAGGTCCATCCCCTCGCCCTCGCTCGCCATGCCGCAGCCGGTCTTGTGCGTGAGCGCAACGACGCCGTCCACATTGGGGTAATCGTCCAGC
>JANNTQ010000033.1:0-6398 GCA_031394435.1 Betaproteobacteria bacterium
TGAAATGCTGCTGTCGCTCCTGCGCGGTGATGCGGACACGGCGATCATCACGGTGTCCACGTCGCTGGGCCAGGTCCGGGAGGGCAAGATCCGCGCGCTGGCCGGCGCGTCGATGCGGCCGATGCGGCAATTGCCGGACACGCCCCCGGCCGGCCAGACGCTCTCGGGCTTCGACGTCAGCGTCTGGCACGGCATCGTGGGTCCGGCAGGCATGGACCCCGCGCTCGTGACGCGCATCAACGGCATCTTCAACCAGGTCCTCCAGGTCCCCGCGGTGCGCACTGCGATCACGGAAGCGCAGGCTGCAGAAATCATCGGCGGCACGCCTCAGCAGTTCGATGCGTTCATCAAGGGCGAGCTGAAGCGCTGGCCGGAGGTCGTCAAGGCCGCCGGCATCAAGTCGGAGTAAAAGGAATCTTGGTGGGGACACCAGGGCTCGAACCTGGGACCTACTGATTAAGAGTCAGCTGCTCTACCAACTGAGCTATGTCCCCCGCGTACCTCGTCTTCCCGCGCGGAGCTTGTTGCGCAGAAGGGGCGCGATACTATCAGCCCTCGCGGGCGATGCGCCAGTACTGTCACGCCATGTAGCGCGTCGTATCCGCAATGCCCGCGCCAGCGAACCCCGCTTTGCGGATGCGGCAGGCGTCGCACCTGCTGCAGGCCCGTCCTTCGGCATCGGGCTGGTAGCAGGTCACCGTTTCGGCCGGATCCACCCCCAGCTCGATCGCGCGCCGCACGATGTCCTTTTTCGGCAGATCGATGAGCGGCGCGCGGATCGAAACGCGCCGCCCCTCCACCGCCGCCTTGGTCGCCAGGTTGGCCATCGCCTCGAAGGCCTTGAAGTACTCGGGACGGCAGTCCGGGTAGCCGGAATAGTCCACCGCATTCGCGCCGACGAAAATGTGCTGCGCGCCAAGCGCTTCGGCCCAGCCAAGCGCCAGCGCAAGCAGGGTGGTGTTTCGTGCCGGTACATAGGTCACGGGAATGCCGGACTGCACGCCTTGATCGGGCACCGCGACGGACAGGTCGGTGAGCGCCGAGCCGCCGGACTGCGCGAGCTCGATCTTCACGATGCGGTGCGCTGCAGCCCCGAGGCGCTGCGCCACGCGCCGCGCCGCTTGCAGCTCCGCGCCATGCCGTTGGCCGTAATCCACCGTCAGGCAGTAGCAGGCGTAACCTTCGCGCCGCGCCCAGGCGAGCGCGGTGGCGGAATCCAGCCCGCCGGAAAGGAGAACGACCGCGTTCAGCGCTTGGCCGCCTGGGCGAGCCGCAGCTTCGCGCTCGCCGCAGCCTGGCTGCCCGGGTACTTCGCCATCACGCCCTGCAGCGTCTTTTGCGACGCAGCCCGGTCGCCCATCGCCTCCTGCGAGCTGGCAATCGACAGCATCGCGTCCGCTGCCTTGGGGTCGGTGGGCCAGCCGGCAATCACCTGCTGGTGCGCGGCGATGGCGTTCTTGTAATCGCGCTGCCCGGAGTAGCCCATGCCGATCCAGTACTGCGCATTGGGCGCGAGCTTGCTCTCCGGGTAGGTGACCAGCAGCCCCTGCAGCGTGGAGATCGCCGCCGAGTAGTTGCCCAGCTTGAACTGGTTGAGCGCCGCTTCGTACACCTTGTTCTCGGCGCTGCTCGGCGTCGCATCGGCCGGCGGCTTCTCCGGCGTCGCGGCAGCGGCCTGCTCCTTCACCTGCTCCAGCCGGCGCAGCCGCGTATCGATGTCCACGTACAGGTCCTTCTGCCGCTTGTCCGAGTTCTCCAGCTGGTTCAGGAGCACCTCGATCTGGCCGCGCGAGCGCGCGAGCTCCGCGCGCAGCGCCTCGATCTGACCGGACAGGTCGAGGATCGCGCGCCGCTCCACCGCCGAGGACTCGATGGCGCCCAGGCGCGCATCGATGCGTTGCTGGGTCGCTTGCAGCTCCTGGCGCAGCTCGTCGACGCGCCGGCGCATCTCCGGGTCGCTAAACAGCTGGCCAGAGGCAGCGCCCGCCCAGCCGAGTACCGCCGCGGCAAGCAACCAGCGCATCAATACTCGCCGCGGTACAGCATGTCGCTGCGCCGGTTCTGCGTCCAGGCTTCTTCGCTGGTGCCTGCGGCGCGCGGCTTCTCTTCGCCCAGGCTCACCGCCTCGATCTGGTCCTCGCGCCCGCCGAGCAGCAGCAGCATGCGCTTGACGGACTCCGAGCGGCGCTGGCCGAGCGCGATGTTGTACTCGCGGCTGCCGCGCTCGTCGGTATTGCCCTGGATCAGCATCTTGGTGCCGGCGTTCTCGCGCAGGTATTTCGCATGCGCCTCGATCATCGGCTTGTACTGGTCCATGACGTCGTACTTGTCGAACTCGTAGTACACCGAGCGCTTGGACAGGATGTTGCTCGGGTCCACCAGCGCGCCCGCGGTCGCGCCCGCAACCGGCCGGCCAATTAGATCGACGCTCGTGATCGGCTTCGCCTGCACGCCGCTGGCGGTGGGCTTGGCGCCACGGTCCTCGACCGCCGCGGGCGGCTGGCTGTCCGAGGTCTGCGTGCTCGCACAGGCGGCGAGGATGGAAGCAACTAGGGCAATCCAGACGATACGCATGACTGATCTCCTTCTCATTGAACCAGGGGACCCCAGGCGGGCTCGCGCACGTCGCCTGCGGAAAGCGTGAGGCGCTGCTTGACGCGGCCGTCCGACGACACTGCGGAGAGCACGCCGCGCCCCCCGATCACCGTCGCCAGCAGGATCTGGCGCCCGTTGGGCGCGAAGCTCGGCGATTCGTCCAACTCGCTGTCGGTGAGGATCTGGACCTGCCGGGTGTTCAGATCGAGCAGCGCGGCTTGGAACTTGCCCCCGTTGCGCATGATGTAGGCAAGGCTCTTGCCGTCGGGACTGACGCGAGGCGAAACATTATAGCTCCCCTCGAAAGTGATCCTGTGCGCTTCGCCGCCCGCCGCCGGCATGCGGTAGATCTGCGGGCTGCCGCCGCGGTCCGAGGTGAAGTACAGCCATTGCCCGTCGGGCGAGAAGTTCGGCTCGGTGTCGATGCCGCCTGAACTGCTCAGCCGCCGCGCGTTGCTGCCGTCGGGATTGATCAGGTAGATCTGCGAATTGCCGTCGCGCGACAGCGCCACCGCGAGCCTGGAGCCATCCGGCGCCCAGGCCGGCGCCGAGTTGGAGCCTTTGAAGTTGGCCACCACGTTCTGCTTGGGCACCTCGACGTCCTGCACGTACACGATCGGCTTCTTGTTCTGGAACGAAACGTAGGCGATGCGCTTGCCGTTGGGCGACCAGGCCGGCGAGATGATCGGTTCGTTGGACACCAGCATCGCCTGCTCGTTCGCGCCGTCGGCGTCCGCCACCTGCAGCTCGAACCGCGTGCCGCGCTTCACCACGTAGGCGATCTTGGTGGAGAACACGCCCTTCTCGCCGGTAAGCTTCTCGTAGACGTAGTCTGCGATGCGGTGGGCAGTGGTGCGCAGCTGGTCGCGCGACATGGTGTAGGCCACGCCGCCGATCGCCGTCTGCTTCACCACGTCGTACAGGCGGAAGCGCACTTCGTAGCGGCCGTCGGTGCGTACGGCGACCGAGCCGAGCACCAGCGCGTCGGCGAGCCGCGATTTCCATTCCGCGTAATTGACGTTCGAGGCTTCGGTCGGCTGCGGCACCAGCGGCGGCACCTCGAGCGCGCGAAACAGGCCGCTGCGCTCCAGGTCGGCGCGCACGATGGCGGTGATTCCCCCCGGGGCGGCCGCGCCCGCCGTCCCCACGGGCAGCGCGCCTTCGCCGGCGAACGGCGCGATGGCGACGGGAATACGCAGCCCGCCTGCGCCGGTGATCTCGATCGAGAGCTGCGCCAGGACCGGCCACGCAGCGAGCGACAGCAGCGCCGCCGCGAGGAGTTTTCTCATGCGCCGGATTATATTTCAGTCCACCGGCCGGAACGTCAGCTTAAGCTCGCGCTCGAACAGCCCCGCGCTGTCGGGCTTAGGCAACGGCGAGGACTTGAGGATCGCGCGATGCACCGCTTCGTCGTACGCCGTATACCCGCTCGAGATCACCAGTCGCGCCTGCAGCACTTCGCCCGTGGGCAACTGCGTGACCAGGAACAGCGCTTCCGGATTGCCCTTCAGGTCCGGCGGCAGGACGATGTTGCCGCGGATCTTGGCGCGGATCCTGTCTACCCAAGTGGCTATGGCCTTCGCGCGCGCGGCGGCGATGCTGCGCGCGGCATCGCGCGCCAGCTGGTCCTTGATCGCCTTGCGCTCGTGCTCCGCTGCCAGCACCTGCTGCTCGCGCGCCAGCTCCTCGTGCAGGCGCTGCTGCGCCAGCCTGTCGTCCGGCTTGGGCGGCACGGGCTTCGCCACGGGTTTGGGCTTGGCTTCGGGCTTCGGCTTGGGCTTCGGCGCCTCCTTGATCGCGATGTCGGGCTTCTCGGTGCGCGGGTCGGGCTTCGCCTCGGGCGCGGGCGCCGGCCTGGGCGGCTCCGGCTGGACCACCGGCGGCGGCGGAGGCGGCGGCTGCCACAGCTCCACCGTGACCACATCCGGCGCACGGCTCTGCCAGCTCACACCCAGCACCAGCGCCGCCGCGAGCACCAGGTGCACCGCGACGGCCAGCACAATGGCCGGCGCCAGATCGTCCTCGTGCCGCCACCCGAGGAATGGCCCGGCGAGCGCCGCGCTCATTGCGCCGGCTTCACCAGCAGGCCGACGCGGCGCACCTGCTGTTTCTGCAGCTCGTCCATCACCTGCAGCACCGCCTCATAGCGCACGTCCTTGTCGGCGGCGATCAGCACCGGCTGCTGCGGGTTCTTCTCCTGGCGCTCGCGGATCGCGCGCGCCAGATCCCCTCGCGCGATGCGCCGCTCCTCGGTCAGCGCGCCCTTGGCGTCCCGGCTGCGCAAGAGAAGCGAGCGGTCGGCGCGGATCACGACCTCGAGCGGCGACAGCGGCGCGTTGGACGCCTTGGACACCGAAGGCAGGTCGATCACGCCGGGGGTCACCAGCGGCGCGGTCACCATGAAGATGATCAGCAGCACCAGCATCACGTCCACGTAAGGCACGATGTTGATCTCGTGCATCGGCGCGCGCCTGCGGTGCAGCGCCGGCATGGCTACTTCACCGCCTGCCTTTGCAGGATGTTGGAGAACTCTTCCATGAAGCTCTCGAAGCGGATGGCGAGGCGGTCGATCTGGTGCGAGTAGCGGTTGTAGGCCACCACAGCGGGAATGGCGGCGAACAGGCCGATGGCGGTCGCCACCAGCGCCTCGGCGATGCCGGGAGCCACCTGCGCCAGCGTCGCCTGCTGCACGTTGGCCAGGCTCCTGAAGCTGTGCATGATGCCCCACACCGTGCCGAACAGGCCGACGTAGGGACTGACCGAACCAGTCGAGGCGAGGAAGGCGAGGTGGCGCTCGAGGTGGTCCATCTCGCGCTGGTAAGTGGCGCGCATGGCGCGCCGCGCGCCGTCCACCATCACGCTCGGGTCGGTGGTGCCGCGCTGCATGCGCAGCTTAGTGAACTCGCGGTAGCCCGATTCGAAGATGCGCTCCTGGCTGCCGATGGTGTGGCGGTTGTTGACCGCGCCCTGGTAAAGCAGGTTCAGGTCGCCGCCGCCCCAGAACTCGCGCTCGAAGCGCTCGGTCTGCTCGCGCACGCGCCGGATGGCGAACCACTTGCTGAAGATGAACATCCAGGACAGGAACGACACCGCGAGCAGCAGCAGCAGCACCGCCTTGACCACCAGGCTAGCGCCGAGGATCAGGCTCCAGATATCGAGATCGGCCGTGACGTTCATCGCGCTAGGCGAATGGCGCGGGGTTCCGCTGCACCTGCCGATTGTAGACCGTAGCGTACCAGGCCGCTCAGCCGCGCCCCCCGGGACCGAGCAAGTCGTGCGCGCCCGACGGCGCGACGATGCCGAAGTGGCGGTAGGCGGCGAGCGTGGCGACGCGGCCGCGCGGCGTGCGCTGCAGGTAACCCTGCTGGATCAGGAACGGTTCGAGCACGTCCTCGATGGTGTCGGTCTCCTCGCCGATGGCGTGCGCCAGGTTCTCCACGCCCACCGGCCCGCCGCCAAATTTTTCGATCACCGCCAGGAGCAGCTTGCGGTCCATCGCGTCCAGGCCGAGCGCGTCCACCTCGAGCATCTTCAGCGCGTCGTCGGCCACCGCCCGCGTCACTGCGCCCTCGGCCTTCACCTGCGCGTAGTCGCGCACGCGGCGCAACAGGCGGTTGACGATGCGCGGCGTGCCGCGTGCGCGGCGCGCGATCTCGGCGCCGCCTTCCTCCGCCAGCTTCACCTGCAGCAGGCCCGCCGAGCGGCGCACGATCGAGCCGAGCTCGGCCGCGCTGTAGAACTCCAGCCGCGCCACGATGCCGAAACGGTCGCGCAGCGGGTTGGTCAGCATTCCGGCGCGCGTG
>JANNTQ010000053.1:0-5004 GCA_031394435.1 Betaproteobacteria bacterium
GCCAGCGCCTTGTCGGTCGCTTCCCAGGTGAATTCCGGCTCTTCGCGGCCGAAGTGGCCGTAGGCGGCGGTCTTCTCGTAAATCGGACGCAAGAGATCCAGCATCAGGATGATGCCCCTGGGCCGCAGGTCGAAGTTGGCGAGCACCAGCTGCGAAAGTTTGTCGTCCGGGATCTTGCCGGTGCCGTGGGTGGTGACCATCACGCTGGTGGGCTGCGCCACGCCGATGGCGTAGGACACCTGTACCAGGCATTTCGAGGCGAGGCCGGCGGCGACGATGTTCTTCGCCACGTAGCGCGCGGCGTAGGCCGCGGAACGGTCCACCTTGGAGGGATCCTTGCCGGAGAAGGCGCCGCCGCCGTGCGGCGCGGAGCCGCCGTAGGTGTCGACGATGATCTTGCGGCCGGTGAGCCCGCAGTCGCCTTTCGGCCCGCCGATCTCGAAGCTGCCGGTGGGGTTCACCAGGTATTTCACCTTGCCCTTCACCAGGTTTTTGGGCAGCACCGGCTTGATGATTTGCTCTACCACCGCTTCCTCGATCTGCTGGTGGGTCAGGCCGGGCTTGTGCTGCGTCGAGAGCACCACGGTGTCGATCGCGTCCGGCTTGCCGTTCGCGTACCTGATGGTGACCTGCGACTTGGCATCGGGCCGCAGCCAGGGCAGGCGCCCGTCGCGGCGCAGTTCCGACTGGCGCTCGACCAGGCGATGCGAGAGGAAGATGGGGAGGGGCATCAGGCTCGGCGTCTCGTCGCAGGCGTAGCCGAACATCAGGCCCTGATCGCCCGCGCCCTGGTCCATGTCCACCTCGCGGTTCACGCCTTGCGCGATGTCCTTGGACTGTTCGCCGTAGGCCACGATTACCGTGCAGGTGTGCGTATCGAAGCCGATCACCGGATCGTCGTAGCCGATGCGCTTGACGGTCTTGCGCACGACGTTCTGGTAGTCGACCTTGGCGCCGGTGGTGATCTCGCCGGCGAGCACCACCAGGTTGTCCTTGACCAGCGTCTCGGCGGCGACGCGCGAGGTCTTGTCCTGCTCTAGAATCGCGTCGAGGACCGCATCGGATATCTGGTCCGCTACCTTGTCCGGGTGTCCCTCGGAAACCGACTCGGAAGTGAAGAGAAAATCGTTCATGGGGCTCACCTGAAAAAAGGCTGCAAGGATAGCAGATGATGCAGTTGCTGGCGCGCCTGCCGCTGCGCGTTGTGCACGCGTTGGGAGGCATCCTTGGCTGGGCGATGTACGGGATGTTTCCCTCCTACCGGCGCCACCTGCGGGGCAACCTGGCGCTTGCCGGCTACCGCGATGCGCGCCTGCGCCGAGCGGCGATCGCCGAGGCGGGCAAGATGCTGCTCGAGGCGCCCAAGGTCTGGCTGCGCCCGCGCGCCGAGAGTCTCGGCCTGCTGCGCGAGATAGACGGCCTGCGGCACTACGAAGCGGCGCGCGCCGCGGGCAAGGCCATCGTGCTTCTCACCCCGCACATCGGATGCTTCGAGATCTGCGCGCAGGCTTTCGCCGAGCGTCACCCGATCACCGTATTGTTCCGCCCCTCGAAGCAAGCCTGGCTGCAGCCGATAATCGACCGCGGCCGCGCGCAGCCGGGCGTGAGTCTCGCCACCGCCGACCGCGCGGGCGTGCGGCTGCTGCTCGCCGCGCTCAAGCGCCGCGAAACGGTGGGCATCCTGCCCGACCAGGTGCCAGGCGTAGGAGAAGGCGAGTGGGCCGAGTTCTTCGGACGGCCCGCGTACACGATGACGCTGGCCGCCAAGCTGGCGCAGCGCGCCGACCTCGCCTGCTTGCTGGTGGCGGGCGAACGCCTGCCGCGCGGCGCCGGCTATGTGCTGCGCATCCGGCCGCTGCCTCCCGCCCTGCCAGGCGAGTCCGGGCCACGCCATATGAACCGCGCCATTGAGTACGTGGTGCGCATGGCGCCGGCACAGTACCTGTGGGGCTACAACCGCTACAAGACCCCGAAAGGGGCCAACCCGCCGCCGTGACGCGCCTCCTGGTCGGGTTGCTCTGGCTGCTGCATTTCCTGCCGCTCGGCGCGCTCGCCGCGTTCGGCAATGCGCTCGGCAGCCTGCTGTACTGGGTGGTTCCGGAGCGGCGGCGCGTGACGCGCATCAACCTGGAGAAGTGCTTCCCGCAGATGGCGCCTGCGGCGCGCGAGCGTCTGGCGCGCGCGCATTTCCGCGCTTTTATCCGCAGCGTTGTCGAGCACGCGCTCCTGTGGTGGGCGCCGCGGGCGCGCATCGAACACCTGATCCGAGTCGAGGGCCTGGAGCACGTACGCGCTCTGCGCGGCACGCCGGTGATCCTGTTCGTGCCGCATTTCGTCGGCCTGGACGCCGGTGTCACGCGGCTCACCTGCGAAATCGACATGGTGGGCATCTATGCGCGGCAGAAGGACCCATACTTTAACGCGCTGCTGTTGCACGGCCGCGGCCGCTTCGGCAACCTGCGCCAGGTGTCGCGCCAGGAGGGGGTGCGCACGGCGATCCGCGCCATGATGCGCGAGGGGCGGCCGTTCTACTACCTGCCGGACCAGGACCATGGCGCACGCGATGCGCTGTTCGTGCCCTTCTTCGGCGTGCCGGCGGCGACGATACCGGGGCTGTCGCGCATCGCGCGGCTCGCCGGCGCGAAGATTCTGCCCGTCGTGACGCAGATGCTGCCCGGGGGCGAAGGCTACGTGGTGCGTGTCCAGGCGCCCTGGCAGGACTTCCCGACCGCCGACCCGGCCGCCGACACGCTGCGCATGAATCGCTACATCGAGCAGGCGGCGCTAGCCATGCCGGAGCAGTACCTGTGGATGCACAAGCGCTTCAAGACCCGGCCAGAAGGCGAGGCGCGGTTCTACTGACTAGAATGCAGCCATGAAGAAAAACCTGCGTGCCGCGGTGGTGGGCGTCGGCTACCTCGGCCAGTTCCACGCCGAGAAGCTCGCCGCGCTGCAGGACGTCGAGCTGGTGGCGGTGGCCGACGCCGATGCCGCGCGCGCGAAGCAGATTGCCGCGAAGCTGGGCTGCGAGGCGCGCGCCGACTGGCGCTCGCTCGCCGGCGCGGTGGACCTGGTCTGCGTCGCCGTGCCCACCGACTCGCATCACGAGGTGGCGCGAGCGCTCCTCGACGCGGGCATCCACGTGCTGGTGGAGAAGCCGATCACGCGCACGCTGCAGGAGGCCGACGCACTGCTCGGCGCGGCGCGCGCCAAAGGCGTATTGCTCGCCGTAGGGCATCTCGAGCGCTTCAATCCGGCGTTTCGCGCGCTCGCCGCCACGCTGGAGCGGCCGCTGTTCATCGATTGCGAACGGCTGTCGGGCTTCAGGCAGCGCGGGATCGACGTGGACGTGGTGCTCGACCTGATGATCCACGACCTCGACCTGGCGCTGTCGATGGCCAAGAGCGAAATCGGCCAGCTGAGCGCCTGCGGCTTCCAGGTGATGACCGACTCGATCGACATCGCCAACGTCAGGATCGAGTTCGCCAGCGGTTGCGTGGCGAACCTGTCCGCCAGCCGCGTCAGCCAATCACCGGTGAGGAAGATGCGCGTGTTCCAGACCGACCAGTACGCCTCCGCCGACCTGCAGGCGGGAAAACTGCGCATCGTGCGGCGCGATCGCGGCGGCGGCGCCATCGCCGAACAGGAGTCCGCTTTCGATGACCGCGATGCGCTGCGCGCCGAGATCGAGAACTTCGTCGCCGCGGTGCGTAGCGGGCGGCCGCCGCTGGTCACGGGCGAAGACGGGCGCAGGGCGCTCGCCTTGGCGCTCGAAGTGTCGCGCCTGGTGCGCGCGCGCCTGGAGCGTTTCACGGCGGCCGCGCGATGAAAGTCCCGCTCCTCGACCTTGCCGCGGAGTTGCGCGAGCTGGGCGGCGAGATCCGCCCCGCGCTGGAGCGCGTGCTCGCCTCGGCGCATTTCATCCTCGGCCCGGAGGGCGCTGCGCTGGAGACGGAAATCGCGGCTATGGTCGGCGTGCCGCACGCGGTGGCCTGCAACTCGGGTACCGACGCGCTGCACCTCGCGTTGCGCGCCGCAGGCGTCGGCCCGGGCGACGAGGTAGTGACGCCGTCCTTCACCTTCATCGCCACCGCGGAGGCGATCGCCTACGTCGGCGCGCAGCCCGCGTTTGCCGACGTGGATGGCGCGACCTTCAACATGACCGCCGCGACGCTGGAGAAGGCGCTGACGCCGCGCACGCGTGCGGTAATCGTGGTGCACCTGTTCGGCCAGTGCGCGGAAATGCCGCCGATTGTCGAGCTGTGCACCAGGCGCGGCCTGCTGCTGGTCGAGGATTGCGCGCAGGCGATCGGCGCCGACTGGGCCGGCACGCAGGCCGGCGCCTGGGGAGATTTCGGCTGTTATTCGTTCTACCCGACCAAGAACCTGGGCGCCTATGGCGATGCGGGCCTGGTGACCGCGCGCGAGGCGAAGCACGACGCGATGCTGCGCATGCTGCGCCACCATGGCAGCAGGCAGACCTATCTGCACGAGGTGATCGGCTTGAACAGCCGCCTGGACGAGATGCAGGCGGCGATCCTGCGCGTGAAGCTCAAGCACCTGCCGCGCTTCACCGCCGCACGGCGCGCGCATGCGGCGCGCTACCGCGAGCTGCTGGCGGGCGCAAAGCTCGAGCTGCCCTTCGAGCATGGCAAGGGCGGTCACATCTATCACCAGTTCACCGTGCGCACGGCGAAGCGCGACGCGGCGAGGAAGGCGCTCGCGGAGGCGGGCGTGGCGAGCGGCGTGTACTACCCGATTCCGTTGCACAAGCAGCCGGTGTTCGAGAAGGAGTACGGGCGGCTTTCGCTCCCGGCGTCGGAGGCGGCGGCGCGCGAGGTGCTGTCGCTGCCTATCTACCCGCAGCTCTCCGACGAGCAACTGCGCCACATCGCGGCGACGCTGCGCGCTTGCCTCTGATTGCCTTCACCAAGATGGAGGGCGCGGGCAACGACTTCGTCGTGCTCGACGCCACGCGCGCGCCCTTCGCGCTGTCGCGGGACC
>JANNTQ010000107.1:0-3899 GCA_031394435.1 Betaproteobacteria bacterium
GACAACCTGGTCGTGCCGCGCGACATGTTCGGCGCCGACGAGCAGCGGTTCACGCCTACCAGGCACCTGGGCTCGAACCGCGCCAAGCTGTGCCAGATCCAGAGCGGCAAGTGGGTCAGCATCACGGACTACATCACCGACTGACCGGACTGCCGGAGAGTTGATTGAACGGCGCCTGCGGGCGCCGTTTTTGTCCGCCTCCGGTGAATGCGATAGGGAAGAGCGAGAGTTTGTTGCGACTTAACGCAAGGAGGACGACATGCAAACGCTAACGCAAGTCCTGTTCTGGGCCGGATTGATTTCGATCCCGCTGTCATGGCTGGTGTGGTTTTTCGGACCGCAATTCGAGGTGGGACGGCATGTCCTCGCCAAGATCACCGATCCCGCGCTGAAGGCGGCGCTGCAGGAAGCTCACGCGGAGCGCTGGGGAATCTTCGTCGGACTTTGGCCGGTGACACTACTCGTGCTCAGCTTCATGCTCGAGAAGAGAGTCTGACTTCCGCGCCGGCGCGCCGCACAGCAAGACGACAAAGACTTCCGCCAGCCGTCGAGAACAGCGTCGATGCGTATGCGCGTGCCGATGCGCTGCGTCCGCCGATGAGTCAATCTGAACCTGCGGGAGCGACACCATCCGGCCGCTACCCCATCGACAGACGCGCGGGGGAGATCGAGCGACTCCGGATCCAGGCCGATGCCATGGCCCCCGACACTGCGATCATGCTCGATCAAATCGGCGTCAAGCCCGGCTGGCGCTGCCTTGATCTGGGCTGCGGACCTGGCGGCATCACTGATCTGCTGAGCGCCGGCGCGGGCCCGACGGGACAGGTCGTCGGCCTCGATGCCGACCCAGTTTTTCTCCACCATGCCCGCGCACGCGCCGGCGGCCGCAAGAACATCGAGTTCGTGGCGGGCGATGCCTACCGCACGGGGCTTGCGCGCGGCAGCTTTGACCTTGTGCATGTGCGCTTCGTGGCCAGCACCGCAGGCGAGCCTGCGGCTCTCCTCAAGGAGATGATCGGGCTGACACGCGTCGGGGGAACCATCGCCTTGCAGGAGCCCGATATTTCGACCCTGAACTGCTACCCGCCGCACCCGGCCTGGGCCCGGCTGAGGGACGCAGTCGCGCAGGCCTTCGCCGCCGTAGGCGCCGACGTGCGGCTCGCGCAACGGCTCTACCGGCTTGTGAGACATGCAGGTCTGGAGGATGTCCATTACCGGCCGTTCCTGGTCGGCGTCCGATCCGGTGACGCGATGATCGACTACTTGCCGGCCACCGCCGAGTCCGTTCGCGGTACGCTTCTCGGCAAGCAGCTGATGTCTGCGGACGAATTGGAGGCAGCGCTCGCCGCATGCCGCGCGCATTTGGCCGATCCGGACACCGTCTTCACCACCTACACCGTGGCCCAGGTCTGGGGGCGCTCTCGCGGCCTTGCAGTCGGCCGGGCCTGAGCCTTCCCTCAGTTGAGCGATGAGCATCCGTATCGTCCGCCTCGGTACCGCCCGCGCCGCCGGCGAAGGCCTGCGCATCGGCAGCGTGCGCCGGCCGCCGCGCGGCGTGCCGAAGAGCGCGTTCGCGAAGCAGAACTGGTACGACGTCTGGCTGCCTGACCTCGCGCCGAGCGAAGCGCTGGTGAAGCTGGCGCAGCGCGCGCAGGACGACAAGGACTGGACGGCCTTCGCGCGGAAGTACCGCAAGGAAATGGCCTCACCGGCGAAGGCCCGGGTTCTCGACCTGCTCGCCGCGCTCTCGCACCACTCGAGCTTCTCCGTCGGCTGCTACTGCGAGGACGACGCGCGCTGCCACCGCTCGGTGCTGCGCGGCCTGCTCGCCGAACGCGGGGCGCTGCTTGCGGCGTGAAGCGAAGCGATTCCCGCTCTCCTGGGAGGGCTGAGCATGGATGATCTCGCTGCACAGATCCAGCAGCGCCTGAAAGGCATCCTGCCCGAGCTGCTTGGCATCCAGCTGGTGGAGGTGACGCCGGAAAGGGTGCGCGCCACACTCACGGCGCGAGCCGATCTGTGCACCAGCGGCAAGATCCTGCACGGCGGCACGCTGATGGCGTTTGCCGACACGCTCGGCGCGATCGGTACCGTGGTCAACCTGCCGCAGGATCACGGCACCGCGACCCTCGAGTCGAAGACCAACTTCATCGGCGGTGCCGCCGAAGGCTCCGTCGTTACCGGCGAAGCGACGCCGGTGCACAAAGGCAGGACGACTCAGGTCTGGCAGACGCGCATCAGCAGCGCCGAAGGCAAGCTGATCGCGCTGGTGACGCAGACGCAGATCGTGCTGCCGCCCAAGCGCTAGCCGACCACGTAGGCGGCACTGCCGCTGGCGATCAACTCGCCCTCGTCATTTTCCAGCTCCATGTGGGTCACGGCGATGCGCTTGCCCAGCCGCACCACACGGCCGCTGGCGACGAAGTGCTTGCCGCGCCCCGGGCGCAGGAAGTCCACGCGCAGATCGATGGTGCCGATGTTGGGAAATTCCAGCTTCTCGCCCGGCCGCGGCTCCTTTTGCAAGGCGAGCATGATGGCGAAGCCGCCGGTGACGTCGAGCACCGCCGAGATCACGCCGCCGTGCAGGATGCCGCGGCGCGCGTTGCCGATCAGCTCGGACCGCATGGCGAAGCGCAACTGCGCTTTCTCCGGGTTGGCGGACGCGACCTCCAGGCCGAGCACTTTGTTGAACGGGACGTGCTCGGCGATGATCTTCGACACCAGCGCGTGGTAGTCGGCCTTCGACTTCATGCCGTAATGGTGGCAGGAACGGCGGCGCTGGACTAGACTCGATTCGCTGGAATGACGAACGTTTCCGACATCGGCAAGCTCGTCGCGGGAGAGTCGCTCGACGGCGACCCGGCGGAGACCCGGGAGTGGCTCGACGCGCTCGACGCCCTGGTCGCCAGCACCGGCAAGGAGCGCGCCCGCTACCTCATGGCTCGGCTCGCCGAGCACGCCGGCGCGCTCGACGTGCAGACGCGCGCGCGCTTCAACACGCCCTACTGCAATACCATCGCGCCGCACGAGCAGCCGCCGTTCCCGGGCGACTTCACCATCGAGCAGCGGCTCGCTTCGATCATCCGCTGGAACGCGCTCGCCATGGTGGTGCGCGCCAACCGCGCGCACGCCGAGCTCGGCGGCCACATCGCGAGCTTCGCCTCGGCGGCGGACCTGTTCGTGGTGGGTTTCAACCACTTTTTCCGCGGCCATGCGGCCGCGGGCGGCGCCGACCTGGTGTATTTCCAGCCGCACTCGGCGCCGGGCGTGTACGCGCGCGCTTTCCTCGAAGGTCGGCTCTCCGACGCGCAACTCGATAACTACCGCCGCGAGACCGGCGGCCAGGGGCTGTCCTCGTACCCGCATCCCTGGCTGATGCCGCAGTTCTGGCAGTTCCCGACCGGCTCCATGGGCCTGGGGCCCCTGAACGCGATCTACCAGGCGCGCTTCATGCGCTACCTCGAGCAACGCGGCGTGCTCGCCACCGCAGGCCGCAAGGTGTGGGCCTTCCCGGGCGACGGCGAGATGGACGAGCCCGAGTCGCTGGCGGGCCTGTCGATTGCCGCGCGCGAAGGCCTGGACAACCTGATCTTCGTCGTCAACTGCAACCTGCAGCGCCTGGACGGCCCGGTGCGCGGCAACAGCTCGATCATCCAGGAGCTGGAGGGCCTGTTCGCCGGCGCGGGCTGGAACGTGGTGAAGCTGATCTGGGGCAGCGATTGGGATCCCCTCTTCGCGCGCGACCGGGAGGGCGTGATCCTGCGCCGGCTGCACGAAACCGTGGACGGCGAGTTCCAGACCTACGCCGCCACCGACGGGCGCTTCAACCGCGAGCACTTCTTCAACAAGTACCCGGAGCTGAAGGCGCTGGTGGCCGAGCTCACCGACGACGACATCGA
>JANNTQ010000114.1:0-14721 GCA_031394435.1 Betaproteobacteria bacterium
ATCGGCATCATGGCCTTCGTGCTGCAATTCGCGCCGCAGGAATTCGTCAACATCCCGAAGCGCGGCACCATCCAATTCCATCCTTCGCTGCTGCCCAAGTACCGCGGCCCGTCGTCGATCAACTGGCCCATTACGCGCGGCGACGCGGAAACGGGTCTGAGCATCTTCCGGCCGACCGACGGCTTGGACGAGGGCGCGTTGATCCTGCAAAAGCGCACCCCGGTGGGCGAGAACGACACGCTCGGCACGGTCTACTTCGAGCGCCTGTTCCCCATGGGCGTGCAGGCCATGCTGGAGGCGGCCGATCTGGTGGTGGGGGGCAAGCACAAGGAAATCGCGCAGGACGAGTCGCGGGCATCGTACGAAGGCTGGTTCCGCGAGTCCGAGGCCCGGATCCACTGGGCCAACCACGTCGAGGTGATCCACAACCTGATCCGCGGCTGCGACCCGGCGCCGGGAGCCTGGACAAACCTGAACGGCGTCAAGTTGCAGCTGTTCGACAGCCGCAAGGAACTGGTGCGCACGTTCGGCGCGGTGAAAGGCAAGATCGGCGAGGTTCTCGGCCTGGAAGACGGCCGCCTGGTGATCGCGGCGCAGGGCGGCCGCATTCGCGTCGGCAAGGCCAAACTCGGCGAGGGCAAGAAACTCGCTGCCGCGGATCTCGTCGCCTCGGGCGCCCTGCAGTCCGGTCAACTCCTCGGCATCTGATTTTCCCGTCTTCTGCACGCGCCGCCACATCCCGCGGCGGCGCCGGCGCGTAAACATTTGACGCAGCTTTGTTTCGACTGCAAGAATGCGGTCCAAACAGAAAAAACGGGGAGTGCCTGCGCATGAAGTCCGGTTTCTGGATGACCGACTGGTTCCTCGGCCTGGTGGTCGTGGTTCTGATGTTCGTCGCCAGCGGCAGCGATCTGCTGCAGAGCCTGGAGCGCAAGGCCTACGACATGGGTGTGCAGGCATCGTCGCGCACGCCATCGGACAAGATCGCGGTGATCGCCATCGACGACACCTCGATCGCCAACATCGGCCGCTGGCCCTGGTCGCGCGAAGTGCACGCCAGGATGGCCGACCTGCTGGCCGGTGCCAAGGCCAAGGTCATCGCCAACACGGTGTTCCTGTTCGAGCCGCAAATCGACCCCGGCTACCAGTACATCACCAAGCTGCTGGAGCTGGCGGCGAAGAGCGAAGCCGGCGGCGAGGCGAATCCAATGCTCGCCCTGCTCAAGGAAGCCGAGGCGGCGCTCAATACCGATCGGCGCCTCGCGGAGAGCTATACCAAGGCGGGCAACGTGCTGCTGCCGATGCTGTTCACCATCGACATCCCGCGCGGCAAGCCGGACCGTCCCCTGGCGGATTACGTGGTGAGGAACGCCGTTCCGTCCAAGGAGGCTGAACTGGGCGCGCTGCCGGCCTCCGAAGTGCAGGTGCCGGTTGAGCACCTGGGCCGTGCCGCAGCGGGCCTCGGCCACCTGAACGCGAATCCCGATGTCGACGGCGGCATCCGCACCGAGCCCCTGGTGCTGCGCTACTTCGAGCACCACTTTCCGTCGCTGTCGCTGGTGGTTGCCGCCAAGAGCCTCAACCTCGGACCAGCCGACATCCGCATCCGCGCGAACGAAGGCGTGACGCTTGGCCGGCTGCGCATCGGCACCGATCCCGCGCTGCAAATGTACGCGTTCTTCTACAAGGATCGCGACAACCGCCCGGCGTTCCAGACCGATTCGTTCTACGACGTGGTTTCGGGAAAGATTCCCGCGACCAAGTACGCCGACAAGATCGTGCTTATAGGCGCCACCGCGGCGGGCGTCGGCACCACCTCGGTGACGCCGGTGTCGCCGGCCATGCCGCCGGTACTGACCCTCGCCCATTCGGTCTCGTCGATCCTGCAGGAGCACTTCTTCGTCGCGCCGACCTGGGGCTGGATCGTCGAGAAGCTGGTGTTCCTGCTGGTCGGCGCGTACCTAATCGTGATGCTGCCGCGGTTGAAGGCCGCGCCCGGCGCCATCATCACTGCCGTCATCCTGGCGCTGCTGATCGGCGTGCATTTCGTACTGATGACCACCCAGGCCACCTGGATGCAACTGATGGTGCCTTGTTCCCTCTTGCTGGTGGGCCACATCGCCCTGATTTCCAAGCGCTTCATCGCCACCGAGCGCGGCAAGCAAAAATCGGACGAGTCCGGCGCGGAATCTAACCGCATGCTGGGCATCGCCTACCAGGCGCAAGGGCAGCTCGATCTCGCCTGGGACAAGTTCCGCCAGGTGCCGATGTCCGACGCGGTGATGGACAACCTGTACAACCTGGCGCTCGATTTCGAGCGCAAGCGCCAGTTCAACAAGGCGGAGTCCGTGTTCCGCCATATGCACGAGTACAACCCGAAGTTCAAGGACCTCGAGCACAGGCTGTCGCGCGCCAAGCAGTTGTCGGAGACCGTGATCCTCGGTGGTGGCTCGAGCCACCCGGGCGGATCGCTGCAGCTGGGTGCTGGCGAGAAGCCGAAGTTCGGCCGCTTCGAAGTGCAAAAGGAACTGGGCAAGGGCGCGATGGGCGTGGTGTACCTCGGCAAGGATCCGAAGATCGGCCGCGAGGTGGCGATCAAGACCATGGCGCTGTCGCAGGAGTTCGAGGCCGACGAACTGGCCGAGGTGAAGGAGCGTTTCTTCCGCGAGGCGGAAACCGCGGGGCGCCTGTCGCACCCGAACATCGTCACTATCTACGACACCGGCGAGGAACACGACTTTTGCTACATCGCCATGGAATTGCTCAAGGGCGGCGATCTCGCGCCTTACGTGAAGGCGGCAAACCTGCTGCCGGCAGACAAGGCGGTGTCGATCGTGGCGCGCGCAGCCGATGCGCTGGGCTACGCGCACAAGCAGGGCGTGGTGCACCGGGACATCAAGCCTGCGAACATGATGTATCACGCCGGCACCGACACGCTGAAGCTGACCGACTTCGGCATCGCACGCCTCACCGACTCTTCCAAGACCAAGACCGGCATGGTGCTGGGCACGCCGTCGTACATGTCACCGGAGCAGCTTGCCGGCAAGAAGATCGAAGGGCGCTCGGACCTGTTTTCGCTCGCCGCAAGCCTGTACCAGCTGCTCAGCGGCAAGCTGCCGTTCGAGGGCGAATCCATGGCGCAGTTGATGTACAAGATCGCGAACGAGGCGCCCACCGACATACTGTCGGTCAGCCCGAGAGTGCCCCACGGCCTGGTCGCATTCCTCGACAAGGCGCTGGCCAAGAACCCCGACGAGCGCTTCCAGAGCGGTGAAGAGTTCGCGGCGGCGTTGCGCGCCGCGACCGGCTCGGCCGCTGCAGCGGCGACTGCCGGCGGCAGCAAGAGCGTGGACATCGAGCTCTGAGCCCATGGATCTGAGCCAAGCCCTCGAGATTACGTCGTGCACCGATCCCGGCATGGTGCGCTCGCACAACGAGGATTCGATCGCAGCGGACGGCGGCATCGGGCTGGTGGTGCTGGCTGACGGCATGGGCGGCTACAACGCAGGCGAAGTGGCGAGCGGCATGGCGACCACGGTGATTACCACCGAGATGCAACAGCTGCTGGCCAAAGTGAAGCCCTACGAAATCGATCCCGAGACCAACAAGGTCCTGGCCGCGCGCATGGTGCGCGAGCAGGTGCTGAAGGCCAACGCCTCGATCTACTACGCTGCGCAAAACCAGCCGCAGTACTCGGGCATGGGCACCACCCTGGTGGTGTGCCTGTTCTACGACAACAAGGCGCTGGTGGCCCACCTGGGCGACTCGCGCCTGTACCGCATGCGCGACAACGTGCTCAAGCAGGTGACGCGCGACCATTCCCTGCTGCAAGAGCAGATCGACTCGGGGCTGATCACCCCCGAGCAGGCGAAGCACGCGCAGCACAAGAATCTGGTGACCAAGGCGCTGGGCATCGACCCCACCGTGGAGCCGGAGGTGCGCGAGTACGAGGTCAAGCCTGGCGACATCTACCTGCTGTGCTCGGATGGCCTGTGCGACATGGTCGAGGACGGCGACATCAGCATGACGCTGGAGGCGCTCGGCGCAAATCTCAAGCTCGCGGCGCAGCAGCTGGTGCAGATGGCCAATGACAACGGCGGCAAAGACAACGTTTCGGTTATACTCGTGCGCGTCCTGCGGGAGTACCCCGCCGCCCGCGGCGTGATGGGAAAATTTCTTGGATGGTTAAAATAGGCTCCAGGGGCAGGCTATGGCGAAATTGATACTCAGCATGGACGGGCTGGTGCTCAAGGAAATCCCCTTGGCGAAAGAGCGCACCACCATCGGCCGCAAACCCCATAACGACATTCAGATCGACAACCTCGCGGTGAGCGGCGAGCACGCCGTCATCGTCACCATCCTCAACGACTGCTTCCTCGAGGACCTGGGCAGCACCAACGGGACGCTGGTCAACGGCAACCCGGTGAAAAAGCATTTCCTGCAGAACAACGATGTCGTCGAATTGGGCAAGTACCGCCTGAAGTTCGTTGGCGAGTCGCCGTCCTTGGCGGCCACCGCGGAGAAGGCCGACTTCGAAAAGACCATGGTGCTGCGCCCCTCGGCGATGAGGGCGGCCGCCGAGCAGGCGAAGGCGATGGGCGCTGGCGCAGCCGAAGCCGCGCGCGCGGCCGCGGTGCAGCAGGTGGCGGCGAGCGCCGCGGCTGCCGGCATCGCCGAGAAGGACATCAGAGTGGCCGCCGTCGCATCGTCGTCGGCCCCGGCTGCGGCTGCGGCTCCGGCTGTGGCGCTTTCTATCGCACCGGCACCCGCGCCCGCTGCTGCTGCCGTTGCGGCGCCCGCGCCGGTGGCCAGGAGCAGCCACCCGCTCGGTGCCATTCAGATCATGACCGGCGGCAACGCCGGCAAAGAACTGGAGCTGGCCAAGCCGCTCACCACGCTCGGCAAGCCCGGCGTGCAGGTGGCGGTGCTGACGCGCCGCCCGCAGGGCTACTTCATCACCCACGTCGAAGGCGCCAACCCGCCGACGGTCAACGGCCAGGCAATCGGCACTGCGCCGCACGCGCTGAAAGACCACGACCTGATCGAGCTGGCCGGTGTCAAGATGGAGTTTTTCATTAAGGCCTGATCCGGCGGTCAGCCTGGCAACCGGTCCCGCCCGCTCGACGGAGGTTGCTTGAAACAGCACATCGTTCGCATCGCCCTCGGGCTGTTCGTCACGCTGTTCCTCATCGGGCACTCGGCACGCTATTACAGCGTGCCGTTCATCGTCCAGCTCGACAACATCATTTACGATGCGCGCCTGAAGCTGACCATGCCGGGCGGGGTGGACGAGGACGTCGTGATCCTCGACATCGACGAAAAAAGCCTGCAGGAAGTGGCGCGCTGGCCCTGGCCGCGCGACGTGATGGCAGGCCTGGTCCACAAGTTGTTCGACAAGTACCAGGTCGGCATCCTCGGCTTCGACGTGGTGTTTGCCGAAGCCGACTATTCGTCGGGCATCCGCTCGCTCGAGCAACTGGCGCAGGGCCAGCTCAGGGACGTGCCCGCGTTCCAGCAGGCGTTGCGCGATCTGCGTCCGAAGCTCGACAACGACGCGCAGTTCGCGCAGGCGATCAAGGGGCGCCCGGTGGTGCTCGGCTACTACCTGAGCAGCGAGAAGGACGCCAAGCGCATCGCCGCGATTCCCGAGCCCGTGCTGCCCAAGGGCACTTTCCAAGGCCGCAACATCAGCTTCACTTCCTGGGCTGGATACGGCGGCAACCTGCCGCAGTTTCAGCAGAACGCCGCCAGCGCCGGACACTTCAACCCGCTGCCCGATCCGGACGGCATCATCCGCCGCGTGCCGATGATCGTCGAGCTGGACGGCGCATACTATGAGTCGCTGTCGCTCGCCATGGTGCGCACCATCCTTGGCAATCCGAAAGTCGAGCCGGGGTACGCCCCGGATCGCTTCCTGCAGCGCGGCTACAGCGGACTGGAGTGGCTCAAGGTGGGGCCGCTCACGATTCCGGTCGATGACGTGGCGGCGACGCTGATACCGTTCCGCGGCAACAAATCCAGCTTCTCCTACATCTCGCTCGCCGACGTGCTGGCGGATCGCGTGCCGCTGGAAAGACTGAAGGGTCGCATCGCGCTCGTCGGCACCACGGCACCCGGCCTGCTCGACCTGCGCGCCACGCCGGTGGACAACGTCTACCCAGGGGTGGAAGTGCACGCCAACCTGATCGCCGGAATGCTGAAGAGAACGCTGAAGGAAAAGCCGCCCTATATTCTCGGCGCCGAAGTTCTGCTGCTGCTGATCGGCGGTGTTGTGCTGTCGCTGCTGATCCCCCTGTTGTCACCGCTCAGCGCGACATTCGTCACGATCATCGGCGTGTCGCTGGTTTCCGCGTTCGATGTCTGGTTGTGGCAAAGCGCAGGCATCGTGCTGCCGCTTGCGGCGTCACTGCTGATGACCGCGGCCCTGTACACGATGAACATGGCTTACGGTTACTTCGTCGAAGCGCGCTCCAAGCGCCAGTTCACGGACCTGTTCGGCCAGTACGTGCCGCCCGAGCTGGTCGACGAGATGGCGCGCGATCCCAAGAAGTACAGCATGCAGCCGCGCGCCGCCGAGCTGACGATCCTGTTCTCCGACGTGCGCGGCTTCACCAGCATCTCCGAGGCGCTCAAGCCCGAGGAGCTGCGCGAGTACGTCAACCAATACCTCACCGACATGAGCGGTATCATCCGCAGCAAGCACCGGGGCACGCTCGACAAGTACATTGGCGATGCCATCATGGCTTTCTGGGGCGCGCCGGTGGAGGACCCGCAGCACGCAAGGAACGGGTTGCTGGCCGCGCTAGACATGCAACAGGAGTGCAGGGTGTTGAACGGCAAGTTCGGGGCGCGCGGTTGGCCGACGATCAAGATCGGCATCGGCCTCAATTCCGGCAGCGTGCGCGTCGGCGACATGGGTTCGCAGGTGCGCCGCGCTTATACCGTGATGGGTGACGCGGTAAATGTCGCGTCGCGGTTGGAGGCGCGCACCAAGTACTACGGTGTCGGCATACTCGTCGGCGAGTCCATCAAGAACGCGGTCAAGGAAGTGGTGTTCAAGGAGATCGACCGCATCAAGGTGAAGGGTAAAGACGAAGCGCTCAGTGTTTTTGAGCCGCTCGGCCTGGAGTCGGAGGTGGGACGCAAACTGCAGGACGAGCTCAAGCTCTGGCACCAGACGCTGCGCGCCTACCGTGCGCTGCAATGGGACCAGGTGGAGGTGGGCCTGCTCAACCTGCAGCGCATGAACCCGGAGTGCGAGCTGTACACGCTGTACGCCGATCGCATCACGCAGTTCCGGCGCGTCCCGCCCGCGGTGGGCTGGGGAGGCGTCACTGCGTTTGACGAGAAGTAGGGGGTCGCGATGAGACTGCGGGTGCTTGGCTGCTCGGGGGGCATCGGCGGCCGCCATCTGCGCACCACCTCGTTCCTGGTGGACAGCGACGTGCTGCTCGACGCCGGCACCGGCGTGGGCGACCTGTCGCTCGCCGAGTTGTCGCTGGTGGACCACATCTTCGTGACGCATTCGCACCTCGACCATGTCACGTCGATCGCTTTTATCGCCGATACCGTTGGCGGCATGCGCGCCAAGCCGATCACGGTACACGCGACCCCCGACACCATCGCCATTCTGAAGAACCACATCTTCAACTGGGAGATCTGGCCGGATTTTTCCCAGATCCCCACGCCACAATCGCCATTCATGCGCTACGAGGAGATCGGGCTTGGGCGCACCGTGTCCCTCGCGGGCCGCGCCTTCACGCCGCTGCCGGCCAACCACACGGTGCCGGCGGTCGGCTACCTGCTGGACAGTGGCCGCGGCAGCCTAGTGTTCACCGGTGACACGGGGCCGAACGACGCGCTGTGGGCGATCGTCAACCGCATCGACAATCTGCGCTACCTGATCATCGAGACCGCGTTCGCCAACAAGGAGCGCCACCTGGCCGAGCTGTCCAAGCACCTTTGCCCGTCGATGCTGGCCGAGGAACTGGTCAAGTTCGAACGCGATGCCGAAATCTATGTCACGCACCTCAAGCCCGGCGAGACCGAGCTCACCATGCAGGAGATCGAGGAGTCCTCCGGGCGCCTGCAGCCGCGCATGCTGCAGAACAACCAGGTTTTCGAATTTTGACCAGGGCTGAGGCCTCCGGGTTGTGAAAAACCGCCTAAGAATCAGGGCAGTGGCGGTTGTATGTTTGCATCCCGGGGGATAGCATAGCCCGCAGGACCGAACCAAGGGGTCAGCAATGAGCGCCGTACTGAGCCACCACGCCGCACCGCAGGCGGACGTCAACGTCCGCCTCGCGTTCCAGAAGCAGCTGCAGCTGGTCACCAACAAGATCCACGCCACCAGCAACATCGACGAGATCATGCTCGAGGTGAGCGCCGACATCTGCGTGCTGTTCAACGCCGACCGGCTCACCATCTACTCGATCGGCGAGGACAAGGCGTCGATCGTCTCCAAGGTCAAAACCGGCCTCAACTCGTTCAAGGATCTCAAGCTGCCGATCGCCGAGCATTCGATCGCCGGCTATGTCGCGCTGGCCAAGAAGACAGTCAACATCAGGGACGTGTACGAGGAGGCGGAGCTGAAGTCGATCAACCCCAACCTGCGCTTCCTGCAGGAGGTGGATAAGCGCACCGGCTACCGCACCAAGCAGATGCTGGTCGCGCCGATCATGGACGGGCACAACCAGGAACTGATCGGCGTCATCCAGATCATCAACAACAAATCCGGCGTGTCCTTCGGTCCCCTGACCGAGGAGGGCGTGTCGGAGCTGTCGCAGACCCTGGCAATCGCCTTCCGCCAGCGGCAGAAGCCGCAGATGGTGAAGTCGAAGTACGACTACCTGATCTCCGAGGCGGTGTTGTCGGCGGGCGAGTTCGAACTCGCCTCGCGCCAGGCGCGCAAGAAGGCGGTGGACATCGAAGCGGTCCTGATCGAGGAGTTCCAGGTCAAGATCCCGGCGATCGGCGCGGCGCTGTCCAAGTTCTTCGGCGTGCCCTGCGAAGCCTACAAGCAGGACCGGGTCAAGCCGATGGAACTGCTGAAGAACCTCAAGCGCGAGTACATCGAGCAGAACCAGTGGCTGCCGATCGACGATACCAAGGAAGGGCTGATCGTCCTGTGCCTCGACCCGGAGCGTATCCGCAGTTCGCGCATCGCCTCCAACGTGTTTCCGAAGTCGAAGATCGTCTATCGCGTCAGCACGCAGAAGGAGTTCAAGGAGACGATCAACCAGTTCTACGGCGCCGAGTCGATGGACAGCGGCGACATCGGCGACATGTTGTCCGTCATGGAAGACGAGAACGAGGGGCCGCTGGACGCGGCGGCGGCGGACGAAGCTTCCGCGGCAGCGGACAACGAACTGGTGAAACTGGTGAACAAGGTGATCATCGACGCCTACAACCAAGGCGCGTCCGACATCCATATCGAACCCTATCCCGGCAAGGTGAAGACGGAGATCCGCTTCAGGAAAGACGGGTCCCTGGGGCCCTACATCGAGGTGCCGGCGAGCTACCGCTCCGCGATCGAGGCGCGCATCAAAATCATGTGCGACCTGGACATCTCCGAGAAGCGCAGGCCGCAGGACGGCAAGATCAAGTTCAAGAAATTTGGGCCGCTCGACATCGAATTGCGCGTGGCCACCATACCCACGCAGGGAGGGGTGGAGGACATCGTCATGCGGATTCTGGCCGCCGGCGAACCGATCCCGCTCGACAAGATGGGCTTCACCAAGCAGAACGAGGAGAATCTCAAGACCGCGGTCGGCAAGCCCTATGGCCTGTTCTTCGTCTGCGGCCCGACCGGCTCGGGCAAGACCACCACGCTGCACTCGGTGCTCAAGTTCCTCAATACGCCGGACACCAAGATCTGGACCGCGGAGGACCCGGTCGAAATCACGCAAAAGGGCCTGCGCCAGGTGCAGGTCAACAAGAAGGCGGGACTGGACTTCGCGGCGGTGATGCGATCGTTCCTGCGTGCCGACCCGGACATCATCATGGTCGGCGAGATGCGCGACAAGGAGACTACCGGGATGGGTATCGAGGCCTCGCTCACCGGCCACCTGGTGTTCGCCACGCTGCACACCAACTCGGCGACGGAATCGATCATCCGCCTGCTCGATATGGGCATGGACCCGTTCAACTTCTCCGACGCCTTGCTCGGCATCCTGGCGCAGCGCCTCGCCAAGCGCTTGTGCAGCTGCAAGCAGACCTATGTGCCGGAGCCCGCCGAGCTGACCTCTTTCCTGCGCGAGTACTGCGACGAGCTGATGAACACCCCGCGCTTCAAGAGCGATCCCAAGAGCGCGATGGAAAGCGTCTACAAGGATTGGGTGAAGCACTACGGCAACGACAGGGGCCAGCTGACCTTCTACAAGCCGGTGGGCTGCGACAAGTGCAACGCGAGCGGCTTCAAGGGCCGTTGCGGCCTGCACGAGCTGCTGATCGCCACCGACCGCCTGAAGAAGCTGATCCAGGAGCACGCGCGCGTGGCAGAAATTCTGGCGGTCTGCCTGGAGGAGGGCATGCGTACGCTGAAGCAGGACGGTATGGAGAAATGCCTGATGGGCGTGACCCATATCAAGGAAGTGCGTTCGGTCTGCATCAAGTGACGCGGCAGCCGCGGCCGCCCGCATGAGCAGCACGCTCGACGGCACTCAAGCACTGCGCTTCAGCGCGGAGGTGCGCACTGCCGCGGACGATCTCGTCCAGCGCCTGGAGAAACTCAACACCATCGGCGCATCGCTGTCTGCCGAACGCGACATCAACCGGCTGCTGGAAACGATCCTCACCGCGGCAAAGTCGATCACGCGCGCCGACGGCGGCACACTGTACCGCCTGACCGATGACCGCATGCTGCGCTTCGAGATTCTGCGCACCAGCAGCCTTAAGTACTACCTCGGCGGTACCACCGGCAATGCGGTGCCGTTCTACCCGATCCACCTCATCGACAAGGACGGCAAGCCCAACCACAGCATGGTTGCCGCCTACTCGGCGCTCACCGGCAAGACGGTGAACATCGCCGATGCCTACACGGCGGAGGGTTTCGATTTCACCGGCACGCGCAACTTCGACAAGAAGACGGGCTACCGCTCCAAGTCCTTCCTCAGCGTGCCGATGGCGAACCACGAGAACGAGATCATCGGTGTGCTGCAGCTGATCAACGCGCTGGACCCCAAGACCGGTGAGATCGTCCCGTTCTCGCCTTCCGACCAGCGGCTGGCCGAGTCGCTCGCCTCGCAGGCGGCGATCGCACTGACCAACCGCATGCTGATCAACCAGCTGGAAAACCTGTTCGAGTCGTTCATCAACCTGATTAACTCGGCCATCGACGAGAAGTCGCCCTACACCGGCGGCCATTGCCAGCGCGTGCCGGCGCTCACCATGATGCTCGCCGAGGCGGTGAACGAGACCAGCAGCGGGCCGCTCAGCGACTTCCAGATGAGCGACAAAGACCGCTACGAGCTGAAGATCGCCGGCCTGCTGCACGACTGCGGCAAGGTCACCACGCCGGTGCACGTGGTCGACAAGGCGACCAAGCTGGAAGCGATCTACGACCGGATTCATCTGATCGACACGCGCTTCGAGATCCTCAAGCGCGACGCCGAGATCGCCATGCTGCAGGCCGGCTCGCCGGAGGCGCGCACCGCCTACCGCGAGCGCCTGCGTCAGATCGAGGAGGACCGCATGTTCCTGCGCGCCGCCAACATCGGCGGCGAGCGCATGCACCAAGACGACATCGAGCGGGTGCAGCGCATTGCTGACTACCGCTGGACCGACATCTCCGGCCACGAGGCCAAATTCCTGAGCGAGGACGAGCTGAAGAACCTGACCATCCGCGCCGGCACGCTGACCGCGGAGGAACGCCAGATCATCAATCACCACATCGTGGCGACCATCAAGATGCTGGAGGCCTTGCCCTGGCCGCGCCACCTGAAAAACGTTCCGGAGTACGCTGGCGGGCACCACGAGCGGATGGACGGCAAGGGCTATCCCAAGGGCCTCAAGCGCGAGCAGATGTCGGTGCAGGCGCGCGTCATGGGCATCGCCGACATCTTTGAGGCGCTCACTGCCAAGGACCGACCCTACAAGAAGGGCAAGACGCTTTCCGAATCGCTCGAAATCCTGGGCAAGTTCAGCCTCAACGGCCACATCGACCCGGACCTGTTCGACATCTTCGTGCGGCGCAAGGTGTACCAGCGCTACGCCGAGAAGTTCCTCGACAAGGAGCAGGTCGACGAGGTCGACGAGTCGAAAATCCCAGGCTACGCGCCCTGAGCGGTTGCGCCGCGTGAAATGCCGGAGGCGGGCGATTTCGACGAGGGCATCGTCCGCGCGCACGCGCTGATCGGACAGGGTCGCATCGCGCAGGCCTTGCCGTTGCTGGTGCAGCTGGCAGCACGGCACGGGGGCAATCCTGAAGTCTGGTTCTCGCTTGGCCGGGCGCACGGCATGCTGAACCAGGACGCCGAGGCGGAGACCGCGTTCCGCAAGGCGGTGGAGTTGCTTCCCGGCTCCCGGGACGCCCACCTCAACGTGGCGCTTTCCCTGGTGTATCAGGGGAAGATGCGGGATTCCATCGCTTCGTTTCTGGCCGCCCGGCGCATCGACCCGCTGGACCGCACCATGGACGACACCCTGATGTGGGCGCTGCTCAGCGTCCTGCAGGACGAGCCCGGCGCGCTGGCGCCTGTGCCGCCGCAGTTGCCTCCGCTGGACCGGCAGCCGCTCGTCAGCGTGGTCATTCCAACGAAGAATCGCCCCGCCTTGCTGAGGGACACGCTGCAATCGGTGGCCAGCCAGGGCTACGGCAACTGGGAAGCGCTGGTGGTCAACGACGGCGGTCAGGACGTGGCGCATGTCGTCAGGTCGCTGCCCGCGGACCTGGCGCCAAGGGTCACGATGCTCGCCTTGCAGTCCTCGCTGGGGGCGGCGGGAGCGCGCAACAGGGCCTGGCGCGCCGCCCGCGGCGGCATCATCGCTTTCCTCGACGACGACGACCTTTACCTGCCCGGGCACCTCGATGCTCTGGTCTGCGCAATGCTCGAGAGCGGGGGGCCGTTCGCCTATACCCAGTCAACCGCGGTCGAGGAAAGGATCGTGGATGGCAGGCGGGTGGAGGGAAGAAGAGGCGAGTTGCGCGAATACAGGTATTCGCGCGCACTGCTGCTGGTGCGCAACATCATCCCGACGGCATGCTGGGGAATCAGGACGGAGTGCTTCGATCTGTTCGGCGGGTTCGACGAAAACCTGCCGTGCGCGGAGGACTGGGATCTGTTGCTGCGATACTCCGGGAAATTTCCGTTGCAGCGCATTGCCGCCGTCACGGCGGAAATCCGGGTGCGGACCGATGCGGCCGACAGCGTCACGCAGCGCACGCCGCTGCGGCCGATGTGCGAATTGTTCTACCGCCGGCATCCCAGCCACGGCAACGCGCTGATCGAGCTCGGGCGCGAGATCTACCTGGCCTCCGTCGCCTAGTCAGCCCGCCGCGCGCGAGAGGAACTCCTCCAGCGCGCGAATCGGGGCGGCGTCCTCGTACAGGATGTGCCGGCGCGCCTCGATGCGGGCGCGTATGCGCTCGCGGTAGCCGCGGTCGCGCGCCAGCCGGACTGCGAGCGCGACGTAGCTGTCCGCGCCAGCCGCCACCAGCTCCTGCAGTTCCAGCCGCTGCAGGATCCCGCTCGCCAGCCGGCCGCGCAGGAAGCGGCCTTCGCGCGTTACCACCGGCAGACCGCACTCGAGCGCCTGCAAGGCGGTGTTGAATCCGGAGAATCCGATGGTGTCGAGGAATACATCCGCGCGCTGCATCAGCGCGTGGAACGCCGGCCCGCTCAGCCAGGGCACCAACCTCAGGTAGCGTGCGGCCTCCAGTCCTTCGCGTTCGAAAGCCGCGACCAGCCGCTGTTGCAGCCTGGCGGACAGGGCACGCGTCAAGTGCGTGAAGACCACGAGCTGGCAGCGGCCGAGCTCCCGGGCGATCCGCGGCAGCACGGCATCGTGTTCCGGCGCGTACTTGAACGGAGCGCCGGGGCACAGCAGCAACGGCGAGTCCGTGTCGAGCCCCCATTGGCCGAGGTCGGCTGCGGCGGCCTCCAGCGGCGCGCGCTGCAGGTAACAGCCCAGGTTCGGCAGCGCCAGCAGCTGCTCGGTGTAGTGCGGTTGCGCCGACTCCGGCTCGAAAGCCTGCGCCGACAGGTAGAAATCCATGGTCGGCAGTCCGGTGGTCTCCGGGTGCCCCCAGCTCGCCGCCTGCCGTGGCGCCAGGCGCAGGCTGGCCAGCTTCACGGTCATCGGATCCATGCCGATCTCGGGATAAATCAGCACGTCGGGCCGCGACGCGCGGATCGCATCGACCCACTCCCGCAAGCCGCCTGCCGCCTGCACGAAGCGCGCGGCGTGCGACCTAGCGTAGCGGGTCTCGGCATCCTCCCCAGCGCCCAGGCAGAACGCCACGACCTCGAAGCGCCGGGCATCGATCTGTCCGAGCCAGCCCTTGATGATCGCGTTCCACACCGAATGTTCACGGAAATGCTGTGAGACGAAGCCGACCCGGATTCGACCTCCATCCCGTTTCGCCGGCGCGGGCATGCTGGGCTGCGCTTGCCACGACGCCATGAGTTTCGCGCACAGCCGGCCGTAGCGCCGCAGCAATGCGACGTTGTCTTCCTCCTGGTAGGCAAGCCAGAAAGGCTGCTGCGTGCCCACGGCGCGAAA
>JANNTQ010000159.1:0-3263 GCA_031394435.1 Betaproteobacteria bacterium
TTTCTTGATTGAGCGTGCCATGGGGTGCCCTTATTTCGTGCGCCGGTCGCGCACGATCATCACTTGCGTGCGCTTGTTGCGGCGGGTCTTGAATCCCTTTGACTGCTGGCCCCACGGCGACACCGGGGGTTGCCCCGATGAGGTGCGGCCTTCGCCGCCGCCGTGGGGATGATCGATCGGGTTCATCGCCACGCCGCGCACCGTCGGCCGGATGCCGCGCCAGCGCTTGCGGCCTGCCTTGCCGATCGATTCGAGGTTGTGCTCTTCGTTGCCGACTTCGCCGATGGTCGCGCGGCAGTCGACGTGCACCTTGCGAATCTCGCCCGAGCGCAGTCGCAGCTGGGCGTAGGAGCCCTCGCGCGCGAGCAGCTGCGCCGAAGCGCCCGCCGAACGCGCCAGCTGTGCGCCCTTGCCCGGCAGCATCTCGATGCAATGCACCGTCGTGCCGACCGGGATATTGCGCAGCGGCAGCGTATTGCCTGATTTGATCGGCGCTTCGGCGCCCGACACCAGCTGCGTCCCCGCGCCCACGCCTTTGGGCGCCAGCACGTAGCGCCGCTCGCCATCGGCATACAGCAACAGCGCCAGGTGGGAGCTGCGGTTCGGGTCGTACTCGAGACGCTCCACGGTCGCAGTAATGCCGTCCTTGTCGCGGCGGAAGTCGACCATGCGGTAGTGCTGCTTGTGGCCGCCGCCTTGGTGCCGCATGGTGATGCGGCCGTGGTTGTTGCGACCGCTGGTCCTCGACTTCTTGCCGGTGAGGGGCCAGTGCGGCTCGCCCTTGTGCAGCTCGGGCGTGACCACTTTCACCAGCGCGCGGCGCCCGGGAGAAGTAGGTTTGACCTTGATCAGTGGCATGGCTTACTCCGTCGCCGCGAAATTGATTTCCTGGCCGGCAGCCAGGCGCACATACGCCTTCTTCCAGCTGCGCCGCCGACCCATGAAGCGACCGAAGCGCTTTTCCTTGCCCTTCACGTTGAGCACCGTCACCGACTGCACTTTGGTCTTGAACAGCAGCTCGATCGCCGCCTTGACCTGCGGCTTGGTCGCGCTGTCGGCGACGCGGAACACGTACTGGCGATTCTTGTCCGCCACCAGCGTGCTCTTCTCCGACACCACCGGCGCCAGCACCACGTTCATCAGCCGGTCGGCTGGGTACTTTGTCGGCGCGCTCATTTGAACATTTCCTCGAAGCGCGCCAGCGCCTTGCGGGTCAGCAGCACGTGCGGAAAGCGCACCAGGGCGAGCGGATTGGTCTGCCGTGCAGCAATCACCACGACGTTGCTCAGGTTGCGCGACGAGAGCTCCAGGTTCTGGTCCACCTCGTCGGTGATCACCAGCACCTCGTCGAACCCCATCGACTTGACCTTCTGCGCCAGCAGCTTAGTTTTCGGCGCCTCCAGCTTGAACTCTTCGACCACGCACAGGCGTTCTTCACGCGCCAGCTGCGAAAGGATCGACATCATGCCGGCGCGCATCATCTTGCGGTTGACCTTGTGCGAGAAGTTCTCATCCGGGCTGGCGGCGAAGATCTTGCCGCCGCCGCGCCACAGCGGACTGGAGGCCATGCCGGCGCGTGCGCGGCCGGTGCCCTTCTGGCGCCAGGGCTTCTTGGTCGACTTGGCGATCTCGCTGCGCTCCTTCTGCTTGCGGGTGCCCATGCGCGCGTTGGCCTGATAGGCCACCACCACCTGGTGCACCAGGGCCTCATTGAAGTCGCGCCCGAAAATCGCGTCCGGCGCGCTGGTGGTGCCCGCCGCGCCCTTGTCGCTGATCAGTTTGAGTTCCATCGCGCGCCCCTCAGGCCTTCGCCGCCGGGCGCACGACCACATCGCGCCCCTTGGAGCCCGGCACGGCGCCCTTGATCAGCAGCAGCTGGCGTTCCGCGTCGACGCGCACCACCACCAGGTTCGACACCGTGCGCGTCGCGTCGCCGAGGTGGCCCGCCATGCGCTTGCCGGGGAACACGCGGCCCGGGCTCTGGTTCTGGCCGGTCGAGCCGGGCTTGTTGTGCGAGATGGAATTGCCGTGCGTTGCGCGGTTCGAGGAGAAGTGGTGGCGCTTGATGACACCGGCAAAGCCCTTGCCGATGGTCACGCCCTGCACGTCCACTTTCTGCCCCACCTTGAACAGGTCGACGCCGATCTTGCCGCCCACCTTCAGGTTGGCGAGCTCCTTGGCCTCGGCGCGGAATTCCTTCAGCAGGTGCCCCGCCTCGACCGCCGCCTTGGCCAGGTGGCCGGCAAGGGGCTTGCGCACGCGGCTGGCGCGCCGCTTGCCGAACGCCACCTGCACGGCAGCGTAGCCGTCTTTCTCCGGCGTCTTGATCTGGGTGATGCGGTTGTCGGAGACGTCGACCACGGTCACCGGCAGCGTCGTGCCGTCGTCGGTGAAGATGCGCGTCATGCCGACCTTGCGGCCGACCAGTCCAATCGTCATAAAACCCTCTTCTGTTTGACCCGGGACACGCCTACGGCGTTTCGCGGGCGCCGGCTGCAATTGGCCGGCACTGCACTTTGCGTTACTTGACCTTGATTTCCACGTCCACGCCCGCCGGCAGGTCGAGCTTCATCAGCGCGTCCACGGTCTTGTCGGTCGGGTCGATGATATCCATCAGTCGCAGGTGCGTGCGGATCTCGAGTTGCTCGCGCGAGGTCTTGTCGATGTGCGGCGAGCGCAGCAGGTCGAAACGCTGCCTGCGCGTCGGCAGCGGCACCGGGCCGCGCACCACTGCGCCCGTGCGTTTCGCGGTGTCGACGATCTCGAGCGCCGACTGGTCGATCAGCCGGTAGTCATACGCCTTCAGGCGGATGCGGATGCGTTGGCTTTCCATTGCTTACTCGATCACTTTGGCGACCACGCCGGCGCCGACGGTCTTGCCGCCTTCGCGGATGGCGAAGCGCTGCTGCTGCTCGAGCGCGACGGGCGTGATCAGCTCCACCGTGATCTTCACGTTGTCGCCGGGCATGACCATCTTCACTTCCTCGGGAAGCGCGATCGTGCCGGTCACGTCGGTCGTCCTCAAGCAGGCAGAGGGCGGCCGTCACAAGCCGTTCTTCGGCAACTACCGTCCGCAGTTCTACATGCGCACGACCGACGTCACCGGAACCATCCAGCTTCCCGAGGAAGTGAAGATGGTCATGCCGGGCGACAACGTCCGCATCACCGTCGAGCTGATCTCGCCGGTCGCTCTCGAAGAGCAACAGCGCTTCGCCATCCGCGAGGGCGGCAAGACCGTCGGCGCCGGCGTCGTCACCAAGATT
>JANNTQ010000168.1:0-17355 GCA_031394435.1 Betaproteobacteria bacterium
CCTGATGACCAGCCTCGGCGGATTCCTCGCCACGCGGGAGCAGGCGCCCTTCTACACCACCGGCGGCGCCGGCGTTTTCACCGGCGACTACTACATGGTGAGCGCGAGCCGGCGCTGGTGGGACCGCCTGACGCCCGCGACCCAGGTGGCGCTGGAGAAGGTCATCGTCGAGACCATCAAGACGCAGAAGGAGCTCAACTGGTGCGTCGACAAGCTGACCTATGAGCGCTATGGCACCAAGGATCCGTCCAAGCCGGGCGTGTACTGGATGACGCCGCAGGAAGTGAGCGCCATGACCAGCGCGGTAGGCGACGCGACCAGCCGCTTCGTCAAGAGCAAGATGCCGCCAGAGGCGGGCCCCTGGGCCGACACCTTCGTCAAGGAAGGCCGCGAGCTCTCCAAGCAGCACCCGGTCGGTTCGTCTTGGATCGAGAAGATCGACTGCAAGCAGTACGCGTCCTTGATCATCATCAAGTAGCCCAGCGCCGAGGACGGGCCCCCGGCGCGTGGAAAGAGCGTACGCAATCTGGCGGGCCTTCCTGGACAAGCTCCTGGGGCCCGCGGCAGCGCTGCTGCTGCTCGGCTGTACTCTGCTCGCCCTGCTCGAGGTGGTGCGGCGCTACGCCTTCGGCCTGTCGTTCTACTGGCAGCAGGACTTCGTCACCTACGTCATCCTGAGCGCGGTGTTCCTGTATTTCGGCATCGCGCAGCGCAGCGAATCGCATATCAGCGTTACCGTATTCCTCGAACTCGCTGAAGCAGTCGGGCCGCGCGCGCGCAAGGCGGCCGAGATCGTCCGGCTGGCCTCGGTGATCTTCTCGTTCCTGTTCCTGCTGGCGGTGGTGTGGTGGGGCGTGCCCGAGGTGATGGACAGCCAGAAGTACAACACGCGCACCGAGAGCCTGCTGCTGCCGCTGGCACCGTTCCTCTGGGTGCTGCTGATCGGCTTCACCTTCATGGCGATCCAGCTCTTCTTCCAGGTCTACCGCGACATCCAGAAAATGCGCGGCCGGATCGTCCTGGAAGACCCCCGCGAAGACGAAAGCAAGATGCTGCTGCACTGAAGGCCTGAAGCATGCTCATCGTCGGTATCGTCGTCTTCGTCCTGCTGATCGTCGCTATCCCGATCGGCATCGCGCTCTCGGCGAGCAGCGCGGTCTACATCCTGATCGACCCGCTGCTCGAGCCCGAGGTGATTTTCCGCGCCTTCTTCAACTTCATCAGTCGCTACTCGCTGATGGCGATCCCGCTGTTCATCTACGCCGGCTACCTGATGGAGCGCACGGGGCTCATCGCGCAGCTGTTCAAGTTCGCCGACGCCTTGGTGGGCTGGCTGCCCGGGGGGTTCGGCGTCTCGACCATCATGGCCTGCGTCCTGTTCGCCTCGATCTCGGGTTCGAGCGTCGCCTCGGCCGCGGCGATGAGCGTCATCGCCATCCCGGAGATGAAAAAGCGTGGCTATCCGGACTGGCTCTCCTCGGGCATCGTCGCCGGCAACGGCGGCATCGCGATTCTGATCCCGCCCAGCATCCCGCTGGTCCTGTACGGCATCGTCACCGAGACCTCGATCGTCAAGTTGTTCTTCGCCGGCGTCATCCCGGGCCTGCTGCTGGCGCTGACCAGCATCATCGCCGTGATGATCATCAGCTTCCGTGTCAAGCTGCCGCAGGGCAGCTTCGAGCTGGCACGGCTGGGTCGCGAATTCGTCGGCGCGCTGCCCGGCCTGGGGATGCCGGTGATCATCCTCGGCGGCCTGTACGGGGGCGTGTTTACCCCCACCGAGGCCGCCGCGGCCGCCTGCGGCTACGCCATGATCTTCGGCCTCGTCACCGGCCGGGGCGAGTTCATGGCGCAGCTGGTGCCGATCACGCGCCGCGCGCTCAACCTCACGGCCGTGATCCTGTTCCTCGTCGGCAGCGTCGGCGTGTTCCAGTTCCTCGCCGCCAACCTCTACTGGCCGCAGCAGATCACCCAGATCGTCACCGGCTGGGGGTTGTCGCAGCTGGGCTTCATCTTCGCCTATATGGGCGTGCTGCTGATCCTCGGCTGCTTCGTCGACGGCGTCGCCATGATCCTGCTCACCGTGCCGGTCATCTTCCCGATCGCCTACGCGCTCAAGGTCGACCCGATCCACCTCGGCGTCATGCTCACCCTCGCCGTGGAGATGAGCGTCGTCACCCCTCCCGTCGGCCTGAACCTGTTCGCCGTCAGCGGCGTCTCGAAAATCCCGATCACCACCGTCATCAAGGGCTCGATCCCGTTTTTCTTCGCCGACCTCGCGACGCTGCTCATCGTCATTTTCATCCCCGCCACCGCCACCTGGCTGCCCAGCGTGCTCGTGCAGACCGTCTTCAAGTAACTAGCGAAACAATTCCTGGTCCCGGTAGGACGCCGGGTCCTCGATAGGTTCCAGGTGCGTCAGCACGCCGGTTCCCGGCAGCGCGCCACGTATCTTTTCCTCGATTTCGTCCGCCACGCGATGGCCGTCGCGCACGCTCATCGCGCCGGGCACCAGCAGGTGCAGCTCCACCAGCCGGTGCCGGCCCGCGCGCCGGGTGCGCAGCGCGTGGTAGTCCAGGCCTTGCGACTTGTACGGCTGCAGGATCGCCCGGATGTTCTCGAGCTCGCTTTCGGGCAGCGAGCGGTCCATGAGGCCCAAGACCGAGCGCCGCATCACGCCGACGCCCGTCCAGACGATGTAGATGGCAACGGCAATCGCGACCATCGGATCCAGGATCAGCCACCCGGTCAGTGCGATGGCGCCGACGCCGGCGACGATGCCGAACGAGGTCCAGACGTCGGTCAGCAGATGCTGCGCGTCCGCTTCGAGCGCGACGGAGAGATGCTGCTTCGAGGCCCGCAGCAGCACCAGCGCGACGCCGAGATTGATCGACGTTGCGGCCAGGGAGATGACCAGACCGGTGCCGATCGCCTCGATCGGCCTGGGTTCGATCAGCCTGGGCAGGGCTGCGGCGACGATCGCCAGCGCGGCGACGACGATCAGCGCGCCCTCGAGCACCGCCGAAAAGTATTCCGCCTTGCTGTAGCCGAACGGGTGCTTCTCGTCCGGCGGCACGACGGCCAGCCGCAGCATCCACAGGGCAAGCAACGCAGCGCCGAGGTTCACGCCGGACTCGAGCGCGTCCGACAGCAGCCCTATTGATCCCGTCAGCCAGGCAGCGACGCCTTTCAATGCCATCGTCGTCAGCGCTGCGGTGATCGACAGCCAAGCGTAGCGGGCGAGGGAAGGCATGGGACCTAGGTTAGCAGCCGATTTGCTTCTGCCTCCGGATGGTTCTAGCATGGCGTTGTGGGGTTTCCCAGAGAGGACAGATCCATGGTAAACAAGACCTTAGCAACGACTCTTGTCGCGCTACTCGCGGTTTTCCCTGCGGCCATGGCGATGGCGCAGGCTTCCCCCGCCAAGCCGGCAGGCATGGCGGTCCAATCCGGCGAGCCCAAGGCCACCAAGACAGCCGCAGCCAGCAGCAGGAAGGCCCCTACCAAGGTCAACGAGGACGCCCGCCACTGCCTCGACATGGCCAACACCGTCGAGATCGTGAAGTGCGCGGAGCCGTACCGCTACTGAGCTGAGGAAGCGTGATGGAGGCGCTTGCGCTGCCGGCCATCGGCTGGCTCTTCACGCTGGTCTGTGCCATCGCCCTGCTGGCCGGCGCCTACCTCGTCATCGGCTTACACCTGCAGGACGAAGCCACGCGCCGCCGCCTCGCGCGCAGCGTTCTGGAGGACGTGGTGCTGTTCGGCATCTGGATCCTCGGCCTGGCGGGCGGCATCGGCATCCTGCTGCTCCAGCCCTGGAGCCGGCCGCTGATGGAATTTTTCTGCTGGGTGCTCGCGGTGCTGACGCTATTCTCGGCCTGGTCGCGCCTGCGCGCTCCGGCGGCGGGGCCGCGCGGCATGCTCGCGTTCAGCCTCGCTTTGTTCGTGCTGCCGATCCTGGCGCTCTGCGGCGCGACCATCTACACGCTGCGCGGCGAACAAGCCCTACGGCTGCTGTCGGGCAGCTAGCGAGACGCGAGCCGTAAATATGGTAATGTGGGACCATGAAGACGACGCTCGAGATTCCGGACCCACTGTTTCGCAAGGCCAAGTCGAAGGCCGCCGAGCGCGGCCAGACGCTCAAGCAGCTCGTCACTGAAGCGTTGCAGGAAAAGCTCGCACTCAACACGGGCAAGATTCGCCCCGGCGAGCCCGAGTGGATGCAGGGCTTCGGCAAGCTGCGCCGGCTGCGCAAGGAAACGGCGCGCATCCAGGCCAGGATAGACAAACGATTCGAGGACATCGAGCCCGAGGATCGGGCGTGATCGTGGATACCAACGCGCTGTCCGCGTTTGTGGACGGCGAGGCTGGTGTCGGTGAAGTTCTGCGGCGGCAGGCGCGGGCGGCGATCCCGGTGATCGTGCTCGGCGAATTCCGCTACGGCATCGCGCAGTCCAAGCATCGTTCGGCTTACGAAGCGTGGCTGGAGTCCCGACTGCCCGGCTTCGACATCCTGACGGTAACGGAGGAAACCGCCGTGGCTTACGCGGCGCTGCGGGTCGCGCTCAAGCGTTCGGGTCGGCCGATTCCGGCCAACGACGCCTGGATCGCGGCACTGGCGCTCCAGCACCGGCTGCCCGTACTCAGCCGCGATGAGCACTTCGACGTGGTACCCGGTCTCGAGCGAGAGAGCTGGTAGCGTTCAGCGCTCGTACATTGCTCGCATCGGCGCAGTTCCTCGCGCCACACGGCCGCCCGCGGTCGCTCTAGCGGAACGCGCTGCCGTCGGGTTTGAAGCGCACGCCGAAAAGTTTCTCCGCCTGCTCGCGGCTGTAGTACCCCCGCGCCACATCCTGCGCCACTTTCGCGGGGTCGCGCCGCCGCGGATCGCCGTAGCCGCCGCCGCCCGGGGTGGACACGCGGATGCGGTCCCCTGGTGTGAGCTGGATGTCCTGGTCCTTGGACAGGTGCGGCGGACGGTATTCCCTGCCCGAGATATCCACCGCGACCTTGTTCACGCCGCCCTCGGCGCCCCCGAGCGCGCCCAGCGGCCCGGTGCGGCCGTGGTCCATCACCATCGAGGCACGCGCCGGCCCGCGGCGCAGGCGGATGGGGTAGTTGACGCCGAAGCCGCCGCGGTGCTCGCCTGCGCCGCCCGAACCCTCGTACAGCGAGAACTCATCGAACAGCACAGGGTAGTACTGCTCCATGACTTCGATCGGCGGCATCTTGGAGATGCCGATGGTGGAGCAGCCGTTCGAGATCCCGTCCCCAACCGCGCTGCCGCCGTAGCCGCCGCCGGTAAACAGGTACATCACGTAGGAACGGTTGCGCTTGGGGTCGTGCCCGCCGATCGCCAGGTTGCCCGAGGTGCCGGCAGGCGCGGCGAACAGTTGCAAGGGGATGGCGTCGGTCAGCGCGTTGAACACGGCTTCGGCGATGCGCTGGCTGACTTCTGCCGCGCAGCCGGACACGGGTCGCGGATAACGCGCGTAAAGGAAAGTACCCTCCGGATCGGCCACCTTGAGCGGCTCGAAGGTGCCGGCGTTGATCGGCACGTCGGGAAAGATGTGCTTGATCGCCAGGTACACCGAACTGCGCGTGGTGGCGATGACGGAGTTCATCGGTCCTTTGCACGGCGGCGAGGATTCCGACAGGTCGAACAGCAGGTCGTTATCGGCAGTCTTTGTGATCTTCACCCGGATATGCAGCGGCTCGTCCACCACGCCGTCCGAGTCGACGATGGCATGGCCGGAGTAGGTGCCGGCGGGAATGGTGGCGATCTTCGCGCGCATCTGCTGCTCGGCGCGCACGCGCAGCTCGGCGATCGCCCCGTCGACCGTGTCCGCGCCGTAACGGTCGAGCAGGGCGCTCAGGCGCTTTTCCCCGACGCTCAGCGCCGCCGCCTGCGCCTTGATGTCGCCGATCCTCTGGTCGGCGATGCGGATGTTCGACAGAATGATGGACAGGATCTCCTCGTCCATCGCGCCCCGCTTGAACAGTTTCACCGGGGGCAGGCGCAGGCCCTCCTGCTCGACCTCGGTGGCGTTGGCCGAAAAGCCGCCCGGCACCATGCCGCCGATGTCCGGCCAATGGCCGGTGTTGGCGAGCCAGCACCACAGTGCGCCGCGGTAGAAGAACGGTTTGACGAAGCGCACGTCCATCAGGTGCGTGCCGCCGAGGTAAGGGTCGTTTACGATGAACACGTCGCCCGGCTCGGTCGTCCAGCCGTTGTCGCGCACGCGCTCGATCACCGCGCGCGTAGAAAACTGCATGGTGCCGACGAACACCGGCAGCCCCAGCTCGCCCTGGGCGATCAATGCGCCGTCGTCGCGCGCGTAGATGCCGTCGGAACGGTCCATGCCTTCCGAGATCACGGGGCTGAAGGCGGCGCGGCAGAACGCCAGGTCCATCTCGTTGCAGACCTGCTGCAGGCCGTTCTGGATCACGCCGAGGGTGATCGGGTCCATGAAATTCCGATTCTACTTGGGTATCATTCGCCCATGGCCGAACTGATCACGCGACGTGCAGGGGCGGTGGCGACCGTCCTGTTCTCCAACCCAGGGAAGTTGAACGCGGTCACCTTCGACATGTGGAACGCGGTGGCACCGACGCTCGCCGCCCTGGACGCCGATCCCGCGGTGCGCGTCATCGTCATCGCCGGCGACGGCGACAAGGCGTTCATCTCCGGCGCCGACATCTCCCAATTCGAGAAACTACGCGGCACCACCGACGCGCAGGCCGAGTACAACAAGGCGGGCGAGCGGGCCTACCTCGCGCCGATGAATTGTTCCAAGCCGGTGATCGCCAGCATCCGCGGCGTCTGCATGGGCGGCGGCCTGGGTCTCGCCGCTTCCTGCGACCTGCGCATCTGCTCGGATGACGCGGTGTTCCGCATGCCGGCGGCGCGCCTTGGCCTGGGCTACAGCCCCACGGGCGTGCGCCGCTTCATGAACGTGATCGGCGCCGCCAACACTGCCGAGATCTTCTTCACGGCGCGCAAATTCGACGCGCAGGAGGCGCTGCGCATGCACTTCGTCAGCCGGGTAGTGCCGGCAGCTCAGCTCGAGCACACAGTGGCCGGGATGTGCGAGCTGATCGCCGAGAACGCGCCGCTCACCGTGGCGGCGGCCAAGTTCGCCGTGCAGCAGGCGCTGAAGGACTCCGCCGAGCGCGATATGGCAAAGGCGGTGAAGATGGTGGAGACCTGCTTCGCGAGCGCCGATCACAAGGAGGGCCGCATGGCCTTCATGGAGAAGCGCAAGCCGAGCTTTACCGGGAGCTAGACAATGAGGGCAACCGCGATCGCGGCGCTGATTTTTTTCTCGGCCGCCGCAGTGGCACAAGGCTATCCGAACAGGCCACTGCGCCTGGTGGTCGGCTACCCGCCGGGCGGCTCGGGCGATTTCACCACCCGGCTGATCGCGGACGAACTCTCCAAGGGCCTCGGCGTCGCGGTGATCGTGGAGAACAAAGCCGGGGCGGGCGGCTCGATCGCCTCGGAATTCGTCGCCAAGTCGGCACCCGACGGCTACACGCTGCTCAACCAGGGTAACCACGCCATCAACAGGAGCCTTTACAAGGACCTCGGCTACGACCAGAAGGACTTCATCCCGGTGTGCCGGGTGGCGGTCGGCACGACGATCCTGGTGGTGAACAACGACACGCCGTTCAGGAACCTGCAGGACCTGGTCAGCTACGCGAAGGCCAACCCGGGCAAGCTGTTCTCCGCCGCCGCGGGTTTCGGCTCGGCGCCGCACCTGGCTTCGGTCGCGTTCGAATCCGCTGCCGGCATCAAGTTCACCACGGTGCAGTACAAGGGCGGCGGTCCGGCGTCCGTGTCGCTGCTCGCGGGCGACACGCAGGTGATGTTCGCCACATCGCCCACGGTGACCGGCTTCATCAAGGGCGGACGCATGCGGCCGCTGGTGGTGAGCATGCGCAAGGCCTCGCCGTCCATTCCCGGGATTCCGGGATCGGAGGAGGCCGGCGTACCTTTCGAGTCCACTTTCTGGTTCGGGCTCTACGTTCCGGCGGGAACTGCAGCTGAAATCGTGCAGCGGCTGCACGCGGTGGCGGCGAAGGGCCTCGCCAAGCAGGAGATCCGCGACAGGATCGCGCAGCAGGGCATGGACGCCTCGCCGTCGGCGTCGCCTGAGGCTTTCGCCGCGGAGATCGCGGCCGAAGCGCCGGTGATCGAGCGCTCGATCCGCGAGTCGGGCGCTAAGGTGGAGTAGGGTAGGCGCGGTACAGGCGGAATTCCCAGCCGGCGTCGCGCGGCAGTGGCGCCGGCGCGGCAAGCTCGAACAGCGTCACGTGACGCGGCTTGCCCACCGGATCCACGAAGCGGCGAGCTTGCAGTGCGCCGTCGATCTTCTTCTCGTAGGGGGCGTCTCCGCAGCAAAACAGCAACGCCAGTGTCCGGGGGTCGGGATCCGCGTGCCCGGGGTGCGTCTGTTCGCAGGCCCAGCGGCGGAATACCACACAGTTTTTCAGGCTGCGCCTGGACCATGGCGTCGGGTTGTTGAGCCGCGCGAGATAGGCTGTCGAAGTAAGCACCGCGGGCGAGTCCAGTTCGTAGGTCGCGAGATACTTTCCTTCGCCGGGCTTCGCATCCGCGACCCATCGACGCGCCGAGCGGAAGCCGGGGACGGCGCGCCGTTCCGCCATGTGCTCGTCGTCGTACCAGGCATTGAATTCCTCCTCCAGGTGCGCGGGAGGCTCGGTCATGGTCAGCAGCAGGCCGCGGTTCATATTTCGATGAGCAGGTTGCCCAGTTTGTCGAGGGTGAGTTTGTTGCCCGGTTCCAGAACAGTCGTGCAATCCAGTTGCTCGATGATGGCCGGGCCTTCCAACTCCTGCGGCAGCGAATTGCGCTGATAGACGGGCGTACGTCGGAAGCCGCCCGTGAACCACACCGACCGAAAAAGCTTTCGCGCCGCATGAGGCGCGGCGCGATCGGATAGCACGGCCAAGTCCAGGCGCGGGCGCAGGCCGATGACGGCGGTATGCACGTTGACCAGCATGGCGCGGATCTCCGGCAGTTCCACTTCGAAGCGGGTCCAGTAGGCCTTTTCGAACAACTGCTGGAGTTGCTCGCGCGTGACTTTGGGACCGGGCAGCGCGACGCTCAGCATGTGCGTCTGGCCCTGGAACTGCATGTCCGCAGTGTGCAGAAGGCGTAGGCCTTCGATCGCCACTGCCTCGCGTTCCAAGAGCTTTTTTCCAGCTTTAATTTGCCTTTCAATGATCGAGTTAACATTATTTATATCAATGTCTTGCACTTTATTATTAACAGTGTTTACGAAGTCATGCCTGAGGTCCGCCACCACGCAACCCAAGGCGTTGGTGATCCCCGGACGTGCGGGGACCAGGAGCTTCGGAATGCCCAGTTCCTTGGCCATCGCCGCTGCATGCAAGGGTCCGGCACCCCCGAAGGCGAACAGCACGAAGTCGCGCGGATCATGGCCGCGGGCCAGGGACACCATGCGCACGGCGCCCGCCATCTTGTCGTTGGCGATGCGCACGATGGCGGCCGCGGCCTCGTTCGCGTCGAGGCCGAGCGGCTGGCCGATCTTCTCCAGCATCAAGCGCTTGATCTTCTCCATGTCGACGGCACCCTTCACGCCGAGCAAGGCCTCCGGGTTCAGCCTGCCGAGGATCAGGTTGGCGTCGGTGATGGTCGGCTCTGTGCCGCCGCGCCCGTAGCAGGTCGGGCCCGGGTTGGCGCCGGCGCTTTGCGGGCCAACGCGAAGCATGCCGTCCTCGCCGACGAAGGCGATGGAGCCGCCGCCGGCGCCGATGCTGTGCACATCCACCATCGGCACATGCACAGGCATGGCGTATTCGAGCTCCAGCTCGGAGGACACCTCCGGCACGCCGTCGCGGATCAGGCCGACGTCGGTCGAGGTGCCGCCCATGTCGTAGGTGATGGCATTGGGAAAGCCGGCGGCGCTGGCGGAGTAGGCGGCGGCGATGACGCCGGAGGCGGGGCCGGACATCACGGTGTTGGCCGCACCCTCGGCCACGATGACCGAGGAGACAGTGCCGCCGTTGCCCTGCATCACCAGCAGGTCTTTGTCATAGCCGCGCCGCTTGAGCTCGGCACGCAGCCGCTCGAGGTAGCGGTCGAGGATCGGCTGCACGCTGGCGTTGACCGCCGCAGTCACGCCGCGCTCGTACTCGCGGTATTCGGACAGCAGGCTGTGGCCGGCGGTGAGGTAGCGGTTCGGCCATGACTCGCGCGCAATGTCGAGCGCGCGCCGCTCGTGCGCGGGATTGATGTAGCTGTGCAGGAAATGGATCACCAGCGATTCGCAGCCCGCGTCGATCAGCCGGCGCACCGCGCCGCGCATTGCGGCTTCGTCGAGCGGAATCACCGGCAGTCCCTCGGCGTCCATGCGCTCGGGCACTTCGAGGCGCAATTCGCGTGGAATCAGCGGTTCGAACCAGCCGGTGAGGCCGTAGGGCCGCGGCCGCGTGCGGCGGCCGAGCTCCAGCACGTCGCGGAAACCTTGCGTGGTGATGAGGCCGGTTTTCGCCAGCTTGCGCTCCAGCAGTGCGTTGGTGGTGGTCGTGGTGCCGTGCACGATGAGCGCCAGCTGGTCGAGCGGGAGTTTCGCATCGTCGATGGCTGCGAGCACGCCGTAAGCCTGGTTCTGCGGCGTGGTCGGCACCTTGGCGAGGCGCACTTCGCCGCTCGCCGCGTCCACTGCGACCAGGTCTGTAAAAGTGCCGCCGACGTCGATGCCCGCGATCCAGCTCATACCATCTGATACTCGTCCTGGATCTCCTCCAGCGTGCCCGAGCGGCGCACGTGGCCCTTTTCGATGACGTAGGCGCGATCGGCGACCTGGCGCGCGAAATGCAGGTTCTGCTCGCACAGCAGCACGGTGAGGCCCTGGGTCTTCAGCTCGCGGATGGTGCGTACCATCTGCTCGACGATCACCGGCGCGAGTCCCTCGGAGGGCTCGTCCAGCAGGATCGCCCGCGGGTTGCCCATCAGCGTGCGCGCAATGGTCAGCATCTGCTGCTCACCGCCCGACATGCTCGCCCCCAGGCGCTCCTGCATGCGCCCAAGGTTCGGAAACAGTTCGTACAGCTTCGCCGGCGTCCAGCGCGGGACGCCTTCGCGCGGCGGCTGGCGGCCGACGTCCAGGTTCTGCGCCACGGTGAGGTCGGTGAAGATGCGCCGGTCTTCCGGCACATAGCCCAGGCCGAGGCGCGCGATCTGGAAAGGCTGCAGCCGGTCGATCCTTCGTCCAGCGAAGAGAATTTCGCCGGCCTGGGGCCGCAGCAGGCCCATGATCGCCTTCAGTGTGGTGGACTTCCCGGCTCCATTCCTGCCCAACAGCACGGCCACTTCTCCGGCCCGCGCCAGCAGTTGCAAGTCGAACAGGATGTGCGCGCGGCCGTACGCGGCGTTCAGGCCGGAGACTTCAAGCATCGCCGGTTCCCAGGTACACCTCCCGCACCCGCGCATCCGCGCGCACCGCCTCGGGCCTGCCCTCGGCGATCAGTTCGCCACCGGAAAGCACGATCACCCGGTCGGCGTGCGTGAACACCACGTCCATGTCGTGCTCGGTGAACAGCACCGCGATGCCGCCGCTGCGCGCGAGTTCCGCGGCGAGCTGCATCAACTCGTTGCGTTCGCGCGGCGCCATGCCGGCGGTTGGTTCGTCCATCAGCAGCAGGCGCGGCCGGTTGGCCAGCGCCACCGCCAGCTCGACGCGCTTCAGATCGCCGTAGGCGAGCACTGCGCAGGGGCGCTCGGCCTGCTCCAGCATGCCGACGCGCGCAAGCAGCGCATTGGCTTCGTCCACGTAGCTGCGTGTGGCCAGCGCCGTCAGCGACCACAGGCGCCGGTGGTGCGACAGCAGGGCCATCTGCACGTTTTCGCGCACCGACATCGAGCCGAACGTGGCGGTGATCTGGAAGGTGCGCCCCACGCCCAGGCGCCAGATGTCGCGCGGGGCGAGGCCTGCGAGGCTGCGGCCTTCGAACTCGATGCGTCCCGCATCGGGTGCCACCTGCCCGTTTAGCATGTTGAAGCAGGTGGTCTTGCCGGCGCCGTTGGGGCCAATCATCGCCAGCAGCTCGCCGGCGGCGACCGAGAAGCTGACCTTGCTCACGGCCTGCACACCGCCGTAGGCCTTCGACAGCTTACGCACCTCGAGCACCGTCATCGGGCAAACCGCTCGCGCAGGAAGCCGGTGACGCCCTGGGGGAAGACGAGCACCAGCAGCAGGATCACGCCGCCGATCACCGCGCGCCAGTAGTCGATGCCGCGCGCCACCGCGTCCTGCATCCAGATGAACAGCGCCGCGCCCCAAAGCGGGCCGGTGAGTGTCTGGATGCCGCCGAGCAGCACCATCACGAGGCCGTCCACCGAACGGGTCACCGACAGCGCCTCGGGGGAAATGGATCCTTTGGAGAAGGCGAACAAGGCGCCGGCCAGCCCGGCGAACAGTCCGGCGAATGTGAATGCCGCCCATTGCCATGCGCGCACGTCGATGCCGATGGCGTCCGCCCGCAGCGGCGAATCGCGGCCGGCGCGCACCGCGTAGCCGAACGGCGCGTACAGCACGCGCCAGAGCAGCGCGATGCCGCCCGCGCAGGCGACGAGCGTGAGGTAGTAGTAGGCGGTCTTGCTGGACAGCCAGGCCGCCGGCCAGATGCCGACGATGCCGTTCGAGCCGCCGGTGAACGCGTCCCACTGGAAGATCACCGACCAGGCGATCTGCGCAAATGCCAAAGTGAGCATGGCGAGGTACACGCCCGACAGCCGTACGCAGAACCAGCCGAAGACCAGGGCGCCGAAAGCGGCAAGCCAGGGCGCCGCCAGCAGCGCGGCTTCCATCGGCACGCCGCCTTTGTGCACCAGCAAGCCCGCGCCGTATGCGCCGAGGCCGAAGTAGGCGGCGTGGCCGAAGGAGTGCAAGCCGCCCGGCCCCGTGATGAAGTGCAGGCTGACCGCGAACAGCGCAAACAGCAGCATGTCGGTGAGCAGCACCAGCGTGTAGCCCGTCTCTATCGCCGGCACCAGCGCCAGGCCGAAGGCGAGCGCGGCGAGGGCGGCAAGCAGCCCTCGCCTGGGCAGCAGCAGCGGCGGCTCCAGCGCGCCCGCGCCGCGCGCCTGCGCCGGCATCCTGCCGAGCAGTCCCCAGGGCCGCAGCACCAGCACCACCGCCATGACGATGAACTCCACCACCAGCGTGATCTTGGAATAGCCGAAGCCGATGCAGAACGACTTGATCTCCGCGATCAGCAGCGCGGCGAGGAAGGCGCCGGGGATCGAGCCCAGGCCGCCTACCACCACCACCACGAAGGCGTCGGAGATGATCTGCAGGTCGATGAACAGCGTCGCCGGCTCGCGCGGGATCTGTACCGCGCCGCCCAACCCGGCGAGCAGGGCGCCGAGGGCGAACACGCTGGTGAACAGCCATCTCTGGTTCACGCCCAGCGCCCCGGCCATCTCGCGGTCCTGCGTGGCGGCGCGCACCAGCGTGCCCCAGCGCGTGCGTGTGAGCAGGAACCACAGCGCGCCGAGCACCGCCGGGCCAAAGACGATGAGGAAAAGGTCGTACTCGGGGAACTGGCCGCCGGCGATGCTCACGGCGCCGGCCAGCCCCGGCGCCCTCGGTCCGAGGATGTCTTCCGGCCCCCAGGCCCACAGCGTGAAATCCTTGATCACCAGCACCAGTGCGAAGGTGGCAAGCAGTTGCAGGAGTTCCGGTGCGCCGTAGAGCCGGCGCAGCAGCAAGGCTTCCACCAGGGCGCCGAAGGCGGCCACCGCCAGCGCGGCCAGTGGCACGCTGAGCCAGAAGCCGAGCAGCGGCGCGAGCGCCACCGCCAGGTACATGCCCAGCATGAACAGCGACCCGTGCGCGAAATTGACGATGCGCGTCACGCCGAAGATCAGCGACAGCCCGGCGGCCACCAGGAACAGCGACGAGGCGCTCGCCAGGCCGTTGAGGAACTGGATCAGGAAGGAGGAGGCGGTCATGAAAAAAGGGGGTCAAGCCCCCTTTTCCTGTCTTCTCCTCGACTTCAGTCTTTGCGCAGCAGGCGCACTTCCTCGAACGGCGGCAGGAAATTCGCGCCGTCGGCGAAGCGCCAGTTGACCATCACGCCGACGCCTTTCTTCTGCGCCAGCTGGCCGACGTAGGCGCCCATGGTGGACTGATGGTCCAGCGCGCGGTACACGATCGGCCCGATGGGCGTGTCCATCTCCAGGCCCTTGAGCGCCGCGATCAGCTTCTCGGTGTCGGTGCCGCCGGCCTTGCGCATGGCGTTCGCCACCGTGTACATGGTCGAGTAGCCGACCACCGAGCCGAGGCGCGGGTAGTCCTTCCATTTCGCCTGGTAGGCGGCGAGGAATTTCAAGTGCGCGGGCGTCTTGATCTCGGCCCACGGGTAGCCCGTCACCCACCAGCCTTCCGGCGTCTCGTCCTTGAGCGGATCGAGGTACTCGGGCTCGCCGGCGAGCAGGTTGAACACGGTCATGTTCTTGAACAGCCCGCGCGTGTTGCCTTCGCGCACGAACTTCTGCAGGTCGGCGCCGAACAGCGAGGAGAAGATCGCATCGGGTTTGGCGTCCATCAGCGCCTGCACCACGGAGCCTGCTTCGATCTTGCCCAGGGTCGGCGCTTGCTCGGCGACGAACTGCGCTCCCGGCTGTGCTTTTGACAGCAGTTTCTTGAACGACGCGGTGGCGGACTGTCCGTACTCGTAGTTCGGGTAGACGATGGCCCAGCGTTGCTTCTTGAGCTTGGCGGCTTCCGGCACCAGCATCGCCACCTGCATGTAGGTCGAGGGGCGCAGGCGGAAGGTGTAGCGGTTGCCGTTTTCCCACACGATCTTGTCGGTGAGCGGCTCGGCGGCGATGAACACGACTTTCCTCTGGTTGGCGAGGTTGGCGACCGCCAGGCCGATGTGCGAGGCAAAAGTGCCCATCAGCAGGCTGGCGTTCTCGCGCGACAGCAGCTCTTCTGCCACGCGCACCGCGTCCCCCGGATTGCCGTTGTCGTCGCGGGACACCACTTCCAGCTTGCGGCCGTTGGCGCCACCCGCCTTGTTGATCTCCTCCAGCGCCAGCTCCCAGCCCTTCTTGTAAGGCTCCAGGAAGGCGGGGAACACCTTGTAGCTGTTCAGCTCGCCGATCTTGATCGTCTGCGCCTGCGCGCCGTAGGCGGCGAGCGCCACGGCCGCTGCGGATACGATCGCCAATGCCAGTCTGAGCTTCATTGCGACTCCCCTAGATCACGTCGGTGGATTGGATGCGCTTCACGCCCGCTACCTGCATCGCCGCCCAGGCCTTGGCGAGCGAGCCCTGCATGTCGATGCCGCGGCAGGCGTCTTCGATCACCAGCGCTTCGAAGCCCTGCTTGCGCGCATCGAGCGCGCTCCAGCCGACGCAGAAATCGGTCGCCAGGCCGGCGAAGTACACGCGCTTCAGGCCTCGCTGCTTGAGGTAGCCGCCCAGGCCGGTCTGCGTCTTCTGGTCGGCTTCGAGGAAGGCGGAATAGCTATCCACCTCGCGCCGGTAGCCCTTGCGGATGACGAGCCCCGCGTGCGGAATGTTGAGGTCCTTGTGCAGCGCCGCGCCGTCGGTGCCCTGCACGCAGTGGTCGGGCCACAGCACCTGGTTGCCATAGGCGAGCTTCACCATGTCGAAGGGCTTCTTGCCGGCATGCTGCGAGGCAAACGAAATGTGGTCGGCGGTGTGCCAGTCCTGCGTGATCACCACATGCTTGAACTGCTTCGCGATGCGGTTGATCAGGGGGACGATCACATCGCCTTCCTTCACGGCGAGCGAGCCGCCCGGGGTGAAGCAGTTCTGCACGTCGACCACCACGAACACGTCGCGGTTGCCGATCTTGCGCGTGGGCGCTGCCCAGGCGCTGGAACCCAGCCAACTGATGCCCGCTGCCGCAAACAGGAACGATCTGCGCTTCATGGTGACCTCCGCTGTAAGGGAAAGTGTACTTCAGGCATCACCGCCGTAGTTTGATTCTGCAACGCGAGATACGCAGCCTGGATAAGTCCTCGCCCACGCATGGATTGTGCGGCCGCCGCGCCAGCCCCCAGCGCGGCGCGCACAGTGGCCTCGGGCAGGGGGCCGACCCCCACAGTGACCGGCAGTTCGCCAAGATCGCTATCTTCCTTCACCGCTCGCGCGGGAAGTCGCTGGATCGCGTGATGCTCCGCATTCACTGCGTTGGCAACAATGGTCGCCGCCGCATCGGCCGACGCGCCACAGCCGGCAACGACGGTGACCGCGTCGGCGATGCCGAGCGACTGAGAGCGCCCGCGCCAGCCGGAGGTGGCGATGCCGCAACAGCGGTCGATTCTGACGCTGGCATCGATCGCCGGCCTGGTCGGATCGTTGACGATGCCGGCGTCAAAGGTCTCGCCGCGCGGCAGGTGCACCGCGATGTCGCCGCCGTTGTTAACGTAGGCCTTGCCGCAGGGCTGCATCGCTTCGAGGATTTCGTCCGCCACCGCGCCGGCGACCGCCGCCATCGGCGTGATGAAGACCGCCCGATGCGGCCAGACAGCCTCGATCATTCGGCGCGCGATCGCGCCGCTGGCGAGGGGATAGGCATCGCCGATCGGAGTACGCAGCAGCGGCAGTTCCGCCACCAGTTCGTCGAGCACGGTCCGAAAGCGCAGCGCAGCGCGTTCGTACTCCGCCTCGCCGCCGAAGATCACCAGGTCGATCGGCCCGTGCTGCAAATGCAGCCGGCCGTCGCTCAGGCGGCCCGCCATCGCGTGCCTTCCAGGACCTGCTGCAACGTCACGACGTGGTCCATGTGCCCGCCGATCGCGGCGTACTGCGCGAGCGGCAGCGTGAATTCGATCGGCAGCACCAGTGCCGGCGTGGGCACGTAGCCGAAGGACTTGTCCGGCATGGCGAGCACGTCGACCATCACCGTAATGCCGCCGCCCGGCCAGACGTAGACCGGAGCGCCGCCGCAGGTGACACGCGTGATCAGGTCCTTCACCGAGCGCGTGAGGCGCACCGGGTTCTCGGTCACGCCCGCGCGCAGGCTGCCCCCCGCGCCGCCCATGAACAGCACCGTGCACAGCGCCGGTTCGCAATTCTCCGCAATGCGCTCCACCACCTTGCGCACCGTTGGCGGCATCGGAGCCTTCTGCGGCTTGAGGTCCTGGTCCAGCACGAACCATTCCGCGTCCTCACCCGTAGTCGAGACCATCAGCAGGCGCATGCCGGGCCAGGCGGTCTTCGGGTTGATCTTCTCGATGATGGAGAGCGGGTCGGTGATGTCGGTGCCGCCCCAGCCCGGGCCTGGTTCCGCCACCTTGAAGTAGCGTCCCGGCGTGGACTTGCGC
>JANNTQ010000169.1:0-30253 GCA_031394435.1 Betaproteobacteria bacterium
GGCAAGCGTCTGCGGGACGTTCTGCCGGCCCGCATTGCGACCGAGCGACTTGCTGTACTCGGGTGCGGGCATGAAGCCGTGGTCCGCGGTGAGCACCGCGACGTAGCGATCCTTGCCGACCATGCGATCGAGGTCGCGGAAAAAAGCTTCCAGCAGGCGGTCGAGGTGCAGCAGGTGATCGTGCGACAGGCGCGATTCCGGGCCGTAGGCATGGTTGACGTAGTCGTGCGTGGACAGGCTGACGGACAAGATGTCCGGCACCTCGTCATGGCCGAGCGCTTCGCCCGCGATCGCGGCGCGCGCGAAGTCGAGCGTGAGCGCATCGCCATGCGGGCTGCGCATCAGGGCGCTGTAGAACGCCGGGCCGGGCTTGTCCTGGCCTTCCCCCAGCATCTTGGGCAGCTTGCCGCCCGGGTTGTACCAGGCCTGCTCGTCCGGCAACGAGCGCGCGTAGGCGGCTTCGGGCAGGAGCGGCGACCAGCTTGCCTTGAAGTGGCGGTCGGCGGGGTTCGCGGCGTGGAAGGCCGTCACCCAGGCGGGGTGCTCCCTCATGTAGAAAGTAGTGGACGCGAACTGCCCGGTCGCATCCATGTACATGTAGGCTACTCCCGTCTTGCCGGCGGGCAGGATGGCGCCGCGGTCCTTGCCGGAGATGGCGATCACCTTCGCGCGCGCATCGCTGCGCTTCAATACGTCGCCCACTGTCTCGACCATCAGGTTTTTCGGGCTCGTGCCGTCGAGCTTCTGCGTCTTGTGGCCGATGTAGGTGTGCGCGGTATCGCCCGCGCAGTACTCCAGCTCGCCCGTTGCGCGGTCGCGCCAGTCGTTGCCGATGACGCCGGTGCGGTGCGGGTAGGCGCCGGTCAACATCGCCGCGTGACCCGCGCCGGTCACCGTAAAGGCGTGGCCGTAGCGTGCGTCGGAGAACCAGGCGCCGCGCTCGAGGAAGCGGCGCAGGCCGTCCGCTGCGAGCTGGTCGCGGTAGCCTGTCACCTGGTACTGCGGCAGTCCGTCGACCGCCATGAACACGATGAGCCGCGGCCTGGGCGCCGCCGTTTGCTCGGCCGTGGCGCAGCCGGCCAGCAGGACGGCTGCAACAAGGATGGCTGCGCAACGCTTGAACAGGTTCGAATTCATTCTGGCATTCTAGAGGGCGAAGCCGCGCGGCGCTCATCCAACTGTGCCAGCACCGCGCGTTGCTCGTCGTCCGTCATCGAACCCCACGCGGCGATTTCCGCCAGCGTGCGCGAGCAACCGAGGCAGTAGCGCTGCTCGGCATCCATCGCGCAGGCCTTGTTGCAGGGCGAGGCGCTCAAGCGGCCTTGGTTCTTTTTGCCGCGATGGCCTTGCCGGCCTTCGACGCCGGTTCCCTGCCGAGTACCGAGGAGATCCACTGGCCGGTCTCGACCAGCTTGTCGAGGTCGACGCCGGTGCGGAGGCCCAGGCCGTGCAGCAGGTAAACCACGTCCTCGGTGGCGACATTGCCCGAGGCGCCCTTGGCATAGGGACAGCCGCCCAGGCCGGCGACCGAGGAATCGAAAGTCGCGACACCCAGCTCCAGGGAAGCGTAGATGTTGGCGAGCGCCTGGCCGTAGGTGTCGTGGTAGTGGCCCGCGAGGCGCTCGATCGGCACGCGCTGCGCCACCGCTTCGATCATTTTCCGGGTCTTGCCCGGCGTGCCCACGCCGATGGTGTCGCCGAGCGACACCTCGTAGCAGCCCATGTCGTATAGCGCCGCGGCGACTGCGGCCACTTTCTCCGGCGCGACCTCGCCCTCGTAGGGGCAGCCGAGCACGCAGGAAATGTAGCCGCGCACTTCGACGCCCGCCGACTTCGCGGCCTCCGCCACGGGACGGAAGCGCTCGAGCGACTCGGCGATCGTGCAGTTGATGTTCTTCTTCGAGAACGCTTCCGAGGCGGCGCCGAAGATCGCCACTTCGGTGGCGCCAGCTGCATGCGCGGCCTGAAAGCCCTTCAGGTTTGGCGTTAGCACCGGGTAAGACACGCCGGGCTTGCGGCGTATGCCTTCCAGCACCTCGATGTGGTCGGCCATCTGCGGCACCCACTTCGGCGACACGAAGGCCGTCGCTTCCACTGCCGGCAGCCCGGCGTCGGCCAGCCGCTCGATCAGCTCGATCTTTACCCTGGTTGGCACCTCCGCCTTCTCGTTCTGCAGGCCATCGCGCGGCCCAACTTCGACGATGCGCACCTGCTTGGGGAAAATAGGGTCAGTGCCCATTTTTACTCCAACCTGAGCAATTCGGCGCCCTCGGGCACCTGCTCGCCCGCGGCGTAATGGATTTCCTTCACCACGCTGTCCGCGGGCGCGCAGATCGTGTGCTCCATCTTCATCGCTTCGAGGATCAGCAGCGGGGCACCCTTGGCTACCTTGTCTCCCGGCTTCACCATCACGGCGATCACTCTGCCGGGCATCGGCGCGGCGAGAGTCCCGCTGACGGCATCGATGTCGAGCCCCTCGAGCTCGTCGTGCAGCGTGATGCGGCGGTGGGCGCCGTCCATGAAGACGTGCCAGTCGCGCCCGTCGCGCACCACGCGCGCCTTGGTCGCACGGCCGTCCAGCCGCACCAGCAGCCGGCCGTCGGCAAGGCGTTCGCCGTCGAGGGCGAATTCGCGGCCGGATATGCCGATGCGCTGACCCGTGTCGCGGAAATGCACCGTCGCCACGTGGCGCTCATCCCCCTCGGCAAAGGCAAAAAGATGGTGCGAATCCTGGTTCAGACGCCAACCGTCCACGCGATCCCAGGGTGAGTGCGGGTCGCCAGAGGCGGCGGCGCGGCCGCGCGCCACGTCTTCCTCGGCGAGCAACTCGGCGTAGGCCGCCGCGGCGAGCGCTTGGTCGGAGAGCGGCGCGCGCGGCGGGAACAACTCGGCGTGGCTGCGTTCGATCAGCCCGGTGTCCAGCTCCGCGGATGCGAACGCACGGCTGCGCACCGTCCGGGCGAGGAATTCGACGTTGGTATTCAAGCCTGCGATCTCTACCTCGTCGAGCGCGGCCGCGAGCCGCGCCAGCGCCGCGGGGCGATCCGCGCCCCAGGCGATCAGCTTGGCGATCATCGGATCGTAGTACGGGGTGATCGCAGCGCCGGCCTCCACGCCGGTGTCGGTGCGCAGGTCCGCCGTGTCCGCCGGGAAACGCAGGTGCGCGAGGCGCCCGGTCTGCGGCAGGAAGTCGCGCGCCGGGTCCTCCGCATAGAGGCGTGCTTCGATGGCGTGGCCGCGGATCCCCAGCTCGCCTTGACTGAGCGGCAGCGGTTCGCCCGCTGCCACGCGCAGCTGCCATTCGACGAGGTCGAGGCCGGTGATCATCTCGGTCACCGGGTGCTCGACCTGCAGCCGCGTGTTCATTTCCATGAAGTAGAAGCGCCCATCCTGTTCGGCGATGAATTCCACCGTGCCGGCGCCAACGTACTTCACCGAGCGCGCCGCCGCCAGCGCCGCCTCGCCCATTTCCTTGCGCCGCTTCGCCGTCATGCCCGGAGCCGGCGCTTCCTCCAGCACTTTCTGGTGCCGCCGCTGCACCGAGCAGTCGCGCTCGAACAGGGTTACGAGGTTGCCGTGCGTGTCGCCGAACACCTGCACCTCGATGTGCCGCGGCCGGTCGAGGCAGCGCTCGATAAGCACCCGCTCATCGCCAAAGGTGGACCTGGCCTCGCGCTGCGCGCCCTCCAGCGCAGCCTTGAACTCGCCCGCCGCGCGCACTACGCGCATGCCCTTGCCGCCACCGCCGGCGCAGGCCTTGATCAGCACCGGGTAGCCGATGCGCTCGGCTTCATTGGCAAGAAACGCCGCATCCTGGCGCTCGCCGTGGTAGCCCGGCACCAGGGGTACCTTGGCTTTTTCCATCAGCCGCTTGGCGGCGGACTTGTCGCCCATCGCCCCGATCGCCTCCGGCGTCGGGCCGATGAACACGATGCGGGCTTTGGCGCAGGCGCGAGCGAAATCCTCGTTTTCCGACAGAAAGCCGTAGCCGGGATGGATCGCTTCCGCGCCGGTGTCACGCGCCGCGGCGAGGATCGCCTCGACGTTCAGGTAGCTTTCGCGGGCCGCCGCCGGCCCGATGCGGCGCGCTTCGTCGGCCAAGCGCACGTGGCGCGCGTCGCGGTCGGCGTCCGAATACACCGCGACCGTGCGCACTCCCATGCGCTTTGCGGTGCGCATCACGCGGCAGGCGATCTCGCTTCGGTTGGCGATGAGGATCTTGCGGAACATCAGCCGGTCCAGGAGGGTTTGCGCTTCTCGAGGAATGAGGCGATGCCCTCGCGTCCCTCGGGCGATACGCGGATCTCGGCGATGCGGCGTGCGGTGTCGGCGATCAGCGGGTCGCCCAGCGGACTCGCGGCGACCGCGCGGATCAAGTCCTTGATCTTCGCCAGCGTCTGCGGCCCGCCTTGCATCAGATGCCCGAGAATTTCATCGATCTCGGCGTCGAGTTCTTCCGACGCCGAGACAGCAGTTAGCAACCCTATGCGATGCGCTTCTGCCGCATCGAACACCTCCGCCGTCAGAAAATATCGCCGTGCGGCGCGCTCGCCCATCGCCCGCACTACATACGGACTAATGGTTGCGGGCGACAGCCCCAATTTCGCCTCCGACAGGCAGAACCTGGCTTCCGGGGTGCCGATCGCAATGTCACAAGCGGCTACCAAACCCACGCCGCCGGCGAATGCGGGCCCGTGCACGCGCGCCACAGTGGGCTTGCCCATGCGATCGAGCGTCTTCAGCATCTCCGCCAGCGCCTGCGCATCCGCGAGGTTTTGCTCGTAGCCGTAGGCGGCCATGCGCTTCATCCAGTTGAGGTCCGCCCCCGCGCAGAACGCCGGCCCGCTACCGGCGAGCACCACGGCGCGCACGCGTTGGTCGGCGTCGAGCGCGCGCAGGGCCTTGGTCAGCGCCGCGATCAGCGTGTCGTCGAAGGCGTTGCGGATCTCCGGACGATCGAGGGTGACTCGCGCCACGCCGCGACTGGCTTCGAGCTTCAGCATCTCAAGCGATCCTCGGCTCGATCGCCACCGCGGACTTCACCGAGTTGGCGATGAAGCACTTGTCGTGGGCGCTCTCGTGCAGCTGCGCGTGTTCTTCGGCGCTCGGCGCGCGGCCGGAATAGGTCACCGCGGGCCGCAGCGTGACGCGGGTCATCGCCATGCGGCCCTCGGCGTTCTTCTCCAGCACGCCGGTGGCCTGGTCCAGGTAGCGATCGACGACCAGCTTTGCCTGCGACGCGAGGTGCAGGAACCAGAGCAGGTGGCAGGAGGAGAGCGATGCCACGAAGGCCTGCTCCGGGTCCACGCCTGGCACGCCGGCGGCGGTGGCCGGGATATTCCTGGTGGCCGCGGAGGCGGGCACGCGAATGCCGCCTTCGAATGTCAGGGTGTGCGTGCGGTTGTAGGTCTTGTAGTCGAAGTTGGCGGTCTCGCGCCGCCATTCGACCGTGGCTCGATATTCGTCCATGGTCACATCCTGAAAATGCCGAACTTTGTCGGCTCGATCGGCGCGTTGAGGGATGCCGAGAGCGCGAGGCCGAGTAGGCGTCGGGTATCTGCGGGGTCCACCACACCGTCGTCCCACAGGCGCGCGCTCGAGTAGTAGGGATGGCCTTGGCGCTCGTACTGCTCGCGGATCGGTGCTTTGAATGCTTCCTCGTCCGCCTTGGACTTGAACTCGCCGCCCACCGTGGCGAGCACGCTCGCCGCCTGCTCGCCGCCCATGATCGAGATGCGGGCGTTCGGCCACATCCACAGGAATCTGGGCGAGTACGCGCGCCCGCACATGCCGTAGTTGCCCGCGCCGAAGGAGCCGCCGAGGATCAGGGTGAACTTGGGCACCTTCGCGGTGGCGACCGCGGTCACCATCTTGGCGCCGTCCTTGGCGATGCCGCCGGCCTCGTATTTCTTGCCGACCATGTAGCCGGCGATGTTCTGCAGAAACAGCAGCGGAATGCCGCGCTGGCACGCGAGCTCGATGAAGTGCGTGGCTTTCAGCGAGCTCTCCGAATACAGGATGCCGTTGTTGGCGAGGATCGCCACCGGGTAGCCGTGCAGGTGCGCAAAGCCCGTCACCAGCGTGCTGCCGTAGTTCTGCTTGAACTCGTCGAGTTCCGAACCGTCCACGATGCGCGCGATCACCTCCCGCACGTCGTAAGGCTTGCGCACTTCGGCCGGGATCACGCCGTAGATCTCCTCGGCCGGGTAGAGCGGCTCGCGCGGCTCGCGCAGCTCGAGCGACACGCTCTTGCGCGTGTTGAGGTTGGCGACGATGCGGCGGCAGATGGCGAGTGCGTGTGCGTCGCTCTGCGCGTAGTGGTCCGCAACGCCCGAAACGCGCGTATGCACTTCGGCGCCGCCCAGTTCCTCGGCGCTCACCACTTCGCCGGTCGCCGCCTTCACCAGCGGCGGGCCGCCGAGGAAGATCGTGCCCTGGCCCTTGACGATGATCGATTCGTCCGCCATCGCCGGTACGTAGGCGCCGCCCGCGGTGCAGGAGCCCATCACCACCGCGATCTGCGGGATGCCGGCGGCGGACAGGTTGGCAATGTTGAAAAAAATTCGCCCGAAATGCTCGCGGTCGGGAAACACGTTGTCCTGTTCGGGCAGGAACCCGCCGCCCGAATCCACCAGGTACAGGCAGGGCAGGCGGTTCTGCGCGGCGATCTCCTGCGCGCGCAGGTGCTTTTTCACCGTCATCGGGTAGTAGGTGCCGCCCTTGATCGTCGCATCGTTGGCCACCACGATGCACTCGCGGCCCGCGACGCGGCCGATGCCGCAGATGATCGAAGCCGAATGCACGTCGCCGCCGTACATGCCGTGGGCCGCAAGCTGGCCGACTTCCAGGAACGGCGAACCCGGGTCCAGGAGCGTGCGCACGCGCTCTCGCGGCAGGAGCTTGCCGCGCGCGGCGTGCTTCGCGCGCGCCTCCCCGGGGCCGCCCAGCGCCGCCTGCGCCACCTTGTCGCGCAGATCGGCCACCAGGGCGCGCATGCGCGCTGCGTTGGCGCGGAACTCTTCCGCGCGCGGGTTCAGCTGCGACTTGATCACCGGCATCAGTTGCCCCCGAGGGCCCGGCCGATGACCAGGCGCTGGATGTCGCTCGCGCCCTCGTAGATCTTGCACACGCGCACATCGCGCCAGATGCGCTCCACCGGGAAATCCGCCACGTAGCCGTAGCCGCCGTGGATCTGCATCGCATCCGAACACACTTTCTCGGCCATCTCGGAGGCGAACAGTTTCGCCATCGAAGCCTCCTTCAGGCAGGGTTGGCCCGCGTCGCGCAGGCGCGCGGCGTAGAGATACAACTGCTCAGCCGCCTCCACCTGCGTGGCCATGTCGGCCAGGCGAAAGTTCACCGCCTGGTGCTCGAACAGCGTCTTGCCCATGCTCTTTCGCTCGCGCGAGTACGCGAGGGCGGCCTGCAGGGCGGTACGCGCCATGCCGGTGGCCTGCGCGGCGACGTTGATGCGCCCCGACTCGAGGTTGGCGAGCGCGATGCGGTAGCCCACGCCTTCGTCGGCGAGCCGGTATGCCGCGGGCACCTTGCAGTTCTCGAGCACCACCTGCGCCGTGTCCGAGGCGCGCTGGCCGGTCTTTTCCTCCAGGCGCGCGGCACTGTAGCCGGGCGTGGAAGTCGGCACGACAAAAGCGCTGATCCCCTTCTTGCCCGCCGCCTTGTCCGTCACCGCGAAGACCACCGCCAGGTCGGCGTTCCTGCCGGAGGTAATGAACTGCTTGACGCCGTTCAGGACGTAGCTGGAGCCGATTTTTTCCGCGCGCGTCGTGATGGCCGCTGCGTCGGAGCCGACGTGCGGCTCGGTGAGCGCGAAGGCGCCGAGCATCTCCCCTCTCGCCACCGGGCGCAGGAACTCCTCCTTCTGCGCATCGCTGCCGTAGCCCTGCAAGATGTTGGCCACCAGGTTGGTCACCATGACGATGGTGCAGGTCGAGCCGTCGCCTGCCGAGATCTCGTCGCAGGCGATGGCGAGCGCCGTGTAGTCCATGCCTGCGCCGTCCCATTCCTCGGGAACCGCCACGCCCATCAGTCCCATCTGCGCGAGGCCCTTCAGCTGCTCGCGCGGGAAGCGCTTGTCGCGGTCCCAGGCCGGGGCGTTGGGCGCGAGCTGCTCCGCAGAGTAGCGCCGCACCGCCTCGCGCAACTGCTCGTGGTGGGGGGCGAGGGTCATCTCAGGACACGCGCACGTAGGTGACCGTGTGGTGCGTGAACAGCCGGCCCCTGCCGTCGTGGCATTCGGCGGTGCCGTAGATGATGCGCTTGCCTGTCTTCAGCACGCGCGCGGTGCAGTAAACCGTCTGGCGGCGCGCCGCATTCAGGAACGCGGTGTTCAGTTCGGAGGTGACCGCGTCATGCTCGACGCCGATGTGGCGCTTGATGGCGAGCCACATGGCGCAATCCGCCGCCGCCATGAAAGCGGGGCCGTTCACTGTGCCGCCGGGGCGCTCGAGCGCCCGGCGGAACGGCATCGCGATGGTGCAGGCGTGGTCATCGACCGACACCAGGCGCATGCCGTAGCCGCCGACGAAGCGCGCGCGCTTGAGCAGCGCCTGCAACTGGCGTTTGCTGGCCTTGCCTGCGCTCACGCCAACTCGATCGCCATGGCAGTGGCCTCGCCGCCGCCGATGCACAGGCTCGCCACGCCACGCTTCTTGCCGTACTTGCGCAACGCGCCGATGAGCGTGACGAGGATGCGAGCGCCCGAGGCGCCGATCGGGTGGCCGAGCGCGCAGGCGCCACCGTGCACGTTGACCTTGTCGTGCGGCAGTCCGAGTTCCTGCATCGCGGCCATCGCTACCACGGCGAAGGCTTCGTTGATCTCGTAGAGATCCACTTGGCTTGCGCCCCAGCCGGTGCGCTCGAGGAGCTTGTTCATCGCGCCGACCGGCGCGGTGGTGAACCAGCCCGGTGCCTGTGCGTGCGTGGAGTGTCCGACGATGGTGGCGAGCGGGGCGAGGCCGCGCTTCTGCGCGCTCGAGCGGCGCATCAGCACCAGTGCCGCGGCGCCATCCGAAATCGAGCTCGAGTTCGCCGCCGTCACCGTGCCGTCCTTGCGGAAGGCGGGCTTCAAGGTCGGGATCTTCTCCAGGTTGGCCTTGAACGGCTGTTCGTCGGTCTCGATGAATTTCTCGTCCTTGCCGGCCTTGATGGCGATCGGCGTGGTCTCCCAGGCGAACCAGCCTTCCTTGTTCGCTTTTTGCGCGCGCTGCAGCGAGGCGATCGCAAATGCGTCCTGCGCCTCGCGGGAGAACTTGTACTTCTGCGCACAATCCTCGGCGAAAGAACCCATCAGGCGTCCCTTGTCGTATGCGTCCTCCAGCCCGTCGAGGAACATGTGGTCGATCACCTGGCCATGGCCCATGCGCAGGCCTGCGCGCGCCTTGGGCAGCAGGTAAGGCGCATTGGTCATCGACTCCATGCCTCCCGCGACGATGACCTCGAAGGAGCCGGCGAGCAGCGCGTCGTGCGCGAGCATCGCGGCCTTCATTCCCGAGCCGCACATCTTGTTCACGGTGGTGCAGCCGGCGGCGAGCGGGAGTCCGGCGCCGAGCGAAGCCTGACGCGCGGGCGCCTGACCCTGGCCAGCGGGCAGCACACAGCCCATCAGCACTTCCTGCACGTCCTCGGGCTTGAGCTTGGCGCGCTCCACGGCGGCGCGAATGGCGGCGGCGCCGAGTTCGGGGGCGGCGAAGCTCTTCAGCTCGCCCTGGAAGGCGCCCATCGGGGTGCGGGCGGCGGAAACGATGACGATCGGATCAGTAGCCATGGTTCACTCCTTTCGAGTGCAATTGAGGTCGCGCAACAGACCGTCCTTCAGATCGTAGATCCAGCCGTGAACCTCCAGCGGCTGCTTGCGTTCCCAGGCCTCCTGCACCGCGGTGCACTGGCTGATGTTCTGCACCTGCTCGCCGACGTTCAGCTCGCACAGGCGCCGATGCCTGGCGTTCTCGTCCGCGTGCGTCGCCAGCTCGCTTGCGTGCTTTGCCGCCACGTCCTGCACGTGGCGCAGCCAGTTGTCGGACAGGCCGATGCGGTGGCGGGTCATCGCGGCGTGCACGCCGCTGCAGCCGTAGTGCCCGCACAGGATGACGTGCCGGACCTTGAGGATGTCCACGGCGAACTGGATGACCGAGAGGCAGTTCAGATCGGTATGCACGACTACATTGGCGATGTTGCGGTGAACGAACACCTCGCCAGGCGCAAGCCCAGTGATCTGGTTGGCGGGCACGCGCGAGTCCGAGCAGCCGATCCAGAGATATTGCGGCGACTGCTGGCGCGCGAGGCGCGCGAAATACTCCGGATCGACGGCGAGCATGCCGCGCGCCCAGGCCCTGTTGTTCTCAAGGAGCTGTGCGAGGCTCACGCGGTCTCGCCGAAGAGTTCCCGACCGATCAGCCAGCGGCGGATCTCGGAGGTTCCCGCCCCGATCTCGTAGAGCTTCGCGTCGCGCCACAGCCGCCCGGTGGGCGACTCGTTGATGTAACCCATGCCGCCCAGCGCCTGGATCGCTTCGCCCGCCATCCAGGTCGCCTTTTCGGCAGCGTAGAGAATCGCGCCGGCGGCGTCCTTGCGCGTAGTCTCGCCGCGGTCAAGCGCCTGTCCCACCGCAAAGACATAGGCGCGGCAGGCGGAAAACGTGGTGTACATGTCAGCGAGCTTGCCCTGCATGAGCTGAAACTCGCCGATCGGCTGGCCGAACTGCTTGCGCTCGTGCACGTAGGGCACCACCGCGTCAAGGCAGGCTGCCATGATGCCCAGGGGCCCGCCGGCGAGCACCGCGCGCTCGTAGTCCAGCCCGGACATGAGCACTTTCACGCCCTCGCCTTCTTCGCCGAGCACGTTATCGGCCGGCACCTCGCAATCGCGGAACACGAGCTCGCAGGTGTTGGAGCCGCGCATGCCGAGCTTGTCGAGCTTTTGCGCGGTGGCAAACCCCTTCATGCCCTTCTCGACGAGGAACGCGGTGATGCCTTCGGACTTGCCGTAGATCACCAGCACGTCGGCATCCGGGCCGTTGGTGATCCACATCTTGTTGCCGTTGAGGACGAACCGGTCGCCGCGGCGCTCGGCGCGCAGGCGCATGCCGACCACGTCCGAGCCTGCCCCCGGCTCGCTCATCGCGAGCGCCCCGACGTGCTCGCCGGACACCAGCCGCGGCAGGTATTTCCTCTTCTGCACCTCGCTGCCGTTCCTGCGAATCTGGTTCACGCACAGATTCGAATGCGCGCCGTACGACAGGCCGACCGAGCCCGAGGCGCGCGAGATTTCCTCGACGGCGACGATGTGCGCGAGGTAGCCGAGCGCGCTGCCGCCGTATTCCTCCTCGACCGTGACGCCGAGCAGTCCAAGCTGGCCGAGCTTTTTCCACAGGTCGGGCGGAAACTCGTTCGAGCGGTCGATGTCCGCAGCGCGCGGCGCGATTTCCTTGCGCGCAAACTCGCGCACGCTGGCGCGCAGCATGTCGATGGTTTCGCCGTGCTCGAAGCGTAGCGCCGGGATTTCCATGGACTACTGAGGGGTGTCCGGGGTGTCCGCCAGCATCAAGACGGTTTGCTGCATGCTCGCGATGTGCACGCGCCCCGACGCGGTTTCCGCATACACCTCCGCGCGGGTGACCGTCAGCGTGCGCCCGGGCTTGAGGACCACGCCCTCGGCGACGTAGTTGCTGCCGCGGCCCGGGGCAAGGAGGTTGATCTTGTACTCGATGGTCAGCGGCGAGGCGTTCGCCGGCATCAGGCTGTAAGCCGCGTAGCCGCAGGCGTTGTCGGCAATCATGCCGATGATGCCGCCGTGGAGAAAGCCCTTCTGCTGGGTCAGCTCGTCACGATGAGGCAATTCCACTTCGCTCCAGCCCGGACCCACGGCGCGCAGCCGCGCGCCGATGTGGTGCATGGCCTTCTGCCGCCCGAAGCTTTCCCGCACGCGCGCGGCGTAAGCCGGGTCCTTGGGCTGGAACTTGGGGTTCGGCGCGTTCATCGGCCGCAGGCTACTTGACGTTTACGTAAACGTCAACCCGCCGTCCTTGCGCTCCTTCGCTTGCGCCGGCCGCCCAGTTGCTTGCGCACGCGCTTCTCGAAGGCGGCGAGCTCGGCCAGCTGCGCCTCGATGTCCTCGCTCTGGCGCTCGAGCGCCGCCTTGTGCGCCTCCAGCACGGCGAGGAAGCGCTCGAGCTGCGGGCGTTCGTCGCGGCCGGGCTCATACATGTCGATCAGGTCGCGGATCTCGGACAGCGTGAGGCCCAGGCGCTTGCCGCGCAGCGTGAGCTTGAGGCGCGTGCGTTCGCGCGGTGTGTAGATGCGGCGCTGGCCGTCGCGCCGCGGCGCGAGCAGGCCTTCGGCCTCGTAGAAGCGGATGGCGCGCGGCGTGACGTCGAATTCGCTCGCCAGGTCGCCGATCGAATACTCCGCGTCGGCGCGTTCCTTTTCGATTTGCAGCATGGTAGGGTGCGCTTGATTCTAGCCCAGGTTCGCTGCCGGATTCCCCACTTGCATTCCCTCGAGTTTGCGTTCCGCGATGCGCCCGCCCCCGGCAGCGTGCGGCAGGTTGCGCCGGGCGTGCACTGGCTGCGCATGGCGCTGCCTTTCGCGCTCGACCACATCAATCTGTGGCTGCTGGAGGACGAGGGCGGCTGGACGATGGTCGACACGGGACTGGGCGACGCGCCCACGCGCGCGCTGTGGGAGCAGCTCTTCTCCGGCGTGATCGGCGCCAGGCCCGTGCGGCGCGTGCTGGTGACGCACTACCACCCGGACCACGCGGGCAATGCGGGCTGGCTGTGCGAGCGCTTCGGCGCGCCGCTGTGGATGACGCAGGGCGAGTATCTGACCACGCACGCGGTGCGCCACGGCATCGGCGGCTACGTGCCGGAGGCGACGCTGGCGCTGTTCCGCGCCAACGGCCTGGACGAGGCGCGCCACGCGCAGATGGCGGCGCGCGGCAATATCTACCGGCGCCAGGTGCCCGAGTTCCCGCACAGCTACCGGCGCATCATGGACGGCGAGCGCCTCGCCGTCGGCGGCCGCGCCTGGCGCGTGATCGCCGGCTACGGCCACGCGCCCGAGCACGCGTCGCTGCATTGCGCGGAGCTCGGCCTCGCGATCTCGGGCGATATGCTGCTACCACGCATCTCGACCAACATCAGCGTCTGGCCAATCGACCCGCAGGGTGATCCGCTGGGGCAGTTCCTGCAGTCGATCCGGCGCTACCGCGAACTCGCGGCGGACACCCTGGTGCTGCCTTCCCACGGCCTGCCGTTTCGCGGCGCGCACCTGCGCGTCGAGCAGCTGGAACTGCATCACGAGGAGCGGTTGGCCGAATTGTATGAGGCCTGCACCGAGGCGCCGCGCTGCGCCGCCGACGTGTTGCAAGTGCTGTTCCGGCGAACACTCGATGCGCACCAGATGTTCTTCGCCATGGGCGAGGCGATCGCCCACCTGCACTACCTGGAGCGCGCAGGCAGGTTGCGGCGCGCAGTGGGCGACGACGGCGTGGCGCGTTTCGCTCCCGCCAAGGAGGAGGCATGGCAGAGCGCGCTGACGGCGTAAACCGCGAAGAGACTGCACGCGTGCTGCAGGAGGTCGCCGCGCGCTCCTCGCGCATCCTGCAGGAGTTCGGGCAGCAGCAACTGGAGAGCAGCTTATCGTCGGCAGTGAAGGACGAGTTGGGTGTCGCCAAGGCCTACATGGATATGGCCTCGCGCGTCCTGATGGACCCGAGCGCCTTCGCCGCCGCGTCGGTCAACTACTGGATCGACTCGACGCGGTTGTGGCAGTCGGCCTGGATGAAGATGTTCGGGCAGGACGCTCCGCCCGTCGCTGTGCCGGCCAAGGGCGATGCGCGCTTCAAGGGCGAGGACTGGTCGGGCAACTTCGTCTTCGACTACATCAAGCAGTCCTACCTGATCGCGGCGCGGCACATGCAGCACGCGGTGGCCGGCGTCGAGGGCCTGCCCGAGGATTCGCAGAAGAAGATCGCTTTCTTCACGCGCCAGTACGTGGACGCGCTGGCGCCCTCCAATTTCGCCGCCACCAATCCGCAGGTGCTGCGCGAGACCATGGCCTCGGGCGGCCAGAACCTGATCAAGGGGCTGAACAACCTGCTCGCCGACATCGAGAAGGGCGAGGGCCAGTTGCGCATCAGCATGACCGACGAGACCGCGTTCCAGCTTGGCAGCAACGTCGCCACTACCCCGGGCAAGGTGGTGTTCCAGAACGCGCTGATGCAGCTGATCCAGTACCAGCCGGCGACCTCGGAGGTGTTCCGCCGGCCGCTGCTGATCATCCCGCCGTGGATCAACAAGTACTACATCCTCGATCTGCGAGAGAACAACAGCTTCATCAAGTGGGCAGTGGACCAGGGCCACACGGTGTTCGTGGTGTCCTGGGTCAACCCGGACCGCTCGCTCGCCGGGAAGACCTTCACCGACTATCTCACCGAGGGCGCGCTTGCCGCCATGGACGCGGTGCACAAGGCCACAGGTGAAGACAAGCTCAACGTCATCGGCTATTGCCTGGGCGGCACGCTGCTGGGCAGCGCGCTCGCCTGGCTGGCCGCCAAGGGCGATGCGCGCGTCGGCTGCGCCACCTTCTTCGTGTCCTTGCTCGACTTTTCGCAGCCCGGGGAGCTGGGCGTGTTCATCGACGAGGAGCAAGTGCAGAACCTCGAGCGCAAGATGAACGAGCGCGGCTACCTGGAGGGCTCGGAGATGGCCTCGACCTTCAACCTGCTGCGCGCCAACGACCTGGTGTGGTCTTTCGTGATCAACAACTACCTGATGGGCAAGGACCCGTTCCCCTTCGACCTGCTGTACTGGAACTCGGACGCCACGCGCATGCCGGCGAAGATGCACAGCTTCTATCTGCGCAACATGTACCTGAAGAACCAGCTGGGTGTTCCCGGCGCCATAGAGCTGGCGGGCGTACCGATCGACCTGTCCAAGGTGAAGCTGCCGGCGTACTTCATCTCCACGGTCGAGGACCACATCGCGCCGTGGAAGACCACCTACAAGGGAGCGAAATACCTGAGTGGCCCTCTGAGGTTCGTGCTCGGCGGCTCCGGCCACATCGCCGGCATCGTCAACCCGCCAGCGGCGAATAAGTACCACTACTGGACCAATGAGGCCCTGCCTGCGACAGCGGAGGCTTGGCTGGAAGGCGCCACGCAGTGCCCGGGCTCCTGGTGGGAGGACTGGCAGCGCTGGATCGCGGCGCAGAACGACGGCGACAAGGTGCCTGCCAGAATTCCGTCAAAAGCTATCGAGGACGCCCCAGGCTCCTACGTAATGCAGCGCTTCGGCAAAAAATAGGGTCAGCCCCATTTTCAGAGCGACAGATCGCGCCGCTTGCGCGGCGCGCGCGCGGCAATGCGGTCGTACACCCACGGCGGCAGCAAACGCAGCAGCACCGCAACGAAGGCCATCTGCCAGGGAATCACCGCCAGGCGCCGGCGCGCGGCGATGACGCGCGCAATGCGGCGCGCTGCCTCGTCGGCAGGCAAGAGGAACGGCATGCGGTAGCGGTTCACCTGCGTCATCGGCGTATCGATGTAGCCTGGGCAAATGGTGACTACGGACACGCCGCTGCCCGCGAGCTCGACGCGCAGTGCTTCCAGCCACTTGATTACTGCTGACTTGGACGCGCTGTAGGCCCCCGCGCCAGGCAGGCCGCGGAAGCCCGCCACGCTGGAGATGCCGCACAGGATGCCGCGGCGTTGTGCACGCATGGCCGGGGCGAAGGCGGCGAGCGTGGCGGCGAGCCCGGTGACGTTCACCTCCAGCACGCGGCGCAGATTCGCCACGTCCGCTGGGTCGTCGCCATGCGTGCCGACCGAGATGCCGGCGTTGGCGATCACCAGATCCGGCGCGCCGTGGCGCGAGCAAAACTCTCTTGCGGTGCGCTCCAACGCCGCGCTGTCCGAGACATCCAGCGCGTAGATCTCGAAGCGGCCGGGCAGCGACGAGGCGAGCGCCTGCATCGGCTCGCGCCGGCGCGCCACCAGCGCAATCACGGTGTCGGCGTCCGCGTATTGCCGGGCCAGCGCTGCGCCGATGCCTGCGGATGCGCCGGTGATGACGATGCGGCGCACGCGGACGGCGATCTAGCCAGCGCCGCCCTTGCGCGCGACGCCGATCAGGTACTCCGTGATGGCGAGCATGCCGCTCTGGCTGCGTGCCTGTTCGGCGCTCACCGTGAAGCGGCCGTGCACGGCGAGCGCAGGCGTGCCGTCGATGCGATAGGCCGCCGAGAGTTGCGTGGCGCGCCGCAGTTTGCTCTGCACGCCGAAGGACTTTACCGCCAGGTCGAATTTCTTCAGGTCCACGCCGTTCTTCTGCAGCCATTCGTTAAGCGACGCGGCGTCGCGCGTGTTCAGGCGGTCGCGGTGGATGGAGTCGAAGAACGGCCGGTGCAGGCGAGCGAGGATGTCGAGCGCCTCGAAGGCGTAGAACAAGGCGGCTTCGTTCGCCCAGCTGGGATTGAGCACCGCCGGCACCCGGCGGAACTGCGCGTCGGCCGGCAGCGTCGGAATCCACTTCTCCAGCAGCGGTTCGAGCGTGTAGCAGTGCGGGCAGCCGTACCAGAAGAACTCCAGCACCTCGATCTTGCCTTGCGCCTCGACCGGCTGGGGGGGCCTGAGCTCCGTGAAATCCAGCCCGGCCATGGGGCGCGCCTGAGCGTGGGCGCCGAAAGGTGCGAGCCCGAACGCGAGGACGAGGGTACGACGGCGTAGATTCATTTCAGTTTGCCTTTACGGATGCCGGGTCTTTCAGTTTGACCAGGTTGGCATCGATTCCGTTCTGCGCCAACAACTGGCGCACTTTGTTCAACTCGTCGACTTTGTTGTACGGCCCAAGGCGCACGCGGTACCAGGTGCCCTTGTCGGGCAGGTTGGTGGGCTCGACGTTGGACTCGAAGCCGAGGATCGCCAGCCGCGCTTTCTGGTTGTCGGCGTCGGCCGGGTTCTGGAACGCGCCGGCCTGGATGAAATAGACCTCCAGCGGGGCGGCGGCGGCGACCTGGCTCTTCGGCGCGGCAGCCGTGCGCAGGCGCTCGCGCAGTTCGCGCTCGCTCACCGGCTCTTCGCCACCGGCCAGGATTTTGTAGAAATCGAAGCGCGGCTTCTCGGGCGCCTTGGCGGCGGCGGAGGTGGCTGGTGGCTTCGGTGCCGGCGCAGCGGCCGGCGTGGTGCCGCTCTGCGGCATGCCGGCCAGCGCCGGCGGCTTGCCGCTGGGCTTGACGTCTTCCGCGGTCGCCTTGCGGCTCATGAACGGAATCGGCGTCTTGTTCAGGTACAGCGCGACGCCGAGCGCGATCGCGAGACCGATGAGCAGCCCGGCGAACATGCCGAGGAGGAATCCGCCGCCGGAGCCTTTGCGCGTGGTCGCGTGCGAGATTGCCGCCATCACATCCTTTCCGGAGCGCTCACACCGAGCAGCGCGAGCCCGTTGGCGAGCACCTGGCGGACCGCGGCGCACAGTGCGAGCCGCGCCATGCGCGCCGCCGGGTCCTCGACCAGAATGCGCTCGGCATTATAGTAGCTGTGGAACTCGGCCGCGAGTTCGCGCAGGTAGAACGCGAGCGAATGCGGCGCGTGCTCGCGCGCCGCGGTCACGAGCAGCCCGGGAAACTCCGCCAGGCGCTGCATCAGCGCGGCCTCGCGCTCGCCGGCGAGCGAATCCAGGCGCGTGCCGCCCAGGGCTGCGGCGTCCCCGCCCCACTGACGGAGCACGCTGCACACGCGGGCGTGCGCGTACTGCACGTAGTACACGGGATTCTCGTCGGTCTGCGCCAGCGCGAGGTCCACGTCGAATACGAAATCGGCATCGGCACGCCGCGAAGCGAGGAAAAAGCGCACTGCGTCGCGGCCTACCCACTCGACCAGATCGCGCAGCGTGACGTAGGAGCCGGCGCGCTTGGAGATCTTCACCTCTTCGCCCGCGCGCGTCACCTTCACCAGATTGTGCAATACGTAGTCCGGGTAGCCGGCGGGTATGCCGAGATTCAGCGCCTGCAGCCCGGCGCGCACGCGCGTCATCGTGCTGTGGTGGTCCGCGCCCTGCACGTTGATCACCTTGCGGAAGCCGCGCTGCCACTTGGTGACATGGTAGGCGACGTCCGGTACGAAGTAGGTGTAACTGCCATCGGACTTGCGCACCACGCGGTCCTTGTCGTCGCCGTAATCGGTGGTGCGCAGCCACAGCGCGCCGTCCTGCTCGAAACTCTTGCCGCTCGCCACCAGCGCGTTCACCACCGCGTCGACCTTGCCGTCGGTGTACAGGCTCGATTCGAGGTAATAGGCGTCGAACTTGAGGCCGAAGGCCTGCAAGTCGGCGTCCTGTTCCTTGCGCAGCGCGGCGACCGCGAACCTGCGCACCGCTTCGAGGTCCCCGGGCCTGCCGCCGCCCGAGGCGTAGTCGCGCGCGATCTCCTCGATGTATTCGCCGCGATAGCCATCGACTGGCCAGCCGGGGTCTTCGGGTTTGATGCCTTTCGCGCGCGCCTGCACCGACAAGGCGAGATTCTGGATCTGTGCGCCCGCGTCGTTGTAGTAGAACTCGCGCGTCACCGCGTGGCCCTGCGCTTCCAGCAGCGCGGCGATCGCGTCGCCGAGCGCCGCCTGTCGTCCGTGGCCGACATGCAGCGGGCCGGTGGGGTTGGCCGAGACGAACTCGACCATCACCTTCTGCGCGCTCGCGTTCGTTACGTGCCCGTACTTGCTTGTCTGCTCAAGGACTTGGGTAACAGTCCTTTGCTTGGTCGACTTCTTGAGGCGGATATTGAGGAACCCTGCACCAGCTAGTTCAAGCGGCTCGCTCAACCCCGATTCCGCGATGCTTTCAGCAGTGGCCTTCTGTAGTTCCTCCGCAATTTTTCGCGGCGACATCTTGAATATCTTGACCAGTTGGAATGCTGCCGAGCTTGAGTAATCGCCATGTTCCGCTCTACGAGGTCTTTCGAGTTCCACATAGAAATCGACTGGCTCGGACGACAGCTTTTTCACACCATCGGTAAGGATGCGCTCGAGCTCGGATTTCGGGTCGGAAGCCATCTGAAGAGGGCGCGAATTATAAGAAGAAAATGGGGTCTGACCCCTTTTTTCAGTCGAACTCGATCGGGTCGACGTCGAGGTGCCAGCGCACGCTGCGCGGCGCGGTGGCGAACAGGCGCTCGGTCCAGGCGGCGAGGAAACTCTGCAGCGCGGGGCGGGAAGCCGACTGCACCAGCAGTTGCGCTCGCTCCAGGTCGGCGCGGCGGGTGATGACATGCGGCACGGGATCGTAGACCCGCACTTCCTCGGGCACCGGCACCAGGCGCGCTGCGTCTTCAAGGAAGGCCATCGCGGTCGCCAGCTTGTCCGCCTCCGCGCGTAGCGCTGCCTCGTGCACGAAAGGCGGAAAACCCGCTGCTTCGCGCTCGGCGAGCTGCGCTGCGGCGAAAGCGGCGAAGTCGTGGCTGGCAAGCGACGCATAGAGCGGATGCTGCGGATAGCGCGTCTGCACCAGCACTTCGCCCGGCCGCTCGCGCCGCCCGGCGCGGCCGGCGACCTGGGCGAGCGTGGCGTACAGGCGCTCGGCGGAGCGGTAGTCGGTGGACAGGAGCGCGCCGTCGGCGTCCAGCACGCCAACCAGCGTCAGCAGCGGGAAGTCATGGCCCTTGGCGAGCAGCTGGGTGCCGACCAGGATGTCGGACTCGCCGCGCGTGATGCCCTCCAGCGTGCGCGCCAGCTCGCTGCGCCGCCGCGCGCTGTCGCGATCAATGCGCACGATGCGCGCTTGCGGAAACAGCGCCTCGAGCGTTTCCTCTACGCGCTGCGTGCCGCGGCCCATCGCTTTCAGGTCCACGTTGCCGCAGGTGGGGCAGGCGCGCGGGATGGCACTTTCCGCGCCGCAATGGTGGCATCTCAGGCGCCGGTCCGGCTTGTGCAGCACCATGCGCGCGGTGCAGCGCTCGCAGCCCGCGGTCCAGCCGCAGGCGTGGCAGGCCAGCACCGGCGCGTAGCCGCGGCGATTGATGAACACCAGGCTCTGCTCGCGCCGGGCGAGTCTCTCGCCGATCGCCGCGATGAGCCCAGGCGCGAAGCCGTTCTCCGCGGGCTGCAGCTTCAAGTCAAGCGTGCGCACCTTGGGCAGCCGCGCGCCGGGTACCGCGCGGTCCGGCAGGGCGATGCGCTCGTAGCGCCCGTGGAACGCGTTGTGCCAGGTTTCGAGCGAAGGTGTGGCGCTGCCGAGCACCACCGGGCAGGCGGCGAATTTGGCGCGCATCACGGCGGCATCGCGACCCGAGTAGCGCAGCCCTTCCTGTTGCTTAAAGGAGGTGTCGTGCTCTTCGTCCACCACCACCAGCGCGAGTCGCGGCAGGGGAGTGAGGGTGGCCAGGCGCGTGCCGAGCACGATGCCGGCTTCGCCCCGGGCCGCGGCCAGCCAAGCCGCGGTGCGCGGCACGTCTTGCAAGGCGCTGTGCAGCAGCACGATATGGGCTTCGGGAAAGGCGTGGCGGAAGCGCGATTCGAGTTGCGGCGTGAGGCTGATCTCGGGCACCAGCACCAGCGCCTGGTCCCCTTTTTCCAGTACGCGCGCGATCAGTCGCAGGTAGACCTCGGTCTTGCCGCTGCCCGTGATGCCGTGCAGCAGAAAGCCCTGGAAGCGGCCGAGCGCGCTGCCAATGCGCTCGATGGCCTGCGCCTGGTCAAAGGTCGCCGTATGACTGGCTACGAAGCGCGGCGACGAAAGCTGCGGCGTTGCGGCGCCTGGCACTTTCCTTGGCAGCGGCTTGAGCGATTTCAGCCGTGGCGGCAATGCGCCGATTACCGTTTCGCCGAGCGGGCGCTGGTAATACGCGGCGAGGAACCGCATCAACTCGAGCCACTGCGGCGGCAGGCGCGGCGTGTCATCGAGCACGCGGGACACCGGCCTGAGCTTGTCTGCGGCGATCGAGGTGCGCGCGCTCTCCTCGAGCACCACGCCGACGCGGCTGCGCGTGCCGAAGGGCACCACTACGCGATCGCCAGGCACAACCTCGAGCGCGTCAGGCCGCGAATAGTCGAACAGCGTCGCGAGCGGAACGTCGAGCGCAACGCGCAGCACATGCATCGTCAAAGAGTTATTTTTCCGAGTTGATCAGAAGCTTCGCGATTGTGCTGGTAACCCTTGCCGCGAAAAGGCATTTTCGCTTGTGCACAAGGGGTGTGGATAACAATGTGAATAAGCCGGTCAGGCTGGCGTCGTACCCGGCAGCCGCACTGGGCAGGTTCTCCAGGGCGCTCTGCGCGAAGTACTTTTACTTAATCTGTTCAAGGGGTTGCAGCGCGCTACGGGGAGAATCGACTGAGAAGGCGGTTTTGTCGAGCGAGAACGCGAAAATGTGCATAAGTCAAGCTTTTGTTTGAGCGGGCGCGCGAAGTTTTCGGCTGTAAGTGCGCACTTCGTCCACGAGCGCGGCAACGCTTTCTATGGGCGTCTGCGGCGCGATGCCATGGCCGAGATTGAAGACGTGGCCGGGCGCGCTGCCAAACGCGTCGAGCACCCGCCGTGCTTCGGCGCGCACGCGATCGGCGGGCGCGAACAGCGCGGCAGGATCGAGGTTGCCTTGCAACGCGACACGCGAACCGACGCGCGCGCGCGCAGACGTCCCATCCACAGTCCAATCGAGTCCGACGGCGTCGCAGCCGCTCGCCGCCATCGCCTCGAGCCACGCGCCACCGCCCTTGGTGAACAGGATCGAAGGCACGCGGCGCCCTGCGACCTGCTTGACCAGCCCCGCGATCACGCGGCGCGAGTACGCCAGCGAAAACTCCTCGTAGCCCGCATGGCTCAGTTGACCGCCCCAGGTATCGAAGATCATCACCGCCTGCGCACCCGCTTCGATCTGGGCATTGAGGTAATCGGTGACCGCGCGCGCGTTGATCTCGAGAATGCAGTGCAGCAGGTCCGGGCGCGAGTAGAGCATCGTCTTCAGCGCGCGCCAGTCTTCGCTGCCCGCGCCTTCCACCATGTAACAGGCAAGCGTGAACGGGCTGCCGGAGAATCCGATCAGCGGCACCCGGCCGGCCAGCGCCTTGCGGACCTCGCGCACCGCATCGATCACGTAGCGCAGGCGGTCGGCGGGATCTGGCGCGGCGAGCAGCCGGATGGCGGCCTCGTCGCGCAGCGGCCGCTCAAAACGAGGGCCTTCGCCGTCCGCGAAAAAAAGCCCCAGTCCCATCGCGTCAGGCACCGTCAGGATGTCGGAAAACAGGATCGCCGCGTCCAGCGGAAATCGCTCCAGCGGCTGCAGGGTCACCTCGGTAGCGTAGGCGGGCGACTTGGCGAGCGCGAGGAAGCTGCCGGCGCGGGCGCGCGTCGCGTTGTACTCCGGCAGATAGCGCCCCGCCTGGCGCATCAGCCAGATTGGCGTGTACGGTGTCGGCTCGCGCGCAAGCGCGCGCAGCAGGAGGTCGTTGTTCAAAGCAGTTTCCCGGTGATGTGCTGCCACTCGGCCTTGCTGACCGGGGTGATGGAGAGCCGGTTGCCCGGTCGCAGCGTCCACATCCTGGCCAGAGCCTTGTGCGCCTTCAATTCGGCGATCGTCACGAGGCGCGTCTTCCTCAATGCACGCACGTCCAGCATCAGCCAGCGCGGCGCAGCGCGCTTGGACTTCGGGTCGTAGTAGTCGCTCTTGCGGTCGAACTGCGTGGGATCGGGGCGGGCGGCAGAAGCGACTTCCGCCAGGCCGGCGATGCCCGGCTCGGCGCAGCTCGAGTGGTAGAACAGCACGCCGTCGCCGACGTGCATCAGGTCGCGCATGGTGTTACGCGCCTGATAGCTGCGCACGCCGGTCCACGGCACAAGGCGGTCCGGCGCGGCGAGTGCATCGTCGATCGAGCACTCGTCGGGCTCGGACTTCATCAGCCAGTACTGCATGGGTGGAGTCCCCCGCGCATGCCGGTGGGCCCTGCTCCCGAACCCTGTGCTTGTCAGGGCGGTCGCTTACCGGTCACCTCAGGTTCGTCCGGCACCCGAAGGAGGGACGATCGCAACAGTGACCCTTGGGTCTGCAACCTAAGGAAGCTATCGGTTCGGAAAAATAGGGCCCGGTCGAACACAGCAGGGAACATCGGGTCGGGGCCAAGCGCCCCGCAACTTCCAACGTCTAGAACAATTTCTCCTGCTTGGCGAGAGCCGCTTCCAGCTTCGCCTCGATGTCGCCGATTCTACGCCGCGCCTCGCCCACGTCAAAGCCTTCGCCGAGGCGCATCGACAGCAGTTCATGCGCGATGTTCAGCGCCGCCATCACCGCGATGCGCTCGGTGCCCGCGACCTTGCCGGCCATCTTGATTTCGGTCATCTTGCCGTCGAGGTAGGCGACCGCCTGCAGCAGGGCATGGCGCTCGGAGTCGTTGCAGGCAACGGTGTAGCTGCGCCCCAGCACGGTGACCTCGATGGACTTCGTGGCGCCTGCCGCGCGCTTGTCGTTGGCGTTCACTCGGGCAGGCGGGACAACAATTGTTCGACCTTGGCGCGCGCGCCGTCGATTTTTTCGTTCAGGCGCTTGGCGTCATTCTGCGCACTAGCAAGTTGCTGACGCAGCGTGATGTTCTCCGCGCGCAGGCGCTCGCACAGTCCGACGAACTGCGCGACCTTGACCTCGAGGGAACTGAATTCCGCCTCCACGCGGAACACTATGTTTCAATTCCGCCGCAGCGTCAAGAAGGTAGGGGCGGTTCTGAATGTGTTTCCTGACGTGGGGCGGGGGGGTAGCCGCCACGGGGACATGCCGGTTTGTATAATCCCTCGCGTAGTCAGCTGCAAGGTGTCTTCGCGGAGATTCCCTTCGCGAGGATGAAACGGGAAACAGGTGAGCGGCCCCGGGTAACCGGGACGCGATTCCTGTGCTGCCCCCGCAACGGTAAGCAAGGGGGGTGCGTCATCGAGCCACTGTGGCGTTCCAGGCCACGGGAAGGCGGCGCACCCGGCGCGAAGTGATGTGCCGCCTTGCGAGTCCGGAGACCGGCCTTGCAGTTGTTTACAACTGCTGTGTGGCGTCGGGGATGACGCCCAGGGAGGTCTCATGCGCTTTGCCGCCATGGCGATGCTCGCAGCCCTCGCGCTGCCCGCCTTCGCCCAGTCAGACGCAGTGATCATCAACGCCACGCGCTTTCCCGAGGATGTCAGCCGCCTGCCGGCGAGCGTCACGGTGCTGAGCGCCGACGACATCCACAGGAGCGCCGCGCGCACGCTGCCCGAACTGCTCACCGAGCAGGTGGGCTTGACCATAAAGGATTTCTACGGCAACAACGCCGCCGCCACCTCGGTCGACCTGCGCGGCTTCGGTGCCAGCGGCACGCAGAACACGCTGATCCTGGTGGACGGCCGGCGCGTCACCGACGTCGACCTGTCGGGCGTGCAATGGGCGGCGATCCCGCTCGCGTCGGTGGAGCGCATCGAGATCCTGCGCGGCACGGGAGCGGTGCTCTACGGCGATGGCGCCACCGCGGGCGTGGTCAATATCGTCACGCGCTCGCCGCTCAAACAGGGCCAGCGGCTCGAAGCGATGGGGCGTGCGGCGACCTACGGCACGCTCGAAGGCCAGCTCTACGGCAGCCACGCGACGGCTGCGCTGGGGATCAATGCTTCCCTCTACGGCTACACGTCGGACGGCTACCGCGAGAACAACCGCAACGAGCAGCAGAATTCAGCGCTCAACCTGCGTTGGGGGCCGGGGGAGAGCTACTTTGACTTGCGCCTGGGCGCCGACCGGCAAAACCTGCGCCTGCCGGGCGCGCGCCGCGTGCAGCCTTCGATCGGACTGGACGAGTATTCGACGGACCTGCGCGGTGCGCAGACACCGCTCGACTGGTCGAGCCGCGATGGCCAGCGCGTGGGGGCGTCCTTGGTCACGCGCCTCGGCGCGGCGGAGCTGAACCTCGGTGCCGACTGGCGCAGCAAGTCCCAGCAGGCCTACTTCGACCAGGCGGGCTTCCCGATCAGCCGCGACGACAAGCTGGACGTCGGCGCCTTCACGCCGCGGCTGCGGCTGCCTGCGAGCATCGCCGGCATGCAGCATCGCTTTACCGTCGGCGCCGATTGGGTTTCCTGGCGCTACGATTCGCGCCGCTCCGATCTGCCTCAGAACCTCAACCGGCCGATCAACATCGTGCGCGTGGACCAGGACACGCAAGGCTGGTACCTGCAGGACGCGATCGATCTCACGCCCGCCAGCGTGCTGACGCTCGGCTGGCGCGAAGAGCGCGTCAAGTACGGGGCGAGCGACGTGCTCGACCCTACTGCGCCGGGCGGGGGTTTCGCCACGCAGGCGCCGGCCGCGAGGGAAACGCAACGGCAGCATGCCTGGGAGATCGGTCTGCGGCAGGCGCTTTCCGCCGCTGCCGCGGTGTTCGCGCGTGCGCAGAGAAGCTTTCGCTTCGTTAACGCCGACGAGATCTACGAGGACGACGCGACGTTCAGCAAGCAGTTCCAGATCCTGCGCCCGCAGATCGCGCACAGCTATGAACTGGGTGCGGAGTGGCGAGTACCGCGGCATGCCCTGCGTGCGACGTTTTTCCGCATGAACGTCGAGGACGAGATCCATCTCGATCCCTTCACCACTGGCACCGGCAACACCAATCTCCCGCCGTCGCGCCGCCAGGGCATGGAGCTGGAGACAGCCTGGCAGGCCGCGCCCGCGCTCAGGCTCACTGCGGGCTACGCCTATACCGCAGCGAAATTCCTTGAAGGCGTCCTCCCCGGTGGCCCTTTCGTCATCGGCAGCAATCTGAGCATTGCCGGCAAGCGCGTGCCGCTGGTGCCGGAGCACAAGCTGAACCTCGGACTTTCCTGGGAGATCGCGCCGCGCGCGCGTCTCTCGGCAGCGCTCACCGCTCTGAGCAAGCAGAACATGGACAACGACGAGCCCAACACGCTCGGCGCGCAGATCCCGGCCTACGCCGTGGTGGACGTGAAGCTCGCGCGCGATTTTGGCTGGGGGCGGATGTCGGCGGCGGTGAACAACCTGTTCGACGAGCGCTACTACACCTACGCGGTGCGCAGCCAGTTTGTCGCCGACCGATACGCGGTGTATCCGCTGCCCGGGCGCAGCTTCAGCATGGCGGCGGAACTGAGAATGGATTGAGCAGGCTTTCGCCATAGGGGAAGCCGAGTAGCGTCCCGTTGCGCAGAAAGGTGAAACCGCTTACTTTCATGCGCAGATGATGCGTGATGGAAATGTGTTGCAAGGCAATGCTGCGACAGCCTGGTTCGTGCTCCTGCTCTGTGCCCCGCTGGCGCTCGCCATTCCCAAGGGCGGCGCCGTCCTGCTGGCCGCGCTGCTGGTCGTGTATGTGGCGACGAGATCCGTCTCGCGGCCCGATTACGGGCCCGCGGCGCGTATCGCGCTGTGGCTCACGGTGGCGATGCTTGCGTGGCACGTTCTGGTGTCGCTACTCCAGGGGCATTCGCTGCGCGATGTCGGCCCGCCTTCGCGCCTGCTGTTTCTGCCGCTGGTCGCGTACATCGCCGCAACCCGTCCGCTCAGCGTGACCGCGCTCGGCTGCGGATTCTTCCTTTTGGCGGTGGTCGAGGTCGCGGTGATGGCCTGGCAGTTGGCGTTTCTCGACCCCGCCGCGTTGCAGCGCGCCGGAGGGACCACCGGGCGGCAGTTGGTCAGTGCCGCCTTTGCGTGGGTAGCGGCTCTGGTGGTGCTTGCGACCGTCAGGTCGGCCCCGCTCTCTTCTGCCCTGAAGGCGCTGATCGGGATCTCGGCGATGCTGCTGGGTGTGACGGCAATAGCGCTTGCCGGAGCGAGAGGCGTCGCGCTAGCGGTGCCTGTTTCAATGCTGATCCTGGCAATACTGAACAGAAAAAGTGGATTGGCTTTGCTTGGAGTCGGGCTATTTGCTTTCCTGATGCTGTTACCAGGGGTTCTCGGGGACCGCATGCTATCCGGGGTTCCAACGGAACTGGCGGAGTTGAACAAGGGGCATGCAAACACACCAGTGGGCGCCCGTGTGGAAATGTGGAGCGTCGCATACGAACTGTTCGCTGCAAACCCCTGGATCGGGGCGGGCGCGCAGGGCTACAAAAGCTCCATGGCGGCAAAGCTGGCGGCGGGTGAAGTATCCATTGGCGCTGCGCAGTGGGGCGAGCCGCACAACGATTACCTCATGTTCGGCGCGTTCTACGGCCTGCCCTCGCTTGCGTTGTTCATGCTGTTGATGGGTTTTCTGATCGCTGCCTTCATGAAAGTCGCGCGGGAGGCCGGGCAGACGGAGCGGGGGCACGTGGCTATCGCGGGCATCGGAATCGTGGTCAGCTACCTGGTTTTCTGCGCGACCAGCTCGTTCTTCGCGGCGCAGTCTCCAACGACATTCTTCGTGTTTTTCGTCGGCCTGCTGCTCGGTATCTGCTATCGCTCCGATCCGGCCGGGCGGGCGTAGCCGGGTCCGGCCCGCGGGGGCGAGCGGCTACAATGCGCGCATGCCGGAACCGAGCAGCCCGACCAGCCGACAGCTTTATCTGCGGCTGCTCTCCTACGTCCGGCCGCACGCAAAGGTCTTCGCCCTCGCGCTGATCGGCATGGTGGCCGCCGCCGCCACCGAGCCGTTGTTCCCGATGATGATGAAGCCGCTGCTCGACGGCGGCTTCGCCGCGGGCGCTCAGGCGGTGCTGCCGCCGCTCGCCTTCGCTGCCGCGCTGGTGGTGATTTTCATCCTGCGCGGCACGCTCACCTTCACCGGGCATTACTGCATGGCCTGGGTGGCCAACCGCGTGGTGCTCGACCTGCGTGCGGCGATGTTCGATCGCCTGGTGCGCTTCCCCACGCGCCATTACGACGACCAGAGCTCGGCCGCGCTGCTCTCCAGAGTGGCTTACGACGTGGCCAATGTGAGCGCCGCGGCGACCACTGCGCTCACCGTGATGGTGCGCGACACCATCGTCATCGCCGGCTTGTTTGCATGGCTGCTGTACCTCAACTGGAAGTTGACGCTGATCGCGCTCGCCATCGCGCCGCCGGTGGCGTATTTCGTGCGCCTCCTGTCGCGCCGCCTGCGCAGCATGGCGCGCGGCTCGCAACAAGCCACGGGCGACCTGGTGCACGTGCTGGAAGAGACCATCGAGTGCCACCGCGTGGTGAAGATCTTCGGCGGGCAGGATTACGAGGCCAGGCGCTTCGCGCACGCCAGCCGCACGCTGCGCGGCTTCAACATGCGCCAGAAGGTGCCCGAGGCGCTCTCCACGCCGGTCACGCACTTCCTCGCCGCCTGCGCAGTGTCGGTAATCGTGTACATCGCGCTGCAGGAATCGCTCGCCAGCCGCACCACGGTCGGCGAGTTCGCGTCCTTCATCACCGCCATGCTGATGCTGTTCGCACCGATCAAGCACCTCACCGAAGTGAACGCCGTGCTGCAGCGCGGCCTGGCGGCCGCCGAGAGCGTGTTTGGCATGATCGACACGCCGATCGAGGAGGACCGCGGCACGGTGGCTCTGTCTCGCGCGCGCGGTGAAATCGCCTACGAAGCAGTGGGCTTCACCTACCCTTCGCGCACCGAGCCAGCGCTGCGCAACGTGGACCTCAAAGTGCGGCCGGGCGAGACGGTGGCGCTGGTGGGCCCGTCGGGCGGCGGCAAGACGACCCTGGTCAACTTGCTGCCGCGCTTCTATGTACCCACGGCGGGCCGCCTCACGCTCGACGGCCACGACATCCAGACGCTGACACTGGAGAGCCTGCGCGGCAACATCGCGCTCGTGTCGCAGGACGTGGTGCTGTTCAACGACTCCATTTACGCCAATATTGCCTACGGCCGCATGGGCGGGGCTGGAGAGAAGGACGTGATCGCGGCGGCAGAGGCCGCGCACGCCATGGGCTTCATCCGCGAGACGCCCGAGGGCCTGAACACACTGATCGGCGAGAACGGCCTGCGCCTCTCGGGTGGCCAGCGCCAGCGCCTGGCGATCGCGCGCGCGCTGCTCAAGAACGCGCCGGTGCTGATCCTCGATGAGGCCACCTCGGCGCTGGACACGGAATCGGAACGCCAGGTGCAGGCGGCGCTGGAAGCCCTGATGCGCGGGCGCACCACCATCGTCATCGCCCACCGGCTCTCGACCATCGAACGCGCCGACCGCATCGTGGTGCTGGAGCAAGGCCGCGTGGCGGAGTCGGGGCGCCACGCCGAGCTGCTCGCGCGCGGCGGCGTGTACGCCAAGCTTTACCACCTGCAATTCGCAGCCGGGCCGGCCGCGTCGGTTACGTCATCCACCTCGGCCCAGGCGGCGGCATAATCCAGCCATGCTGCTCGTCACCGGCGGCGCCGGGTTCATCGGCTCCAATTTCGTCCTCGCCGCCGTCGGGCAGGCGGGCGAGCGGGTGGTCAACCTCGACAAGCTTACCTACGCCGGCAACGTGAAAAACGTCGAGGCCCTGCGCGGCGACGCGCGCCACAGCTTCGTGCAGGGCGACATCGGCGACCGCGCGCTGGTGCGCGGGCTCCTCGAGCGCCACCGGCCGCGCGCCATCGTGCACCTCGCCGCCGAGAGCCATGTGGACCGCTCGATCGAGGGGCCGGCGGAGTTCGTGCAGACCAACGTCGTCGGCACGTTCTGCCTGCTGGAGGAAGCGCGCGCCTACTGGTCCTCGCTCGCCGCGCCCGAGCGCGCCGCGTTCCGCTTCCTGCATGTGTCGACCGACGAGGTCTACGGTTCGCTCGGCCCGGAAGGTGCCGCGTTCAACGAGGAGACGCCCTACGCGCCCAACAGCCCGTACAGCGCCTCGAAGGCCGCCTCCGATCACCTGGTGCGTGCCTACCACCACACCTACGGCCTGCCGACGCTGATCACCAACTGCTCGAACAACTACGGCCCGCATCAATTCCCCGAGAAGCTGATCCCCCTCATGATCCACCAGGCAATCGCGGGCAAGCCGTTGCCGGTGTACGGCGACGGCTTGAACGTGCGCGACTGGCTGTATGTCGAGGATCACTGCGCGGCGCTGCGCGAAGTGCTTGCGCGCGGCCGGCCGGGCGAGACGTATAACGTCGGCGGCGGCACCGAGCGCAGGAATATCGACCTGGTGAAAACGCTGTGCGCGTTGCTCGACGACGCAAAGCCGCGCACGGGCGGCAGCTACGCGGGATTGATCACCTTCGTGAAAGACCGTCCGGGCCACGACCGGCGCTATGCCATCGATTCGGCCAAGATCCGGCGCGAGCTGGGCTGGCAGCCGAAAGAGAGCTTCGAGTCGGGATTGAAGAAGACCGTGCGCTGGTA
>JANNTQ010000226.1:0-3102 GCA_031394435.1 Betaproteobacteria bacterium
GCCGAACTGGACATGGGATGGGACGGGTCGGCGGTGGCGAGCGACGCGCTTGCGCTCTGGGAAGACGAGCCTATGCGGGTCGGCGCCGAGCAGACCCCGCTCACCCTGCGCGACGTGCTGGAGCGGCACGGCGGCGAGGTCTGGTACCAGGCTGCGGACGCCGCCAGCGGCAGCACTGCCCGTTTCCGTTTTCTGCTGCCCACTGGCGCAGCGGTGATGGCGCCGGCGCGCGTTCCGGTCAGGCCGGCTGAAAACCGGCCCGAGTACTACGACTTCGACCTGTTCCGCGCAAGCGGCGCGACGCAGGCGCTGCAGGAACGCAAACTCTTCGAACTCGCCTACACGGCTTTTGACACCGAAACCACCGGCCTGGAACCGTCGGCGGGCGACGAGGTCATCAGCATCGGGGCGGTCCGCATCGTCAACGGCCGGCTGCTGAAGAACGAGGTGTTCGAGCAGCTCGTCAACCCGCGGCGCGCGCTGAGCCGCGAATCCGCGGCCATCCACGGCATCAGCGCCGAGGCGCTTGAGGGGCAGCCTGTGATCGAGCAGGTGCTGCCGTCGTTCCACCGCTTTTGCGAGGACTCGGTGCTGGTCGCGCACAATGCGGCCTTCGACATGCGCTTTCTCCAGCTGAAGGAAGCGAGTTCGGGCGTCAGATTCACGCAGCCGGTGCTCGATACCCTGCTGCTGTCGGCGGCTGTGCATCCCAGCCACACCGATCACAGGCTCGAATCGATCGCGGAGCGACTGGGGGTGCCCCTCATCGGGCGCCATACCGCACTGGGCGACGCGCTGCTGACCGGGGAGATCTTCCTCAAGCTGCTGCCGCTGCTCGCAGAGCGCGGCGTCGCCACTCTGGGCGAGGCGCTCGCGGCGTCGCGCGTGACCTACTATGCGCGTCTGCAGTACTGACGGGATTCGCTGATGCTAGAGAAGTACGGCCCTTTGGACCGCCGCCTGGCGGACGAGCAGCAGACCTTCGCGCGCCCGCTGCGCTCGCTACTGCGGCGAGCTGCCGTGACCTGCGACGAGAGGCGCACGCTGGCCGAGGTCGCGGCGCTGATGCGCTCGCAGGACGTGGGCTCGGTCGTGGTGGTCGATGCGCAAACGCGTCCGGTCGGCATTGTGACCTCGCACGACATGGTCCGGGTCGCCGCCGAGAACAGCGGCGCGAGGCAGGCCGCAGAGATCATGTCGTCCGATCCGGTTTCGCTTCCGGCGCATGCGCTCGCCTATGAGGCCGCGGTGACGATGCCGGCGCGGCGTATCCGCCACGTCCTGGTGATGGACGAGGGGCGCTTGATCGGCGTGGTCTCCGAGCGCGACCTGTTTTCGCTGCAGCGCCTCGGCCTGGGCGAGATCACCATGGAGCTGAGGCTCGCCAGCGATCTAACGGTGCTGGCCGCGCTCGCCGGCGAGATCCGCGGCCTTACCGTGCGGCTCGTCGAGCAGGGGGTCGCCGCAGAGCAGCTGACCCATTTCGTCTCGGTGCTGAACGACCGCCTCAGCCAGAGGGTGATCGAGATCGTGCGCAAGCGCCATGATCTCGAGCGCATCAGCTGGTGCTGGCTCGCTTTCGGCAGCGAGGGACGCTTCGAACAGACACTCGCCACCGACCAGGACAACGGGCTCATCTTTGTCGCGCACGAGGGTGCCGCCTTGCCGCAGGTGCGCGCTCGCCTGCTCGGGTTCGCGCGCGAAGTCAACGAGGCGCTCGATGTTTGCGGGTTCCCGCTTTGCAAGGGCAATATCATGGCGTCGAACCCGCAGCTGTGCCTTTCGCGCGAGGAGTGGCAGGCGAAGATGAGCGGCTGGATCGAGGTATCGATGCCGAAGGCGCTGCTCGATGCAGCGATCTGCTTCGATTTTCGCGCGCTGTACGGCGACGCCTCGCTCGTCGTGTCGCTGCGCGAATGGGTATCCGCCCGGGTCAAGGCGCGACCGGCGTTCCTGCGGCACATGGCGGAGGCCGCGCTGCAGGCGCGCCCGGCGCTCAATCGCCTCGGCGGCTTTGCGACCGGCGATCCACCTAACGCGCCGGGAACCCTCAACCTGAAACTTCAGGGCGCGCGCATCTTTATCGATGCCGCGCGCATCCACGCGCTTGCCCGCGGGGTGCCGCACACGAATACCGGCGAGCGCCTGCTGGCGGTCCGTGACGCCCTGGGTTTGAGCGAGACGGATGCGGCGGCCGAAGCTTTTTATCTCGTCCAGGGTCTGCGCTTGCAGAACCAGGTCTCGCGGCAGGTCGGCGAGCAACAGACCGCCAACTGCATTGCGCCCGAGCGTCTGAGCAGGATCAGTCGAGCCGCGCTCAAAGAAGCGCTTCGCACCGCAAAAGATCTGCAGAACCGGCTCGCGCTGGACTACCAGCTCTGATATTGCGCCGCAGCATTTTGGCGCCATGTAAATTGCGTAAGGCCAATGTAAGATTCCTGCCTCAGGATCGCGAGGCAATCGTCAAAGGGGGTACCGATGCAACTCACGGAAAAACACAACGAGTACTGGCGCAAGAACCTCGTCTACACCGCGATCCTGCTGTTTGTATGGTTCGTCGCCACGTTCGTCGAAGCCTGGTACGCGCGGGAACTGAACACCATCACGTTCTTCGGTTGGCCGCTCGGCTTCTGGTTCTCGGCGCAGGGCTCGCTCGCCATCTACGTGGCGATCATCGGCATTTACGCCATGCTGATGCGCAAGCTCGACCTGGAATACAACGTGGATGAAGGAGACCTCGAATGAGCGCCGGAACCTTTTCGCACAGCGCATTCAACAGCCAGCTGAAGAAGTATTACAGCTTCTACGCCGGCGGTTTCGTCGGCTTCGTGTTGTTGCTCGCGCTGGCCGAGCAGATGGGGATGTCACGGCAGTGGATCGGCTACTGGTTCCTGTTCGCGACCATCGGCCTCTATGCCGGCATCGGCATCATGAGCCGCACCTCGGAGGTGGCGGAGTATTACGTCGCGGGACGTCGGGTACCGGCGTTCTTCAACGGTATGGCGACCGGTGCCGACTGGATGAGCGCGGCGTCGTTCATCGGCATGGCCGGCACGCTGTTCCTTGGCGGCTATGACGGGCTCGCGTGGGTGATGGGCTGGA
>JANNTQ010000179.1:0-3382 GCA_031394435.1 Betaproteobacteria bacterium
CGAGAAGCGCGACGCCTACGAGCGCAGCGTGCGCGGCATCGTTGCCGCGGGCGTGAAGAGCCGCGAGTTCGCGCGCTGCGACGCCGCGCTGGTCACGCGTGCCATGCTCGGCGCTGTGAACTGGACGGCGCGCTGGTACCGCCCGGACGGCGCGCAGAGCGCGCACCAGATCGCGGACGCGCTGTCCGAATACCTGGTGAAGGGCCTGGCATGAACCCGGTGCGCATGAAGCTGCGCGTGAACGGCGAGCAACAGGAAATCCTCTTTGCTCCCTACAAGACGCTGCTGGAAGTGCTGCGCGAGGAATTGAATCTCACCGGCACCAAGCACGGCTGCGAACTGGGCGAGTGCGGCGCCTGCGCGGTGCTGGTGGATGGCCAGCCGCTGCTGTCCTGCCTGGAACTGGCCCTCGCATGCGAAGACCGGCACATCGAGACGGTGGAAGGCCTGCAGCAGGGCGACAAGCTGCATCCGCTGCAGTCCGCCTTCGCCGACCTTGGCGGCGCGCAATGCGGCTACTGCACGCCGGGCATCCTGATGACAGCGAAGGCGCTGCTTGAACAGGAGCCGAACCCAAGCCGCGAGCGCATCCGCGAGGCGATCTCCGGCAATCTTTGCCGCTGCACCGGCTACCAGCAGATCTACGAGTCCATTGAAGAGGCGGCAAGGCGCATGCGGGAGGGAGCATGACGGTGAGCGCGAAGCAGAAGACCCGCTTCGAGGTGCTGGGCAAGCCGCGCCGCCGCGTGGATGGGCGCGCCAAGGTCACGGGACTGACCAAGTTCGCGGACGACATCGTGCTGCCGCGCATGCTGCACATGAAGCTGCTGCGTTCGCCGCACCCGCATGCCGTCATCGAGTCCATCGATTTCGACAAGGCCGCGGCGCACCCCGGCGTGCACCTGGTGCTCACGGGCAAGGACTTCCCCATCACCTTCGGCATCCTGCCGGTGTCGCAGGACGAGTATCCGCTGGCCAACGAGCGCGTGCGCTATGTCGGCGACCCGGTGGCCGCGGTGGTGGCCAAGGACGAGCAGACGGCGTGGGAGGCCTGCGAGCTGATCGAGGTGAGGTACCGGCCGCTGGCGACCATCTCGAATTCCGAAGAGGCGCTGGCCACGCCAGAGCCGCGCATCCATGAGCACGGCGAGCAGGGCAACATCCATCGCCTGCAGGCCTTCGAGTTCGGCGACGTCGACGCGGCGCTCGCCAAGTCCGATCACGTGTTCGAGGACCTGTTCTTCTACGAGGGCAACACGCACCTGCCGATCGAGCAGCACGCGGCGGTGGCGGCGCCGGACGGCGAGGGCAAGCTGACGCTGTGGTCCTCGACGCAGGTGCCGCATTACATCCACCGCGCGCTGGCGCGCGCGCTGCGCATGAACGCGGCGCATATCCGCGTCATCGCCTGCCCGAACGGCGGCGGCTTCGGCGGCAAGTGCGACTTGCACAACCACGAGATCGTGGTGTCGCGCGCCGCGCTGAAACTTGGCCGCCCGGTGAAGATCTGCCTGAACCGCGAAGAAGTGTTCTACATGCACCGCGGCCGCCACCCGGTGCTGATGAGAATGCGCACCGGCGTGACGAAGGAAGGAAAGTTGACGGGGATGCATGTGCAGACGCTGCTCGACGGCGGCGGCTACGGTGGCTACGGCGCGGCGAGCACCTTCTACACCGGTGCGCTGCAGACCGTGACCTACGAGCTGCCGCGCTACAAGTTCGACGCCTGCCGCACCTTCACCAACAAGCCGCCCTGCGGCCCCAAGCGCGGCCACGGCACGCCGCAACCGCGCTTTGGCCAGGAGGTGCAGCTCGACAAGATCGCCGAAAAGCTGAAGCTGGACCCTGCCGACCTGCGCCTCGGGATGGTGGCGAAGCCGAATTCCCTGACCGCCAACTGGCTGAAGATCGGCTCCATCGGCCTGGAGGAATGCATCCGGCGCGTGGTGGCGGCTTCCGGCTGGAAGAACCGTTTTCGCAAGCTGCCCGAAGGACGCGGCTTGGGGCTTGCCTGCGGCTCGTACCTCTGCGGCGCGGGGTTGCCGATCTACTGGAACAAAATGCCCCAATCCGGTGTACAGCTGCTGCTCGATCGCAGCGGGCAGGTGACTGCGTTCTGCGGTGCGACCGAAATCGGGCAGGGGTCCGATGACGTGCTGGCGGCGATCATTGCGGAAGTGCTCGGCATCGATCCCTACGACGTGCGCCTGGTCACCGGCGACACCGGCCTCACGCCTGTGGACCTTGGTTCCTATTCGAGCCGGGTCACGGTGATGATGGGCAACGCCGCGATTCAGGCGGCCGAGCGGGTGCGCGAGATGCTCGCTGACACAGCCGCCGAACAGCTGATGGTGATTCCGGATCGCGTCGTGTTCTCGCAGTGCCGCGTATTTCTCGCCGACGATCCTTCCAAGGGCATGAGCTTCGCCGAAGCGGTGGTGTTTGCCGAGACCAAGTACGGCACTTTGGGCTCGGTGGGCTCCTACGTCCCGCCTCGCTCCCCAGGTCGGTACAAGGGCGCGGGGGTAGGACCTTCTCCTGCCTATTCGTATACCGCTTGCGTGGTCGAAGTGGACGTGGACAAGGCGACGGGCTGGATCAGCGTGCCCAAGGTCTGGATCGCGCACGATATCGGCAGGACCATCAACCCGGTGTCGGCGCGCGGGCAGGTGGAAGGCAGCGTTTACATGGCGCTCGGCGAGGCGCTGATGGAAGAGCAGGTGTTCCGCCGTCTGCCGCCCAAGATGTCGGGCGCGCTGGTGCACAAGTTCCCTTCGATGCTCGAGTACAAGAGCCTGACCTCGCTCGACATGCCAGAAGTGGTGACGGAATTGGTCGAGGATCCGGATCCGAACTGCCCGTTCGGCGCCAAGGAAGTGGGGCAAGGGCCGCTGCTGCCGGTGATGCCGGCGGTGGCGAACGCGATCTACGACGCGGTGGGCGTGAGGATCGACGAACTGCCGATCACGCCGGACAAGGTGTTGAAAGCGCTGGAGCTGAAAGCACAGGGGAAAAACCCGCGCGTCGGACCGGAGAAGTTCCCGCAGGTACCGTATCCCGAACCGATGTACGTCAAGACGCCCTGGGAGGGCGGCGACGGCAACGAGACGCCCAAGGGCCAACGCAAGCTGGAAGGTGTGGCCGCGTCATGATGCGCTTGCCCTTTTTCGGCTGGCGCGCGCCGCAGAGCCTCGCGGAAGCGGCGAAAATCCTGGCGGGCGAAGGCCCGCAGGCGATGCTAATCGCCGGCGGCACCGACCTGATCCCGAACATGAAGCGGCGCCACCAGTCGCCGAAGATCCTGATCTCGCTGCGCGGGGTGAAGGAGTTGAGGAAGTCGAACGGGACGCTGGGTTCGGGCCTGACCCTGAGCGACATCGTC
>JANNTQ010000262.1:0-20810 GCA_031394435.1 Betaproteobacteria bacterium
GCAACGTGCTCAACCCGCGACGCAACCCGCCGCGGCTCGCGCCGACGGTGCGCGCCGGCAAGGCGAATTTCTGCTTTCCGTTTGCCGACGAAAATCCGCTGCTCACCGACGTGGTGTGCGATGACCAGGTACTGCTCACACTGCAATACTCGACGCAGTGGGACTCCTTCGCGCACATCGGCGGCAAGTTCGACGCCGACGGCGACGGCAAGCCGGAAATGGTGTTCTACAACGGCTTTCGCGCCGGCGAGGACATGAAGATCGCGCCCGAGAAGCCGGATGCCGAGCCCTGGGCCAGGTTCGAGGGCTCGCGCGCCGAGGCGCTCGGCATCCAGAACCTCGCCGAGCACGGCGCGCAGGGGCGCGGCGTGATGGTGGACCTGCACGCGCATTTCGGCCGTCAACGCAAGGCGCTCGGCTACGACGAGCTGATGCGCGTGATGGACAAGGACAAAGTGGCGGTGGAGAAGGGCGATTTCGTCTGCTTCTACACCGGCTTCGTCGACGTGATCCTTGAGCTGAAGAGGAACCCCGACCCGAAACTTATCCACAACACCTGCACGGGACTCGACGGCCGCGACGAGAAGCTCCTCAAGTGGATCTCGGACTGCGGTTGCGCGGCGCTGATCGCCGACAATTACGCGGTGGAGATCATCCCGGCGAGCCCGTTCAAGCCGATGCCGCACGCGCTCATGCCGCTGCACGAGCATTGCCTGTTCAAGAACGGCATCCACCTGGGCGAGATCTGGTACCTGACCGAACTGGCGCGCTGGCTGCGCGAGCACCAGAGGAACCGCTTCCTGCTCACCGCGCCGCCACTGCGCCTGCCCGGGGCAGTCGGTTCTCCCGCCGTGGCGGTGGCTACCGTATGAACAAAGTCGCGCTGATCACCGGGGCTTCCTCCGGCATCGGCGCGGCCAGCGCCGTGGAACTCTCGAAGCGTGGCTGGTCAGTGGTGGTCAACTACTCCAAGAGCGCGGCGCAGGCGAAGCAGGTCGCCGCGATGTGCAAGGACGCCATCGTGGTGCAGGCTGACGTGGCCGAGGACGCCGAGTGCCGCAAGCTCGCGCAGGCGGCGCTCGACAAGTGGGGCCGCATCGACGCGCTGGTGAACAATGCGGGCACCACCAAGTTCGTCAAGCACGCCGACCTCGACGGGCTGCAGGCCGAAGACTTCCTGCGCATCTACCGCCTCAACGTGGTCGGGCCGTTCCAGATGACGCGCGCCTGCGCGCCGGCGCTGAAGGCGAACCGCGGCGCGGTGGTGAACGTGTCCTCGGTCGCCTCGCAGCTCGGCACCGGCTCCTCGATCGCCTACGCGGCGTCGAAGTCCGCGCTCAACGCGATGACCTACTCGCTCGCGCGCGTCCTTGGGCCGGAGGTGCGCGTGAACGCCGTGTGTCCCGGCTACGTGGATACGCCCTGGCAGCACAACGCGCTCGGCGCGGAGAAGGCGAAGCTGGCGGCCGCGCATTACGCTGCGATGGTGCCGCTGAAGGACTACGCGCGGCCCGAGGACCTGGCAGAAGTCATTGCCTGGCTGATCGAGGGCGGCCGCCAGGTGACGGGCGAGACGATCTTCGTCGACGGCGGCATGCACATTACTCCCCCGAGATGAGCCGGGCACGATGACGCCGGATTTCCGCAAGGACCTGATCGCGCAGATGAAGAACCGCGCGTTGATCTACCTGGAGATGTACGACGTGCTGTGCGCGGAGCTCGGCACGGTGAAGGCGGAGGAACTGCTCACCCGGGCGATTTTCCGCCGCGGCCTCGCCGCCGGCAAGTCGCTGGCGCGGCACGCGCCGGATGATCTTGCAGGACTGAAGGCGTCGTTCCTCGCCAGCGTGCCCGGCGGCGAGGAGATCTTCCGGCCGCAGGTGCTGCGCAGCGACGCCGAGGCGCTCGAGATCCAGCTGCACGGTTGCCCGCTCAAGGACGCCTGGCGCGAGGCGGGCCTGCCCGAGGAAAAGGTGGCGACGCTGTGCCGCATTGCCGGCGCGGTGGACAAGGGCCTGTTCGAAGGCGCGGGTTTCAGGTTCGAGAACCGCACCTGGACGCCGGGCGCGAAAGGCTGCTGCTTCCTTTCGATCCGGCGTGCCTGAGACCTACGACACCATCATCGTCGGCGCGGGATCGGCGGGCTGCGTGCTCGCCAACCGCCTCAGCGCCGACCCCAGCCGCCGCGTGCTGCTGCTGGAAGCCGGCCCGCGCGATACCGATCCGTGGATCCATATCCCGCTCGGCTACGGCAAGCTGTTCAAAAAGCAAGCGGTCAACTGGAGCTACTGGTCCGAGCCCGAGCCGCAGCTGAATGGCAGGAAGATCTTCACGCCGCGCGGCAAGGTGCTGGGCGGCTCCTCCTCGATCAACGGCCTGGTCTACACCCGGGGCCAGCCCGAGGATTTCGACGACTGGGAAACACCGGGCTGGTCATTCGGCGAGTTGCTGCCGTATTTCAAGAAGTCGGAGGACCAGGCGCGCGGTGCCGACGCACTGCACGGCAGGGGCGGGCCGCTTGCAGTATCCGACCAAAGCGAGCCGCACGAGCTCTGCGACGCTTTCATCGAGGCCGCGGCGCAGGCCGGGCACCCGCGCAACCCGGATTTCAACGGCGAGCGGCAGGAAGGCGCGGGCTACCAGCAGCTCACCGCGCGCAATGGCCGGCGCTGTTCGACCGCCACAGGATTCCTGCGGCCGGTTCTGCACAGGGCCAACCTGACGGTGCTCACCGGCGCTCTGGTTGCAAAGCTGTTGTTCGATGGCAGGAAAGCGGTCGGGGTCGAATATCTCAAGGACGCGGAAAAAGTGGCAGTGAAGGCCGAGCGGGAAATCATACTTTCCGGCGGCGCGATCAACACCCCGCAGTTGCTGCAGCTCTCGGGGGTCGGGCCGGCACCTCTGCTGCGCGAGCACGGCATCCCCGTCGTGCTGGACCAGCCGCAAGTCGGCGAACACCTGCAGGACCACTTCCAGGCGCGCATCGTGCTGAAATGCACGCGGCCTATCACGGTCAACGACGACATGCAGAGCATCTGGCGCATGGCGCGGATGGGCTTGCGCTACGCGTTCCTGCGCAAGGGGCCGCTCGCGGTGAGCGCGGGCTATGCCGGAGGCTTCTGGCGCACGCGGCCGGAACTGAAGCGCCCCGACGTGCAAACGCATTTCCTCACCTTCAGCCTGGACCGCATGGGCGAGAAGCTGCACCCGTTCTCGGGCTTCACCGCTTCGATCTGCCATCTGCGTCCGAGTTCACGCGGCTCGGTGCGCATCCGCTCGGCCGATCCGCGCGTGCCGCCCGCGATCCGCTACAACTATCTCGCTACCGAGCACGACCGGCGCAGCATGATCGAGGGCATGCGCCTCTTGCGCCGCATCCTCGACCAGCCGGCGATGCGGCCCTACATCGCAGCGGAATACATGCCGGGGGCGCAGGTGCAGTCGGACGACGAGTGGCTCGCGTACTTCCGCGAGACGGGATCCACCATCTATCACCCGACCTGCACAGCGAAAATGGGAACCGGCGCCGACACGGTCGTGGATTCGAAATTGCGGGCGAAAGGACTCGAGGGACTGCGCGTCGTGGATGCCTCGGTAATGCCATCTGTGGTTTCGGGCAACACCAACGCAGCGGTCATCGCGATCGCGGAGAAGGCGGCCGACCTGATCCGCGCATAACGCCCAACGGCATGAACGGCGCCGAGCTCAGCCGCGGTCGCGGGTTTTCCGGCGCCGCGGTGACCCGGTAACGGCGGTTTCGAAGACGCGCAAGGCGCGGCGCACTTGCGCCATGATCGCCGGCGCGCGCGCAGCTTTTTCCATCACCACCGCAGCGAGCAACTCGCTGCCGTAGAGATTGCGAACACGGTGCCGGAAGGCGCGCAGGTCGTCCAGATCCTGGCGCAATGCCGCGGGCAGCACCGCGGGGCGGCGTCCGGGAACCGGCGTGAACATCAACGCGCACAGGCGTGCATGCCAATCCTCTGTCGCGGGTACTGCGCCGTCGATTTCCGCGGCGATGATCCTGAACGCCTGTTCCATGCCGCTGTAGGCATGTTCGATGCCGCTCGCGATGGCGGTGAGGTGAATCCATTGCCCGAGCGCATCGGCACGGGCGCGTGACAGGCGCTCCGCGGTGCGCTGCGCGCGCGCTGCCTCGGCTGCAGCTTTGTCGAGGACCGCCGTGATTTCAGCGAAGAGCGGACTCATCGCGCATTGCGGCGAGTGCGCGCGAGCGCCACGCCTCGCTCATCTCGTCGGCATAGGCTACATCGAACGGTATGCCCTGCATGCAGTGCTCGACGTCCGTCTCGATCCGGTAGCGCAGCGACGGCGGGCATTCGAGAACGACGAAATCGACATCCGAGTGCAGGCCGAACCGGCCCGTCGCGAGCGAGCCGAAAACGCCCGCCCGCACGCCGCGGCGGCGCAGGCAGCGCAATGTCTCGATGGCCGCGGCCCGGGCAGCCTGTTCGCGCGCGCGGCGGCGCGCCTCGCGCAGCGCATCCAGCGAAGGGTAGGTCGCGAGGGGTTCCAGCTGCTCGACCGGCGCCCACACCATCTTCGGCTTCAAGCCGAGTGCACGGCGTCGCGCGCGATAGCGTCGCGTGCGCTCCGCGGCGCTCAGGGCGTCGGGCTTGGCGGGGCGGCCGCGTCGGGCGGGCAGGCTCATCGAGTTATTGTCACATGTCACGGAAAAGCGGGCAATGCACCCGGAACGATTGACACTGCCGGCAGCCTTTGAAACACTGCAGACCATCCTCGGGAGAGAAAATCATGACATTGCAACGCAGCATTCTTGCGGCAGCCGCTCTTTCGCTCGCGTTCGGTGCGCAAGCGCAGCAGAAGGAGATCAAGGTCGGGGTGATCTACGACTACACGGGCGTCTTCGCCGCCGGCGGCTCGGAAGCCGCGGGACTCGGCACCAAGATCGCGATCGACATGCTGAACGAGCGCGGTGGGGTCGAGGGCTACAAGATCGTGCCGATCTACGCCGACGCGCAATCAAAGGCCGAGGTCGCGATCAACGAGGCGACGCGGCTGCTCGAGCAGGAGAAGGTCAACCTGATCATGGGCGTGTTCTCGAGCGCGCACTGCGTGCCGATGGCGCAGCGCGTGAACGCCGCGAAGCAATTCATGTGGGCCAATGTCTGCATCGCCTCGGATGTGTTCAAGAACAAGAACCTCTCCTACGTGTTCCGGCCGCAGGTGCATTCGGACCAGTTCGGCGAGGCATCCTGCTCGTTCATTGCCGAGAATGCCAAGGGCAAGCTCGGTATGGATCAGAAGAACGTCAAGGTGGCGATCATTTACGAGGATGGACCCTACGGGGTGGGCGTGGCTCAGGGTAATGAGGCCGTGTGCAAAGCGCGCGGCATCAACGTGGTGCTGAAGGAGGGTTATGCTGCCAATGCCCCCGATCTGTCGAGTTTGGTGACCAAGCTCAAGCGCGCGCGCGCGGACGTGCTGTTGCACACCGGCTACAACCCGGACATCACGCTGTTCCTGCGCCAGTCGCGCGAGCAGGGGCTGAAGTTCAAGGCGATCATTGGCCATGGCGCGGGCTACGGCCAGATCGGCAAGCTGACCGAAACATTCGGCGCCGACGTCAACTACTTCCTCAACGTCGACCCGGTGGCGGCTCAACTGCTCGACCCGAAGACCATCAAGCCGGGGCTGGGTTATCTCACCAAGGAAATGGTGAAGCGCTACCAGGCGGTGAAGGGGCCGGCGGATGTCCCACCGCATGCGTCCATGGGTTTCAACCAGTCGTGGATCTTCTTCAACGACGTGCTGCCGCGCGCGATCAAGAAGCACGGCGGCATTGACCCCGAGGCGCTGAGGAAGGCCTCGCTCGAGACCGACATTCCGGTGGGCGGCACCATCCAGGGCTACGGCGTGAAATTCTTCCCGCCGGGTCACGCCATGGCGGGGCAGAACGAGCGTTCCGCGATGGTAGTCATGCAGTATGTCAACGGCCGCACTTACATCGCCTGGCCGACGGCGATCCGCACCACGGATCCATTGTTTCCCTTCCCCAAAGGACATCCCTACGGGCAGTAGAGGAAGTGCTTGAAGTCAGCGGCCTGACCAAGCGCTTCGGCGGATTTGCGGCGGTCTCGAACGTTTCGTTCCGGCTCGAGCAGGGCGAGACCCTCGGCCTGATCGGGCCGAACGGCTCGGGCAAGAGCACCACCTTCAACGTCATCGCCGGGCTGTACGCGCCGAACGGCGGCTCGGTACGCTTCCTCGGCGAGGAAATCGGCGGCCTTGCGCCCGCCGCGGTGTCGCATCGCGGCATCGCGCGCACTTTCCAGATCCCCCGTCCGTTCCGCAGGTTGTCGTTGCTGGAAAACGTGGCGCTGGCAGCGTTCTATGGCAGGGGCCAGCATCCGCCGCGCGACAAGGCCTGGGCGATGGCGCGCGAAGCGCTGGAACTGGTCAATCTGCCGAGCGGGCCGCAGGCGCGCGTCGATGGCCTCGGCGCTGCGGGCCTGAAGAAGCTCGAACTGGCGCGGGCGCTTGCGACCCAGCCCAAGGTGCTGCTGGCGGACGAGTCGCTGGGCGGGCTGGACCAGTCCGAGATGGAGCAAGCCGCTGACATGCTGGCCCTGATCCGCAGGGAAAAGGGCGTCACCATCATCTGGGTCGAGCACATCATGGGCGTGCTGATGCGCGTGGTGGATCGCTGCATCGTCCTGGATCATGGCGAGGTCATCGCACAAGGCAAGCCGGCCGAAGTGGCGCACGACCCGAAGGTCATCGAGGTGTACCTGGGGACCGATGCCGTCGACGTGCAGAAGACCGTCGCGGACCGGACCGCCTGATGCTCGCGCTCACCGCCGTCTCCGCCGGCTACGGATCGTTCCAGGCCCTGTTCGGGGTCAGCATGGAGGTCAGGGCGGGCGAATCGGTCGCGGTGATCGGGCCCAATGGCGCGGGCAAGACCACGCTGCTGCGCGCAATCTCGAAGCTGATCGATCTCACCGCGGGCGAGGTGACCATGGAGGGGCGCTCGCTGAAGCGGGTGGCGGCGCACGAGGTGATCGCCCGCGGCATTTCGCAGGTGCCGGAGAACCGGCGCCTGTTTCCCCGCCTCACGGTGGAGGAAAACCTGAAGATGGGAGCCTTTCTTCCCGCCGCGAGAAACAAGTTTCCGCAACGGCGCGAATTCGTTTATTCGCTCTTTCCGCGCATGCGGGAGCGGCGCGCACAGCTCGCCGGCACGCTTTCGGGCGGCGAGCAGCAGATGTGCGCCATCGGCCGCGCATTGATGTCCGGGCCGAAGCTGCTGTTGCTGGACGAGCCCTCCGCGGGACTCGCGCCGGTCATCGTGCAGTCGATCATGCAGATGGTGAAAAGGATCTGCGCCGAAGGCTACACCGTGCTCATCGTCGAGCAGAACATCCGCCAGGTGCTCAAGGTGGTGGACCGCGCCTACCTGCTGGAGACCGGGCGCATCAAGTCGAGCGGCACCTCGGCCGAGCTGCTCGCCTCCAACGAAATCCGCAAGGCCTACCTGGGGATCTGATGGACGTTTTCGACATTTTTCTGCTCGAAGCCGTTCTCAACGGCGTCCTGCTGGGCGGCCTGCTCGCGCTGCTCTCGCTCGGCCTCAACCTGATCTTCGGCGTGATCGACGTGGTGTGGATCTGCTACGCCGAGATGATCATGATCGGCATGTACGCGGTCTACGCGCTGCACGTGCAGCAGCATTGGCCGCTGCTCGCCGCCATGGCCGCGGGCATCGCCATCGTCGCCCTGCTCGGCGCGCTCATGCACCAGTTCGTCATCCGGCCGGTGCTCGCCGCCGAGCCGATCAACCAGCTGCTGGTGACCGGCGGCATGCTGTTCTTCCTGCAGGCGGCGGCGACGCTCGCCTTCGGCATCGAATTCAAGAACCTCGGCGTGAAGATGGCGCCGCTCGCGTTCGGCGAGATGTCCTTCTCCGCGCCGCGCCTGATCGCGTTCGCGGTGGCGGTGGCGGGCGTCGCGGCCACCTACCTGTTCCTCACCCGCACCTACGTCGGCACTGCGATCCGCGCCATCAGCCAGGACCGGCAGATCATGCCGCTGATGGGCGTCAACCCGGGCCGCATCTTCACCATCACCTCGGCGCTCGGCGGCGCGCTGGCGGGCCTGGGCGGCTGCCTGCTGGTGCTGCAATACGACATCCATCCCGCGATCGGACTGTCGTTCGGCCCGATCACCTTCCTCATCTGCGTGCTCGGCGGCCTGGGGAACATGCTGGGCGGGCTGATCGCGGCCTTCATCTTCGCCCAGTTCATCTCGGTGGGCGGGTTCTTCTTCCACATCGAGTGGGGCTACGTGATCGCCTTCGTGTTCTTCATCGCCGTGATGTTCTGGCGCCCGCAGGGCATCCTCGGCGGGAAGTAATGTTGAAGACGCTCGCCTTGGTCGGGCTTGTGCTGCTGGCGGCGGTGCCGCTCAGCGGCATCGGCAACTATCCCCTGCACCTGATCATCATGTGCCTGCTGTGGGCCTACGTGTATACGAGCTGGTCCATCATGGGGCGCCTGGGCATGGTGAGCTTCGGCCACGGCGCCTTCCTCGGCATCGGCGCCTACGCGGTGGTGATGCTGTGGAACCACTTCGGCGTCTCGCCCTGGCTCGGTGCGCTTGCCGGGGTCCTGGTGTCGGTGCTGGTGGCGCTGGTCATCGGCATTCCGTGCTTTCGCTTCAAGATCGTCGGCCACTATTTCGCGCTGGTGACGCTCGCGTTGTCGGAAGTCACGCGCCTGCTCATCGTCGCGCTGCGCGACCAGACCGGCGGCTCGCTGGGCGCGACGCCGAACACCGCGCTGGCGCAGGGCAACGCCTGGTCGCTGGGCGCGCTGCAGTTCTCGGAAAAGATCGTCTGGTTCTACATCATCCTCGTGTTCTGGCTCGCGGCGCTGTGGATCTGGGCGAAGGTGGACCGCGGCATGACACGCCTCGCGCTCGAGGCAATCAGCCAGGAGGAGGATGCCGCCGCCTCGATCGGCATCAACGTGACGCGCTCGAAACTGTTCGTCACGCTGATTTCGGCGGTAATGACGAGCGTTGGCGGCGCCCTGTACGCGCAGTACCAGCTCTATATCAATCCCGAGACGGTGTCCGGCATCGGCATCAGCCTGCAGATGGTGTTCGGCGTGATCGCCGGCGGCATGTTCGTGATGCTCGGGCCCACCGTGGGCGCGGTATTCACGCTGCTGCTCGCCGAAGGCCTGCGCCTTGCGCTCGGCGACGCGTTCAAGCAGTTCCCGGCCCTGGACCTGGCGATCTACGGGCTGATGCTGGTGCTGTTCATCATCTACATGCCCAAGGGCATCCTCGGCGCGGCGCTCGAGGCCTGGCACAGGCGCGGCACTAGGCCAGCCTCCGCTCGCAGTTGACGCTCCGCAGGTCCATCTCGAACTCGATCTCGACGATCGGCGGACGGCAGTAGTGCCACGCCAGGCTGCTGCCGGCGGCGCGCGCCGCGATTTCGCGCACCAGCGGATGGAAGTCGTGCACCGTGTACACCTGAGTCGCGCTGGCCGCGTCCCAGGATGCGCCCAGGCCGCGCAGGCGGCTGGACATCATGTCCAGCACCCAGCGCGCCTTGGCCGCCAGGCCCGCCGGCGAAAGGTCGCCGCGCGCCACGACATCCTCGGGAAAGCGGCTGCCCTCGGGCCATTCGCCGCTGCCGGCGACGACAAAGCTCGGCGCGGCACGCGGCACCGGTACGGCATAGCAGAAGGCGTGGAAGCCGGGCTCCCGCGGTGGATCGATCTCGGGCGCCACGTTGGAGCGGGCCACCGGGTTGCGATGGTCGCGGAAGATTCCCCAATCCGCGAGCACCGCGACATAGCCGCGGTTGAACTCGCCGAAGCCGCCGAAGCTGAAGGGCCTAGGCGAGCGCAGCTCCGCGGCGCACAGCGCGGACCGCGGCCGACCCCGCGCAGCGAGGAATTCGGCGATGCGCCGAAAGCCTTCGGCCATCGGCACGGTGCGCGCGAAGCGCGCCCGCTCGATGGCAAAGCCCGGCAGCGCGACCACGCCCTGCGAATACGGCAATACCCCCTCGAGGTAGGCGTAACCGCCGTCGGCGAACGGAATGAGCGCGCTCACCGCCCGAATATAATCCAGGATCCATGAGCAAATGGCTCGAAGGCCGGGTGGTCGGCCAGAAACGCTGGAGCGAGCGCCTTTGCAGCCTGCAGGTGGCGGCGCCGCTCGGCCGCTTTGCGGCAGGCCAGTTCACCAAGCTCGCGCTGGATGTCGGCGGCGAGCGCATCGCGCGGCCCTATTCGCTGGTCAACCCGCCCGGAGCTGAGCCGCAGGAGTTCTACTACAACGTGGTGCAGGCGGGGCCTCTGTCGCCGCGCCTCGCGGCGCTCGGCGCTGGAGACCCGGTGTTCGTCGCGCCGAACCCCGCCGGCTTCCTCGTGCTCGCCGAGGTGCCGGATGCGGAGAACCTGTGGCTGATCTCGACCGGTACGGGATTGGGGCCCTTCCTTTCCATCCTGCGCACGGAAGCGCCCTGGCAGCGCTTCAAGCGCGTGACCCTGGTGCATGCGACGCGCACCGCGGCCGAGCAGGTGTATGACGAACTGCTCAAGTCGATTGGCGACGCGCGCAGCGGGCAGTTCCGCCGCGTCGCCTTCGTCAGCCGCGAGAAAGCGGCGGGCACGCTCGAGGGGCGAGTGCCGGCGGCCATCCGCGACGGCCGGCTGGAGCGCGCCGCGCAAACGGAGCTGTCGGCCGAGCTCTCGCACGCCATGCTCTGCGGCAATCCTGAAATGGTGGCCGACGTGACGGCGGCGCTGGTCGAGCGCGGCATGCGCAAGCACCGCCGGCGTGCCCCGGGTCACATCTCGGTGGAGACCTACTGGTGATCCGGCGCCTGGCCGCGACGTGGCTTCTGGTCCTGCTCGCTGGCTGCAGCGCATTCGAGTTCGCCTACAACAACGCTGACACCTGGCTACGCTGGCGGGCCGGGAGCTACTTCGACCTGAGCGACGCGCAGGCGGAGGAGTTCAACACGCGCCTGGCGGCATTCCTCGCCTGGCACCGCGCGCAGGCGCTGCCGCAGTACGCACGGCTCGCCGACGAGGCGGGCGCGCGCCTCGCGCGCGGCGCCACGCAGGCCGATCTGGTTTGGGGTTACGATGCCATCAGGCAGCAGTCGCGCGAGGGCCTGCGCCGCGCCGGCGCCGAGCTCGGGGACTTTCTCGACCGCGCCTCGCCGGCACAGATCGGGCACCTCGAACGGCGCTTCACGGAGGAAAATCGCAAGTTCGCGCGCGAAGCGCTCGAGGGCACGCCCGAGGAGCGCAGGAGCCGCCGCCTGAAGCGCATGCTGCACTCACTGGAAGACTGGCTGGGGGAGCTGAGCGATGCGCAGCGCGAGCGCGTGCGGCAGTTCAACGACGGCGCGCCGCTCAACGGCGAGCTGCGCGACCGCGAACGCCGGCGGCGGCAAGCGGAGCTGCTCGCGATGTTGCGCGCGAAGGAGAGCGGGCGGCGCCTGGCCGACTGGGCGGCGGAGTGGGAGCGCGGCCGCGAGCCTGCCCTGGCCACCGCCAACCGGGCGTTCATGGATGGAATGTTCGCCATGCTCACCGAACTGGAGCGCACGCTGAGCGCGCGCCAGCGGCAGATCGCCATCGCGCGAATGCGCGAGTACGCCCGCGACTTCGACCTGCTGGCGGCGGCACGATGAACGACCGCACGCCTGCTTCCTCGAGCGTCGAGCAGCCGCCGGCGAGCTACGCCGGGCGCACGCGCTTCACGCAGTTGGAGTACGAGGCGGTGCTGGCCAACGCTTCCATCGGCATCGCCTTCACCCGCGATCGCAAGTTCTTCCTCTGCAACCCGATGTTCGCCGAGATGTTCGGCTGGCAGCCCGACGAGCTGATCGGCCAGCCGGGCGAGGCGGTTTACACGTCGCGCGAGAGCTACGAGGCGCTCGGCCGCATCGCGGTGCCGGTGCTCTCCGCCGGCAAGCAGCTGGACCTCGACTGGGAGATGCGTCGCAAGGACGGCTCCACCTTCCTTGGCCGCATGATCGCCAAGGCGATCAGCACCAGCGATCCGCGCCAGGGCACGGTGTGGATCGTCGAGGACGTCACCGAGCGCAGGCGGCACGGCGACGACGTGGCGCGGCTGCTGCGCGAGCAGGAGGCGATCTTCGAGACGGCGTCCATCGGCATCGTGTTCGTGCGCGAGCGGCGCGTCGTACGCTGCAATGCCCGCTACGAGCAGATGTACGGCTACGCCCCCGGCGAGCTGCAAGGAAAGCCGACCTCGGACTTCTACGTCTCCGAGGAGGACTACCGCAAGACGGAGGAGGCGTACGCGCTTTTCCGCAGCGGCATTCCCTACCAGGGCGTGGCGCCCCGCAAGCGCAAGGACGGCAGTACGATGTGGGTGCGGACCATTGGCCGCGCCATCGATTCGCGCGAGCCGCACAAGGGCTCGGTGTGGACCAACGAGGACATCACCGAGCAGCGGCGCGCCAGCGACGAGCTGCAGCGGCTGATCGCGGAGCAGGAAGCGCTGCTCAACAACGTGGTGGTCGGCATATCCTTCTCGCGCGAGCGCAAGGTGCTGCGCTGCAACCGCCGCTTCGAGGAGCTGTTCGGCTACGACGCGGGCGAGGTAACGGGCGCGCCGACCCGGCAGTTCTACTTCACCGACGAGGAATTCGCCCAGGCGGAGAGCCACTATACGGAGCTCGACCGCGGGCAGACGCATACGCGCGAACAGTGGCTGCGGCGGCGCGACGGCTCGGGCTTCTGGTGCCGGTTGGCGGGCCATGCGCTGCAATCCGGCGACCCGTCCAAGGGCACGGTGTGGCTGTTCGAGGACATCACCGAGTCCAAGCGCGCGCGCGAGTCGCTGGAGCGCGCGGTAGCCGAGCGCACTGCCGAGCTGAAGGCCGCCAACGAGCGCCTCGGCGCCGAGATCGGCGACCGCCGCCAGGCCGAGGAGCGGGCGCAGCATCTTGCCGACCACGACGCGCTCACCGGCCTGCCCAACCGGCGTCTGCTGGAAGACCGCCTGACGCAGGCGCTGGCGCTCAGCCAGCGCAACCGCAATCAGACTGCGGTGATGTTCATCGACCTGGACCGCTTCAAGGCGATCAACGATTCGCTCGGCCATACGGCGGGCGATCAGGTGCTGCAGGAAGTGGCGCAGCGCCTGGTGAAGCAGCTGCGCATCGGCGATACCGTGTGCCGAGTCGGCGGCGACGAGTTCGTGGTGGTGCTGCAGGAAGCCAAGCGCTCCACCGACGCGGCGGGCGTGGCGCAGAAGATCATCGAAACCCTGTCGCAGCCGGTGCGCGCGGCGGACCGCGACCTGATCGTGACGCCCTCCATCGGCATCGCCGTGTTCCCGGACGACGGCCGCGACGCCGAGGCTTTGATCCGCAATGCCGACGCGGCCATGTACCACGCCAAGGAGTCTGGCCGCGCCAACTACCAGTTCTTCACCGAGCAGATGAATCAGGTGGCCGCGCGCCGCCTGTCGCTGGAGAGCGACTTGCGCCGCGCCCTGCACAAGGGCGAGCTGCTGGTGCACTACCAGCCGAGCGTGCTACTCATGGGCGGCGCGGTGGTGGCGCACGAGGCGCTGGTGCGCTGGCAGCATCCCGCCAGGGGCGTGGTGCTGCCCGCCGAATTCATGCAGCTCGCCGAGGACACCGGGCTGATCGTGGGCATCGGCGAGTGGGTGCTGCGCGAGGCCTGCCGCTGGGGCACCTTCATCGGCGCCGAGCACGGCGTGCAGGTGGCGGTCAAGCTGTCGTCGCGGCAGTTCGGCGATCCCAAGCTGATCGAGCTGGTGCGCCGTGTGCTGGCCGACAGCGGGTTGCCGGCGCCGCTGCTGGTGCTCGAAGTCACCGAGGCCACGGCGTTGCAGCAGGCGGACGTCGCCGCGAGCACGCTGCGCAAGCTGAAGGAACTGGGGGTGTCGCTGGTGATCGACGACTTTGGCACCGGCTCCTCGAGCCTCGCCTCGCTGCGTCGCTACCCGGTGGACCGGCTCAAGATCGACCGCTCGTTCGTCGCCGACCTGCCGGCGGACGAGAATGCCAAGGCGCTGGCCGCCGGCATCGTCGGCCTGGCGCATGCGCTGGGCCTGAAGGTGATCGCCGCGGGCGTGGAGACCGAGGCGCAGCGCGACTTTCTCGCCGCGCTCGGCTGCGATTTCGTGCAGGGCTACCTCACCGGCAAGCCGGTGGACGCCGACACGGCGTCGGCGAGCTACGTCTAGTCGAGCTTGATTCCCGCCTGCGCGATGACCTTCGCCCACTTGGCGATGTCTTCGCGCAGGTACAAGCCGAACTGCTCTGGCGTCATGCTCATCGCGGTGGCGCCCTGTTTCGCCCAAACTTCCTTCACTTCGCTGCTGCCGGTGATCTTGCCGATCTCGGCGTTCAGCCGGTCGACGACCGGCTTGGGCGTGCCGGCGGGCGCCATCACGCCGAGCCAGATCGTCGCCTCGTAGCCCGCCACGCCTGCCTCGGACACCGTGGGCGTCTCGGGCAGCACGCTCGAGCGCGCGCGGCCGCTGGTGCCGATACCCTTGAGTTTGCCGGCGCGCACGTGCGGCGTCATGGTGGTGATGGCATCGAACATCATCTGCACCTGGCCGCCGAGGATGCCGAGACGCGCGCCGTCGCTGCCTTTGTAGGGCACATGCACCACGTCGATGCCGGCCATCGCCTTGAACAGCTCGCCGGCCATGTGGTAGGGCGTGCCCGGGCCGGAGGAGGCGTAGTTCATTTTCCCGGGCTGGCTCTTCGCCAGCGCGATCAGTTCCTGCAGGTTGCCGGCGGGCACCGAGGGGTGCACCACCAGCAGCAGGTCGGAGTAATTGATCGGCGCCACCGGCGCCAGGTCGCGCAGCAATGCGAAAGGCTTTTGCGGGATCAGGGTCTCGTTCGCCGTGTGGGTGTTCGACATCAGCAGCAGCGTGTAGCCATCGGCGGGCGACTTGGCCACCGCGTCAGTGCCAATTACCGAGCCGCCTCCAGGGCGGTTTTCCACCACGAAAGGCTGGCCGAGCGGCTCCTGTAGCCGTTGGCCGAGAAAACGGGCGTAGTTGTCGGCCGGGCCGCCGGCGCCGAAGGGCACGATGACTTTCACCGGGCGGACGGGATAGTTTTGTGCTTGGACGGCCGCAGCGGCAAGCGCGAGCAGCAAGGCAATGGCGATTCTCATGGTGTTCCCCTTTTCTTCAGGCTGCCAATTTCCTAGGTGCTGCGCGCGCGTTTTTGCTTGAGCAGCTGTTCGGCGCCCTTGATATTCAGTTCCACACCGAACATGTTGGGGTTCACCTCGAGCGCGCGGCGCCACCAGGCGATGGCGTTTTCGTAATCCTCAAGCTGGAAATGGATCTGGCCATAGCCCGAGATGGCGCCAAAGTGCTGCGGGTTGCGCTTGAGCACCTCGTCGCAGTCGGCGAGCGACTTGCGGTACTCGCCCGCCAGGTAGTACACGGTGGCGCGCTTGTTCCAGCCCTCGGCGAATGCCGGCCGGCGCCGGATCACCTCGGAGAACGTGGCGATGGCCTCGACGTGGCGCCCGGCTTGCATCTCCTCCACCCCCTGCGCCATGACGCGGTCGATATCGGCATCGCCGGACCGGCTCCACAGCAGCCACAGGCCGCGCTCGGCGTAGCCGCGCACGAAGGGGCTCTCGTCCTGCAGGCGTTTAAGCAGCAGGGCGGTATCATACATGCGGCCGTGGTTCGCGATCCAAACCACGGCCTCGGCGCGCCGCTCCGTCACCGGATTCTCAAGGGCGGCGAGCGCCTCCTCGCGCGAGGCGGGCGGGGCCGGGAATGCGGTGCCGGCGGCCAGTGTTAGTGCCAGCGAGGCCAGAAGGGTCCGGGTCATGAAGGGAGAACGCATGAAAGTCAGTTTCCGTCCATTGATCATAGCGCTGCTATCGATTCCCGTGGCGGTACAGGCCGCAGGTGATGCGGACGGCAGCAGTGTTCCCGGCGCCCCCGCCGACCCCGTGTTGCTACAGGTCGGGGAGGCGACTTCCCGCAAGGACTGGGCCGCCGCCAGCGGGATCTTGCGCGATGCGCTCGCCAAGACGCCCGGTAACGCCGACTACCACAACCTGTATGCCTATTCGGTGCGGAAAGGTGCGAATCCCAATTTGGACCTCGTGTTCAAGCACTACAACGAGGCGCTGCGCCTCAACGCCAGGCACCAGGGGGCGCACGAGTACATCGGCGAGGCCTACCTGATGATCGGCAATCTCGGCAAGGCGAAGGAACACCTGGCGCAGCTCGACAAGCTGTGCTTTTTCGGCTGCAGCGAATACAGCGAACTGAAGAAGGCGGTCGCCGACTACGAGGCGAAACAGAAGCGCTAGGCGCGGCGGGGCGGATAGACTCCGCCCATGCGCCCGAATTTCGTCTTCATCCTCGCCGACGACCTCGGCTACGCCGATCTGGGCTGTTATGGCGGCAGGTCAGCCTGCTCCCCGGTGCTCGACCGGATGGCGGCCGAGGGGCTGCGTTTCACCGACGGCTACGCCAATTCCTCGGTCTGCTCGCCGACGCGCTTCGCGCTGATGACCGGGCGCTGGCAGCACCGGCTGCGCGGCGGTGCCGACGAGCCCATCTCCAGCCGGTCGCGCGGCAGCAGCGTGCTCGGCCTGCCGCCCTCGCATCCCACGCTGCCTTCCCTGCTGGGCGCCGCGGGCTACGACACCGCGCTGGTGGGCAAGTGGCACCTTGGCTACCCGCCGCATTTCCATCCGCTCAAGAGCGGCTACCAGCAGTTCTTCGGCGCGCTCTCGGGCGGGTTCGACTACTTCACGCATTGCGACACCGCCGGGGTGCACGACCTCTGGGACGGCGAGACGGAGATCCACCGCAGCGGCTACTTCACTGACCTGGTCACGCAGCGCGCGGTCGAGTACGTGAGCCGCAAGCGCGACAAGCCGTTTCTGCTCTCGCTGCACTACAGCGCCCCGCACTGGCCCTGGGAGACGCGCGCGGACGAAGCCGAGGCGCAGCGCATCGAGAAGATCTGGCACGTCGATGGCGGCTCGGTGCGTACCTACCAGACCATGATCCACCACATGGACGAAGGCATCGGCAAGGTCCTGGCCGCGCTGCCGGACCCTGAGAACACACTGGTGGTCTTTACCAGCGACAACGGCGGCGAGCGCTTCTCCGACACCTGGCCGCTGGTGGGCAAGAAGATGGACTTGCTCGAAGGCGGCATCCGCGTGCCCTACATCGTGCGCTGGCCGGCGCGGGTGAAGCCGGGCGGCGTGACCACGCAGCTCGCGATCACCATGGACTGGGTGGCGACGTTCCTCGAGGCGGCGGGCGCAAAGGCGCATGCGGACTTCCCGCTCGACGGCGCGAGCCTGCTCAAGTTGCTGGAGAATCCGGGCGCGACCTTCGAGCGCGACCTTTTCTGGCGCATGAAGTACCGCAACCAGCGCGCGGTGCGCGCCGCCAACTGGAAGTACCTGGCCACCGAGGACGGCGAGTTCCTGTTCGACCTGTCGAAGGACGAGCGCGAGCGCGCCAATTTCGCCAAGCGCGAGCCGCAGCACCTGGCGGCGCTACGTGCCAAGTACGAAGCCTGGGAACGGTCGATCCCCGCGCTGCCGCCGGACGCGGCGTATTCCATCCCCACCACGCGTGCCGACCTGGCGCAGCCAGGATAAAAATAGGGTCAGACCCCTTTTTTCATGAGCCGCCGCGCCTATCGCATCCTGCCCAACGAAAGCAGGACCTTCCATCCCCGCCTGATGGGCACGCACGGTGCGGTGGCCTCGAACAGCAACCTGTCGGCCAGCGCGGGCGCGGACGTGCTGAAGGCAGGCGGCAACGCCATCGACGCAGCGGTGGCAGCCTCGTTCGTCGAAGGCTTGGTGAATCCGCAGATGCACACCATCGGCGGTGAGTGCCCGATCCTCGTGCGCCTGGCGGGCGAGGCGCGCGTCATCGCGGTGAACGGCAACATGGCGGCGCCCGCGCGCGCGACGCCGGAAGCGTTCCGCGCGCGCGGCCTGACCGACATACCCGATGCGGGCATCCTTGCCGCCGGTGTGCCTGCGGCGTTCGGCGCACTGGTCACCGCGCTGCAACGCTGGGGCAGGATGCCGCTCTCCGCAGTCATCGCGCCCGCGATCAAGTTGGCGCAGGATGGTTTTCCGGTCTCCGAAGGCCTGCGCAACCAGCACAAATACGGCATCGCGCCGATGCAGGAACGCCTCAAGTCCGAGTGGCCCGGCAGCGCGCAGCTCTACCTGCCGGGCGGGCGCGCGCCGGAAGTCGGCGTGCTGTTGCGCAATCCCGCCCTCGCGCGCACCTTCGAATACCTCGCCGCGGCGAAAGACCCGCTCGAAGCTTTCTACCAGGGCGACATCGCCGCCGAAATCTCGAAATACTCCAGGGCGCACGACGGGCTGCTCGCGCGCGAGGACCTCGCCGCCTTCGAGACGAAGATCGAGGCGCCGGTGTCGCTGCGCCTGGGCGATACGGAACTCTTCAAGACCGGCTTTTGGTCGCAGGGCCCGGCCGAGTTGCAGGCGCTCGCGCTGATGTGGCAGCACGACCTGAAGTCGATCGGCTTCGGCACGCCGGACTATTGTCACCTCCTGATCGAAGCGCTGAAGCTCGCCTACGCCGACCGCGAGCAGTACTACGGCGACCCGGCGCAGGCATCGGTGCCGGGAGAGGTCCTGCTGTCGGACGCCTACACGAAGAAGCGGGCCGCGCTGATCGACATGCGGCGCGCGAACCGCGAGCTGCGGCCGGGAGACGCGCGGCGCAACGCGGCGCTGTTGCCCGAGGCCGAGCAGCTCACGCCCAAGGATTGGGGACCAGGAACGGTGCACGTCGATGCGGTGGACGCGAAAGGCAACATGGCCTCCTTCACGCCGAGCGGTGCATGGATCTCGTCGGCCGAGGTGATCGAGCCGCTCGGCTTTCCGCTGTCGGTGCGCATGATGACCTTCTACCTCGCTCCGGCGCACCATCCGAACGTGGTGGCGCCGGGCAAGCGCCCGCGCACCACGCTGACCCCATCGATGGCGTTCCGCAACGGCAAGCCGTGGATGGCCTTCGGCACCATGGGCGGCGACAACCAGGGCCAGTGGCTGCTGCAGTTCTTCCTGTGCCGCGCGGCCTTCGGCATGTCGATCCCCGAGGCCATCGAGGCGCCGCGCCTTTCTTCTGAGCACACGCCGGGTTTCTTCACACCGCACGCGAGCGAGCCGAACCGCGTGAGGATCGAACCCAGGTTCGGCGCCAAGGTACTGGACGAGCTGCGCCGCCGCGGCCACGACCTGGATGTGGCGCCGGACTGGAGCGAAGGCTTCGTGTCCTGCGCGGCTTTCGACGAGCACACCGGCCTGATCGAGGCCGGCTGCGACCCGCGGGGGTCGAAGTCCGAGTGTTTTCCGGCATGCGCGCACGTATGGTGACCCTGCGGGCAGCTTTGGGTGTAGATTCGTTCCAGAACTGCCATGCCAGAGGCGACGGCGAAATCCACACAGCGGCCTGGCGAACCCTCCAAGCTGCGGGAAGGCGGGACAGACGCGCCAGATCCCGCCTTGGCGGCTGTCGAATCCTTCAAGCCGTTGACCCGTCCGCCGCTGCGCATCACCGCTGGCGTCCTGGCTGCCGGCGCGGTGGTGGCGGCGGTACTGGCTGTGCTTGGCTACCGCGCCTATGAAATGCTGTCCTATTCCGACATCCCGATTGCGAAAGTGAGAGTGTCGCCGGCGGCGAGCGGCGAGGTGCGCGCGCGCGAGACCGCTGGCAGTGACAGCTCCGCCGGCCGCATAGCGGCGGCGATCGATGCGCCGGCGGTGAAGCCTGATGGTGGTGCCGCCTTCCCCGGCGCGGCAGCATTGCCAACGGAGGCCGCGCCCATGGCAGCGGCGCGCGTGCCTTCCGCAGCGCCGCGCGCGAACGCTCAGACTGCGGCGGCGCGAAAGGCAGTCGTGCGGGAAGCGCCTCGCGCGGAACCGTGCACCGAGGCGATCGCGGCCATCGGGCTTTGCACACTGCGACCCGGGCAAGCGATGGCTGCGAGGGCCGCGCCTGCGGTGGACGGCAAGACCGCCCCACGCGCACAACCCGGCGCGGGGCCGTGTACGGAAGCGCTCACGGTGCTTGGGCTGTGCACGCCGGAATCCAATGTGACAAAGGAGTGAACATGACGACGCATGGCACCACCAGGCTCGCGGGCGCAGTCATCGCCGCGGCGATCTGTCTGCTGAACGCGACGCACGCACGGGCGATCGACTACAAGATCGTCACCGCATCGGAGCGGGGCACCTATTTCGCCATCGGCAACGATCTGGCCAAGCTCGTTGCGCCGGCGGCCAATATCCAGCTGGAGGTGCTGCCCACGGACGGTTCGGCGGCCAACATTCGCCACCTGCGCTACGACCCGGGCGTGAAGTTCGCGATCGTGCAGGCCGACGTTTACCAGGCATTCCTCGACCGGGCGGCCGGCGGCAGCGCCGAGGCCGGCACGATCATCCGTCCCCTGCGCGTGATCCTGCCGTTGTACAACACCGAGATACATTACATCGTCCGGGCCGACTCGCCGCTGAATTATCTGCACGATGTCAAGAACGCGAGGATCAACGGCGGCCTGGTGGGCAGCGGCGCGGCCCTGATTACACACACGCTTTACCGCATGATGTTCGACGGGCCGATCCCGGAAGCCAATGCGAGTTACTTGTCGAACGAGGAAGCGCTGGTGAAGCTGATCTCCGACAAATCGGTGGACGTCGTGGTGGTCGCCGCGGGGCAGCCGGCTCCCC